>JADJEE010000001.1:1571902-1886283 GCA_016709225.1 Deltaproteobacteria bacterium | reverse complement strand
CTTCGACTCGGCGAACGCCTCGCGTGTCTCCTTGAGCAGCGCCGGGAAGCCGCCGCCCTGGAACACCTTGGCCGCGAAGTGCCCGCCGGCGCGCAGCACCTGGGTCGCGATCTGCAGCGCGACCCGGCACAGCTCTTCGCTGTGGAACTGATCGCTGGTGCGGTCGCCGGTGGTGTGGGGCGCCATGTCGCTGATGACGACGTCGAAGCGCCCGAACTCCTCGACCAGCGCGGCGGTGTCGAGCGTGGTCACATCGCCCTGGCGGGGATGGACCCACGACGGCAGCGCGATGGTGCAGGGCCGCAGATCGTAGCCGACCACCAGACCGTCACCGCCGACCCGCTCGCCGGCGTACTGCATCCACGAGCCCGGCCAGCAGCCGAGGTCGAGCACGCGACGCCCCTGCGCCAGCAGGCGAAAGCGCTTGTCGATCTCCTCGAGCTTGAACACCGCACGCGCGGCGAAGCCCGAGGCCTTCGCGCGCCGGTAGGCGCCGTCGTGGCGAGCGTCGCGGTCGTCGAGCTTGCCGCGTCGGGCCATGGTTCATCGCTCCAAGGCCGCGCACCCGACCGACGTCGGTGCGCGGACGAAGTCGCCGCGCGGCCCCTCAGGCCTTGCCGGCAGCCGTGCGGGCCGCGACCTTGCGGGCCACGTGCACGGTCACGTACTCGTTCGCCGCACCGGGCACCGCACCCCGCACCAGCAGCACACCCTCATCCGCGAGGACCTTGGCGATGCGCAGGTTCTGGATGGTCTGGTTGTCGGCGCCGAGGTGACCGGGCATCCGCTTGCCGGGGTGCACGCGGCCGGGCGTGAGGCGGCAGCCGATGGAGCCGCCGTGACGGAAGTACTCGTGGGTACCGTGGGTGTTGGGCTTGCCACCGATCTTGTGGCGGCGCATGCCGCCCTGGAAGCCCTTGCCCTTGGTGGTACCGGAGACGTCGACGAACTGCCCCTCGGCGAAGACCGCCGCTGGGATGTCGCTGCCGACGGGGTACTTCGCGAGCACGTCCGCGGCGACGCGGAACTCTCGCACGAACTTCTTGGGCGAGACGTTCGCCTGCTTGAAGCGGCCGAGGTCGGCCTTGGTGAGACGGTGCGGCTTCTGCTCATCGAAGGCGACCTGCAGCGCGGTGTAGCCGTCGCGTTCGATCGTTCGATGGGCGAGCACGGTGTTGCCGCGCACCGAGAGCACGGTGACCGGAACGCGGGTGCCGTCTTCGAGGAAGATCTGCGTCATCCCGAGTTTCTTCGCGAGCATGCCAGGCTGGAGATTCATGACGTTCCGATCCCCTGTTTGGGGCGGCCGACTATCGGGGAAGGACCCCGGCGCGTCAAGGCCCGGCATCGCCCCGCTGGGACTCGGGCGGCAGGGCGATGCACCGGCCCGGCCTGCGCTCGGCGCACTGCGCCCGTTCCGGCATTCTAGGGGCGTTTCAGGGCTGCCAGCGCGGCATGGGCATCGGCCACCGCGGCGCGCACGAGGCCCCGCGGGTGCCACGCGAGCCACGCGAGGCCGCGCTGCCCGCGGACCCGCAGAGAGGATCCGTCGGGGGCGATCCGGCACAGCGCGTACGCGGCGCGCACCCGCGTGACCGGCGGCACCCACGGCCGCAGCAGCCGCGCGGTCGCCTGCGCCGCGGCGAGATCGGGCACGCCCGCGGCGGCGAGCGCCTCGAGGGCACGATCGCGATCGAAGCGGCGCGTCAGCGCGGCGACCAGGGTCGGCGTGGCCTCGGGGCGGGCATGGGCGGCCAGCACCAACGCCAGCTCGAGCGCCGCGGCGTCGGTGGCCGAGCCCTGCGCGAGCGCATCGGCGAGCGCGTCGAGGGTCGCCGGGCCGAGCGCGGGCGCGAGCGACAGCGCGTAGGCGATCGGTTCGCGCTCGTCGCCGTGGGCGCGCGCGAGTGCGTCGCGCAGTGCGGTCTCGATCTCGGGGTCGTCGAGCTCGACCCGCGCGACCGCGGCTTGATCGCGCAGCTCGGGCCGCGAGCTGGTCGAGGCGGTGCGCAGCAGCAGCAGCACGCGCTCGCGCGCGGCCGCGTCGCGCTCGCCGATCGCGACGCCGACGTACGACAGCGCGATCACGCCGGCCTCGCGCAGCCACACCGCGTCGGCGTGGTCGCGCTCGCGATCGTCTTGCAGCCACGGCGTCACGGCCTCGATGATCTCGGTCGCGCCGAGGGTCGCGAGGCCGATCGCTGCGTAGCCGCGGGCATCGGGCAGCGCGTCGTCGAGGCCGCGCCGCAGCAGTGCGCGCGTGGCCGCGGCATCGGGGTGCTCGCGGTCGTCGACGCACGCGGGGCCGGGGCGGTCGAGCGCGAGCAGCAGCGCCGGCGCGAGGTTGCGCAGCCCCGCGATCCGCACCGCGCCGTCTTGGTGGGCGGCGTCGCGCAGCGCGGCTGCCAGCGTCATCTCGGGGCCGATCATGGCGGCCCCGCGGCGGCCCCGAGCTCGAGCAGGGTCTGCTCGAACGACAGCTTGGCGTTGGCGTTGCGATCGAGTCGCGTCTGCAGCTGCAACAGGGCATCCGCAGCGCGGGCCAGCCCGTGGCGATCGCGGCCGGCGGCCGCGACCCCCGGCACGCCCGCGTGGCCGCGGATGCGCTCGCGCAGGTCGAGCAGCCACAGCTCCGCGACGCGGCCGACCGCCTGGCGCTCGCGCGCGGGCTTGCCGGTGGTGGGGCCAGCGGTGGCCTCGGACCACGCGCGACCCAGCGGCGTCGCGTCGCCACCGAAGATCGCCGCCGGGCCCTCGTGGGCCGCACGCGATGCCTCGCGCAGCAGCGCGTGGGTGGTGTCGAGCGAGGCATCGAGCGCGAGCTCGATGGCCACGCCGGCGCTGCCATCGGCCAGTCGCACCGCCAGCACGCGGCGTGCCTCGGGCACCTCGGCGCCGCTGGCATCGCGGGCGAGCGCGTCGGCGAGGATCGCCGCGACCTCGTCGTCACCGAGGCGACCGAAGCGGACGATCGCCGCGCGCGAGAGGATCGTCGGCAAGATGCCATCGAGCGCCTGCGCCACCAGCACGAAGTGCACGCCCGCACGGGGCTCCTCGAGGGTCTTGAGCAGCGCGTTGGTGGCCTGATCCGTGAGCGCCTCGGCGGGATCGATGACGACCACGTGGTGGGTCCCCTCGAACGGCGCCTGCTGCAGGCGATTGGCCAGCTCGCGTGCGGCCTCGACCTTGATCTTGCCGCCGGGGCTCTCGGGTTCGATCCACTCGACACCAGCGTGGAGGCCGGCGGCGACGCGGCGACACGGGCTGCAGGTGCCGCAGCCGCGGCCGGGTTGCTCGCTGCAGTGCAGCGCCTGCGCGAGCGCCCGCGCGGCCGTGGCCTTGCCGACGCCGCGCGGACCGACGAACAGCATCGCGTGGTGCAGCGTGCCGCGGGCCAGCGCACGCTCGAGCTGCACGCGTGCGTTCGCGTGTCCGCGCAGGCCGGCCAACCCGGCGGTCGATCCCGTGATTCCCATGCGCGTCGCTTCGCCGGCGGAGCCTACCACCGGCGCGGCCCGAGCTGCCGCCTCGCACGGCGGATCGTGGGGGCCGCCGCGGGTGCTGGCGCCGCGCGCCCGAGTTGGTACGCTTGGCACACGCCGAGGACGCGCACGAGCGCTCTCGCGTCGCCCGCCTGCCGCGAGAAGGACGTCCGCCGATGAGCGACAACAAGCCGGGGCTGCTCAGCCGCCTCAAGAACTCGATCTCCAGCACGCTCACGAGCGCCGTCGATGCGGTATCGGATCCCGGCCAGGAGGTCGCGCTGATGCTCGACGACCTGGCGACGCAGATCCAGACCGCCGAGAAGGATCTCCACCAAGCGGTGGTCGACCGCAAGATGATGGAGCGCAAGGTCGAGCAGCTCGCGAAGGACGAGGGCGAGTGGGAGAAGCGGGCCGAGACCGCGCTGCGTCTGGGCGACGAGTCCCTCGCACGTCAGGCGCTGCACCGCAAGACCGACATCTCGGCGCAGCTCGCCGACACCCGCGCCGCGCTGGCCGAGCAGACGACGCTGGTGGAGACCATGCAGCGGCACATCGCGACCTCGAAGCAGAAGCTGAAGACCTTGAACCTGCGCCGCGGCTCCTTGATGGCGCAGGCACGTGCGGCCAAGCGTGGCGTGATGCCGGGCACGATCGGCGACGGCGGCACGCTGTCGCGGCTCGACGAGATCGAGCAGCGCATCGCGTCGCTCGAGACCTTGAACGAGGCCCAGGCCGAGCTCTCGAGCGAGGTGAAGGAGGCCGAGATCGACGCCAAGCTGAGCGAGCTCGCGGGCGAGAGCAAGGTCGACGACGAGCTCGCGGCCCTCAAGGCGCGCATGAAGGCCCAGCAGAGCCTGCCCTCCGGCAGCGAGTCGTGAGTCGTCCCGCACGGTCGTGGCTGCAGTGGCCCGCGACCGGCGGTGTGTGGGTCGTGCTGCTGCTCGCGTTGGCGCTGGAGTTCCCGTACTTCGAGCGCACTCGCAACGCCAACGAGCGCCCGCGGCTCATGCAGGCGATGGCGTGGGTCGACGCCGACGAGTGGGCCATCGACGGCGTCGCAGCGCGGGGGCTCGACGCTGGCCCCGACACCGCGCGCAGCGGCGTCGACGGGCGGCTGTACCCCAACAAGCCGCCGGGCACCACGATCGTGGCGGCGGCGGGATATCGCGTCGCACGGGCCCTGCACGGAGACGCGCTCGACCTGCGCACGCTGACGTTCTGGGCACGGGTGTTCGCCGGCGTGCTGCCGACGCTGGCGCTGGCGTGGCTTCTGTGGCGTCGGCACGCGCCGGTGTTCGGCTTCGGCCCGGCGATGGCCGCGGTGCTGACATGGGCGCTCGCGACCCCGCGATCGCCTACGGGCACCTGCTGTACGGGCACGCGCTCGCGGCCTGTGCCCTGCACGCCGGCATCCTCGCGATCGCGTGGGCGCGCGAGCGCGAGGACCCGCGGCGCTGGCCATGGCTGCTGCTCGGCGGTGCGCTCGCGGGCGCGTCGATCGGCGTCGAGTACATGGCTGCGTTCGCCGGCATCCCGATCGGCGCGGTGCTGCTGCTGGCGATCGTGCGCGCCGAGCCGTGGCAACGGCGGACGCGGCTGCTCGAGGCCGCCGCCGCGCTCGGCGGTGCAGTCGTGCCGGTGGCGATGCTGGCGACGTACCACCAGCGGGTGTTCGGCTCGCCGTGGTCGACCGGCTACCTGCACGCGACGGTGGCCGACTTCGCCGCCGCGCACGGGCAGGGGCTCATGGGGCTCACCGCGCCGAGCTGGACCTCCACGCACGCGCAGTTCTTTGCGGTCGATGCCGGCCTGCTGTGGTGGGCGCCGGCGGTCGTGCTGGGCGGCTGGGGGTTGCTCATGGCCGGCCGCGATCCCGCGCGGCGCTTCGAGGCGCAGCTGCACATCGGCATCATCGTCGTGTTCGTGTGGATGAACGCCAGCCTCGCGTTCGATGGCGGCTGGCGGGTGGGGCCGCGGTACTTCGCGCTCGCGTTGCCATCGTTCGTGCTCGGATGGGCCGAGTGCTACGCGCAGCTACGTCGCAGTCCGCCGTGGATCACCATCGCGGTCGCGTTGGTGACGTACGGCATCGTCGTCGATGGTCTGGCCGCGAACCTGTGGCCCCACATCGACGTCGACAACGTCGACGCGCCGGTGCCCGAGCTGCTGCTGCCGCTGCTCGAGGGCGGCCTACGCCCGTGGCTCGCGTTCGGTCGCGCCAGCACGCACGATCCCCTGATCGGCCTGTTGGCGCTGTCCGTGGTCACCTTCGCGCTCGTGTTCGCGCGGGTGATAGAGCCGGGGATTCGCACGTGGTCGTCGATGCTCGCCGGGATCGTGCTCGGGCTCGCGATGGTCGGCGCGCACGGGTGGCTCCCCCGGCATCCCCGAGGGGCCCGCAACCTCGCGTACGTCGAGTCGGTGTGGGAACCCAAGGGCGCGACCGCGCGCAGCGTTGCGTTGCCCGAGCTGCAGCGGCCGGCCCGGCCGCGGACGCACTGACGCGGCCGTTCACCCGCGCTTGTGATCGCGGTCGCATCGCGGCCCCGCGCGCGTCGGTGGTGGCCGTACGCGATGACGCGAGCATAGGTCCATCGCGCCACGCGACGGACCCGCGAATGAAATGACCTTCCGCCGCTGTCGTCGACGTTGTACGGTCGGATGCGATTCCGATCGCAACGTCGGGCACGCGTGCCGTGCTCGAAGACGCCGCCCCTTGGAGACCCCCGCGATGTTGATCCACTCGCTGTTGTTGCTCGGCTTGCAGCTCTCGACCCTCGATGAAGAGGGTCATGTCGACGCGGATGTCGACGGCATCGATGGCGCGAGCGAGCTCGCCGTCGATCGCGAGCTCGACGCGACCACCGTCGCCGCGCCCGCGCCGCGCGCCGGCGTCACCACCCACGGTGTGCCGGCCAAGGCCGCCGGGTCGGGCAAGCCGGGCCCGAAGGCCAAGCCGGGGTTCGTGCCGATCGCGGCGCGCATCGGCAAGCTCGGGCCACCGCCGCGTCCGGGGGCCCACCCCGCGCCGCGTGCCGCGGCCAAGGTCGTGCGCGGGCGTCCGCCGGTGAAGCGAGCGCCGATCAAGCTGCCGAAGTCGGCGTTCACCACCATCAAGAACCGCGCGGAGCTCGAGAAGCGCGAGAAGACCGCGCCCACCGCGGTCCGCAACAAGCTCGCGGCGCTGCGCAAGCTCATCAAGGGCAAGCACCGCTCGTTCAAGGTCGGCTACACCAAGGTGCTCGACATGCCGCTGTCGCAGCTCACCGGCCTCAAGGAGCCGGGTGCGTCGGAGCAGCTGGCGTTGATGCGCCGTCAGAACGCGCTCGCACGGGCGCTGATGGCCAAGCGGGGCGTGCGAGCGATGCCCAACATCATGCAGATGTCGCTGCGCAAGCCCAAGGCGATCACGCCGCTCCACCGCGAGGGCGCCGGCGGTGGTCCCATCGTCCAGCCGGCGCAGGGTGGCGACAGCTCCGATCGCGTGGAGCGACCGGTCGATCCCACCGTCGGCGACGCGGTGTGCTCACCGACCTCGACCGCGTGGAGCTGGAAGGAGTACCTCGCGCCGCCGCGCTCGCAGGGCTCGTGCGGCAGCTGCTGGGCGTTCTCCACGATGGCGGTCTTCGAAGGCGCCAGCTCGATCGCCAATGGCTTCGACGGCAAGCTCGACTTCTCCGAGCAGTACATCGTCGACTGCGCGAGCAACAAGGACATCGGCGACATCGGCAGCTGCGCCGGCGGCTACACTCCGCTGGTCTACGACTGGCTGAAGGACAAGGGTGCGGCGCTCGAGTCCGAGGTGCCGTACCTCAACCGCGACGGCCAGTGCAACGCGAAGCTGGCGCCCACCCACAAGATCGCGAACTGGGGCTTCGTCAACGAGAACGTGCTGCAGCCCGAGGTCGACGAGATCAAGGCGGCGCTGTGCAAGTACGGCCCGGTGTCGTCGTCGGTCTACGTCACCGAGGCGTTCATGGCGTACACCGGCGGTGTGTTCGACGAGGGCGCGGCCGGCCAACCGAACCACGCGGTGGTGATCGCTGGCTGGGACGACAAGCGCGGCGCGTGGCTGGTGCGCAACTCGTGGGACACGTGGTGGGGCGAGGATGGCTACATCTGGGTGAAGTACGGCTCCAACTCGATCGGGCGCTCGGCGGCGTGGGCGGTGGTCGAGCCCGACAAGCCCGAGCCGAAGGTGCAGAACTTCAACGTCCGCGGCATCAGTGTCCGCAACAAGACCGGCGAGAAGATCTCGGTCCACCTGCAGTACAAGTCGAAGAAGACCTGGACCCCCGCGAAGCCAGGCACCGGCGCCGACGCGCTGGCGTTCTCGGTGGCCGACGGCGCCGAGGCGCTGCTCGGTGACGGCGCGGGCTCGGTACTCGCCAGCGAGGTGCGCCTGTGGGCCGAGAGCGCCGACGGCAAGCGCAGCTGGACCACCTACCTCGGCAAGAGTCTCGACCTCACGCCCAAGGGCCCGTACAAGGCCACCGAGCCGGAGACCTTCGTCTTCACCTTCGATCCGACCAACATCGATCACGGAACCGCGGTGGATCCCGGCAAGGGCAAGTCCGCCGATGCGCTGTTCGATGAGGCCTACGCGGCGTTCGATGCCGGCAGCTACGTCGACAGTCGTGCGCTGTTCTCGTCGTTCCTCACCAAGTTCCCCGGGCACGACCGCACGCCGGAGGTGCGCTTCTGGCTCGGCTACGGCTACTACATGGAGAGCCAGAACTTCGAGGCGCTGACCGAGTGGTACGACGTCGTCGTCAACTACCCCGAGGACGACTTCGTGGCCTACGCGCTGTTCTACTCGGGCCTGGCGTACACCGGGCGCGGCCAGTGCGACCTCGCGATCCAGTGCTACGACCTCGTCGCGCACGCGGGCTATCCGTCGGCGACGCAGGACTGGGTCGACGCTGCGACCGCGCAGATCGACGACCTCACGAAGGGCAAGGGCAAGGCGAGCTGCGGCTAGTCTCGCGCGGCCGCTCGCGGCCGTGCTTCGCTCGGGTGGCGCCCGCGGGTCAAGCGATTCGCGGGCGCTTTCGCGTCGTGACTGCGGCGACCACGAGCATGCAAAGTGCCGTCGCCCACGGTCCGTCGGCGCCCGCGGGATCGATGGCGCAGCCGCGCTTGTTCGGGCCCTGCGCCGGCGGTGTGCCGTCCGCATCGGAGGTGCGCGGCGGCTCGGCGGCTCCGCCGTCGCCGCTCGGATCGGCCTTGGTCGGGGGCGGCCCGCCCGCCTTGCAGGCCAAGCACGGCCCGCAGGTGGTCTGCGGTGGCGAGCCCTTCGAGTAGTCGAGCGCACAGCACTCGTCGGGCTGGCACGTGCCCGGGACGGTGTCGAGCTGGGCGTGGCCGTCGCCGCCTTGGTGCACCTGTTGGACGCTGCACGGCGCGCCCTCGGCCTTGTTGGCGCAGGCTTCGACCGCGGGGTTCTTCTCGTCGGCGTGGGCGGTGGCGCCGACGAGGGTGAGCACGAGGCCGAGCGACAGACGGAGCGTTGCGGGTGCCACGGTGACCGCGAGCTTCGCACATCCCCGGCGCAGATGGGTTCGTCCCCGGCGCGGACGGGCTGCTCAAGCTCCGGACCGCGCGGGGCGATGGGAAGCGCATGCACGACGGCGCACTCGAGCTCGCCCAGCGGACCGCCAGCTCCGCGGGGGCTTTCGCAGCCAGCCTCAGCGCCGACTGCTCGCAGATCGCCCTCGCGATGCGGGCCGGTGCTGTGGGTGACGCACTCGCGGCGTTCGACTCGACCGCCGCGCGGCTGGGTCGCTTCCTCACCTTCGTGGTGGTGTCGTCGGAGCTGCTGGGTGGCACTGCACCGTCGCTCGGCGCCGTGCTCGGGGACTACGGACGCCGCGTGTTGGGATGTCTCGATCGCGTGCAGCTGGCGCTCGACCGGGCCGACCTCGCCGCGCTCACGCTCGCGCTCGAGCACGGCCTCGGGCCGGCGCTGGGCGAGTACCACGGCTACGCCGAGCAGGTCGTGCGCGGGCTGCAGCCGCGGGTCGCAGCGTAGCGCGGCGGTGCCGACCGGCTACGTGCGCGCGCGTCCGCGTCGCGTGGTGCGACGGCGTCGCCACCACAGTCGATCGAGGAACACCGCGAGGCTCGCGCCCAGGCCCATCGCCGCGATCGCGAGCGCGGCGGTGCGCGCCCGCGGAGGCGCCGTGTCCTCGGCGTCCGACGCCGGTGCGGACGACGGCTCGGCGATCGCGAACGTCAGATGCACCGGTGCGTGGGCAGCCAGCACGGCCTCGGCGATCGCGGCGATCGCCGGCTCGGTCGCGTCGCCGGGCTGGGCACGCCGACCGGCGACGACGACGTGGGCGCCGTCGGCCTCGAGCTCGACGTCGACGTGGATCCCACGCAGGCGATCGGTCGCGACGATCGCCGCCGCGATCTCACCGGCGGCGGCGAGCTCGAGTCGGGCGCGCTCGCCCTCGCGGGTGGGCACCAGCGTAGGATCGCCGAACAGTCGCGCCTTGTCGGGCGCCGCAGCGCCGGGCGAATCCACCACCGCCTTGGCGCGCGGCTCCTCGGGCACACGCGAACCGCAGGCCGCGAGCACCAGCAGCGGCAGCGCAAACGACAGGCACCCTCGAGGCGCCCACGGGGACCCTGGCAGCACGGCCGGGCTAGCTTGCCGTGCGAGACCACGCGTCGGTCAAGTATCCGACCGATTGCCCGGGGGGCCACGGCCGCGGGGCACCGTCGCCTCGGCCTGCAGCGGCGCGCGCTGGGCAGTCGCCGTCGCGGGCACGATCTCGGGCGCGAGCAGGGGGTCGTCGCGCAGCGACTCGAACAGCTGCGCAACCAGGCGCGTGTGGTGCCGTGACACCGTGCTCGTGCTGGTGCCGAGCTCGGCCGCGTACTCCTGCATCGTCAAGCCGCGATCGTAGAGCGCCTCGATGAGCGCACGATCGGCGTCGTTGCGGCCAGCGACGACCTGGCGCAGGCGCTCGAAGCGGAGCTGGCGATCGACCGCGGCGTCGACCGCCTCCGCGCCGTCGCCGACCAGCTCCGGATCGACCGGAGGCAGCCGCGACATCAGCACCGCGGTGGTGGCCTGCGCGACCAGGGCCGAGGCCGCCTCGACGCGCTCGCGCAGCGTCCGGGGATCGCCGGTGTTGGGCGAGGGTTGTCGCGACTCGGCCTCTTCGAGCAACGCCTGCGTGGCCTGCAGCGCCTTCATCGCGCGCGAGCGTCGACGGGCGGCTGGGGCTGCGGCCCGGGCCGCGTCGAGCATCGCACCGCGCACGCGATGGAACGCGAATGCGGCGAACGGCACCCCGGTGCCCGGATCGTAGCGCTGCGCCGCGCGCACCAGGCCCTCGTAGCCGGCACTCGCGAGCTCGTCGACCGAGGCATGCGAGGCGCTCGCGGCCACGCGTCGCGCCATGTTGGGCACGCGGGGTGCGAACTGTTCGACGCGTCGGGATTGATCGGGCGACAGTGGAGTGGTCATTCGCCGGTGGCCTGCGTCTGCAGATCGCGGATGTGCTTGCGCAGCGCCCACTTCTGCTCGTCCGTGAGATTGTGGAAGCGGACACCCATGTCCCGCTCCGTCGCGCGGACGACCATGCCCGACAGCGGCAGGTTGACCTTCAGCGACGGGAACGTGAGCACCAGCTGGACGTCGGCCCCCGGATCTTCCCAGCCGGGCCCGGCGAAGCGACAGCCCCCGAGGCTGATGTCGACCAGCGGTCGACACAGCACGACCTCCTCGCCGATCACGTCGGCGTGGGCGTCGAGGCTGTAGCGGGGATGCAGCCGTGCGTCCGCCGTCATGTCGCGACATGATAGCGAGGCTCGCCGGTCGACGCGACGCCCCGCGCGGACGCCATGGCAGTCGCCACGGCGCGTGACTGCCAAAATGGCACGCGCACCCCGCCGTCTGCGCGCGTGCCGGTCACGGAATTGCCGGGATTTAGGGGCCGCCTTCGCGGTGTCCGACGCTTGCAGACGGTGCCGTGGAGACGGTATGGCTTGGCCGCGTGGCGGACTGGCCCCGAGCTCCCCGACCCGCCCGCCGAATTGCCAGGACCATGCGACTGCGACCCGTCACGTTCGCCCTCTGCCTGTCCGCGCTCGCTACGTCCGTCGTCGCCTGCAAGAAGGAGCCGACGATCCCCGGCACCGAGATCCCGGACACCTCCGAGAACCGCGACATCCTCGCGGTGCTCGAGCGCTACCGGACCGCGTTCGTGCGGCGCGACGCCGCCGGCGTGCTGGCGACGGCCCACCCGACCTACTACGACACCGCGGGCACCGACGATCCCGGCGACGACGTCGAGTACACCGAGCTGGGGCCGCTGCTGCGCGAGCGCATGGCCCAGCTCGAGTCGGTGCGCTTCACCATCGACTACCTCGAGATCGACGTGCTCAAGGATCGCGCGAGCGTGCGCGTGTGGATCGATGCGAGCTTTCGCCTGCAGCCCGTGGTCGACGAGGCCGGCGCCGTGAAGGTCGACGGCTACCACACGCGCAAGCAGGACCACGCGCTGTTCGAGCTGGTGCGCGACGGTCGTGCCTGGCGGATCACCCGCGGGCTGTAGCCGGCGCGGGGCACGGGTCGCGCTGGCCCGCGCGAAGGCATAGTATCGCCGACGTCGATGGACCTCCCGGCCCCCACGCCGCGTCGCAGCGCGCGACGGTTGCTGCTCGGCCTCGCAGTCGTGGTGGTGGCGTTGAGCGCGGTGTTCGGCGTCACCACGGTCCGCCAGCAGCGCCGCTTCCGTGACTACCGCGAGCAGACCCTCGCCGATGCGGTGGTGCCATGGACGAGCGCCGAGCTCGGCCCCGAGGCCTGCGTGGCGTTCGGAGTCGAGTGGGCGATGGGCTGCCCCGGTCTCGGCACGTGGTGCGAGAACGAGGCCCCCGTGGTGGTCGGGCGCTGCATGGCCTCGCGCGATCGCAGCGGCTGGTGCCGCGCCAAGGGCGACGCGTTGTTCAGCACCGACTTCGGCGTGAAGGACTGCGAGCAGCTGCGCGCGTCGGTCGACGGCAAGTACGCCCAGCGTGCCCACAAGAAGTTCTGCGCGGCAGCCCAGCGGGCGCTCGCCGAACACTGCCGCTGACGGCGGCCGGCGGCCGAGCTGCAGCGGCGCCGCCCGTGGGAGCGACTAGCGGTAGCGCGCCGCCACCAGCGGATGATCGCGCACCGCGTCGTGGACGGCGACCAGCTCCGGTGCATCGTCGAGCACGGTCGCCGGGATGTGATCGAGCACGCCGCTCTTGAACCACTTGAGCAGCATGAAGATCTTGAGGTCGACCACGTGCAGCTTGCTGCCACCGACGAACGGCCCCGGCGTGAAGAGCCGCCGCATGTTGGCGCCCCAGGTGGGGATCGTCGTGCGTGCCAGCTCTTCGCGCTTGGCCTGACGCTCGCCGGGCTCCGTCACGCGCAACGTGAGTCCGACCGCGCCGCGCAGCTCCTCGCACGCGCACATCAGCTCCTCGTGCTTGGCGGCCAGCCACGGGTCGCTGGGGTGGAGGTCGAAGCGGCGGCCGAGATAGACCAGGATCGCGTTGGTCTGCGACAGCCGACCCTTGCCGGCCTCGGTCAGCACCGGCATGGCGCCGAACGGCATCTCGAGCTTGCGTTCGGCCCACGTGGCACCCGGCACGCGATCGTCATCGAACGCGACACCGGCGAGCGCGAGCGCCAGGCGACACTCTTCGCCGCGCGAGCCAGGAAAGTCGAAGTAGGTGAGGGTGAAGTCGGCCATCGTCTGCGGTGCTCCTCGTGACCGCGCGTGCGCGGGCGGCCGAGGGTAGCACCGCGTGCGGCCGCGTCCGACGTCAGGGGGCTGCGGCGGCGTAGGCCTCGAAGAACGCGATGCGCTCGCGCCACTGCTGCCAGTCGGAGGCGTAGCCGCGAGGCAGGTCGGCCTCGGCCTCGAGCGCCGCGAGCACCCTGCGCGCGGTGGCGAACTCGCCGATCTGCAGCGACGACTCGAGCCGCGCGGCGCGGGCCGCTCGCACGAACTCGGGCGTGGGCAGGCCGGCACCGCCGTCGGCGAGCGCACGTGCGAGCTCGACGTCGGCGGCAGCCGGACGCTCGGCGTTGAGCAGCTGGCGGCCGAGCAGGTAGTGTCCGAGCGCCGCCGCGTCGGGGATCCGCGTGAGCTCGGTGGCCGCCCACGTCGAGGTCACGACCTTCACGATGCCGTCGTCGTCGCGATCGAACGGTGCGAAGTAGTCGAGCACGAGCTGCGCGAGCTCCGGCCGTGCGGCCCCCAGCGCGCGCAGCTGCAGCACGCGCACGCGCTGGTCGGATTGCGGCAGCGCGAGCGCCTCGGCGTAGGCGGTGGCAGCCCGGGCGTACGCGCCGTTGGCGAGCGCGACATCGCCGCGTCGCTCGGCGATCGTCGCGCGGATCGTCGTCGTCATGTCGTCGCGGGCGGCCAGCTCTGCGAGCGTCCGCTCGGCCTCGTCGAAGTGGGCCTCGGTCGCGAGCGTCTGCGCCAGCCCGATGGTGTGCTCGGGTTGGTCGGGCTCGAGCGCGCAGAGCTGATGCCACCGTTCGATGGCGAGCTCGCCCTCGCCGCGGGCGAGCGCGCGATCGATCTCGCTGCGGACCTCGGCGACCCGGTGTGCGCACGGGCGCTCGAACACCGAGCGTCGTTCGAAGCGCTGCCGCGCGGCCGCGACGTCGGCGTCGCGGATACCCTCGCGCGCGGCGAGGAACGCCAGCCACGCCTGCTCGAGCGGCGCCAGCTCGCTGCCATACGCGGCCTCGAAATCGCCGGCGCTGTGGTAGAGCGTCGCCATCGGCTCGAAGCCGTGGTTCTCGACCAGCCACAGGCAGAACGAGCCCGCGGCGGTGTACGCCACCTGCGAAGCCTTGGTGAGGAAGCCCGGGCCCATGATCGCGGCCATCGGTGGCAGCTTGTCGAGCTTCTGCAGCACGGCGGCCTGGTCGTGCAGATCGAGCCGCTCGGCCTCGCGGGGCGCCATCGCCGTCGCGAACCCCTCGATGAGACCGACGTTGAGGCGCGTGCCGTCGCGGCTGACCCCGAACACGGCATCGCCGACGGTGGCCCCGAACACGTGGGCGAGCTCGTGATGCAGTACCGGGTGGGGAAACGGCCGGTGGTCGAGGTAGATCTGACGGCGCCACGGCGCGGCGACCTGTACGGTGCCGGCGCCCATCAGCTTGCGCTTCTGGTCGGTGCTCGCAAACACGAAGCTGCGCACGCGGCCCTCGGGCTCGCGGCCGTTCATGGCCGCGCGCAGGGTCGCCCACGCGAACTCGTGCTCGGCTGCGACCGCGTCGATGGTGCGGGCATCGGCCGAGCGCGGCGCGTAGTGGATGATGAAGTGCTCGGTCTCGCGGGTCGCCGACAGCACCTCGGTGATCGAGTCGAGATCGGCGGTGAACCCCAGCCTCGATCCGCGCAGACCCACGGCACCGCAGGCCGCTGCCGCGATGCCGAGCGCCACGAGCACGCCGGCCCGCGGACGCCGCAGCGCGAGCGTCGGCGTCACCGCGGCCACAAACGCCAGCAGCGCCAGCCCGGCGACCGCGAGGTTGTACGCGCGGAACACCAGGTAGGTGCCACCCACCGCGACGGCTTCGTCGTAGACCGAGCCCGAGAAGTAGCCGAAGAACGGATCGTAGGCGAAGACCACCGGCTCGGCGAACAGTCGCCACAGCCCGATCACCGTCGAGGCGAGCATCGGCGTCGCCGCCAGCAGCAGCGCGCGTCGACGGGTGCGGCCCAGCACGCCGCCCCACAGGCCGGCGACCAGGCCGAGCGCCGCCGACAACACCGGGCCCATCGCGAAGAACGCGGTGCCGCCGAGGGGCTCGCACGCACGCTGCCACAGCTGGCCGACCAGCGGCATCGCGAACGCGATGGCGCACAACACCGCCAGCTCGCGGGCGCCGCTCGCCAGCAGCTCGCGCAGCCGCGTGGGCGCGCCCGACCCACGCGCCCGCCGCACTGCATCCACACCGGTCGCCATGCCGCCGAGGCTCGCCAGCGGCGCGATCACGAAGGCGTGCTCGTAGCCCAGGGTGCCGACCAGCGGCAGCGCCGTGAGCAGCAGGCCGATGGCCGCGGTGAGCAGCCGTCGGCGCCAGATTGGCGAGGACAGCACGCGTCGCAGGGCGGTCACCCGGGCGAGCCTAGCAGGCCGCGGCTTCGCGCGAGCGTCGAACCCCGCGCGCCGTGGCGAGGTGCCGACGCCGTCGGGTGCGGCCGCGCGACGCTTGCACGGAGCACGGCCGGGCGGTCACCCTTGCAGTCATGTACTCCGCCGCGTTCGCGTGCATCGCCGGCTGTCCGGTGCGCATCGGCCTGACCGAGATCGCATACCGTTGTCCCCGCTGCGGCGGCCTGCTCGAGGTCGTGCACGACACCGTGGCGCTGCGCGATCGTTCGCCGGCGGCGTGGATGAAGCTGTTCGACGAGCGCTGGCTGCGAACCGGCTGGCCCTACGGCTCCGGCGTGTGGGGCAAGAAGGAGTGGGTCGCGCCGCACGTCGCCGACCAGAACGTGGTCTCGCTGCTGGAGGGCGGCACCAACCTCTTCTGGGCCGAGCGGCACGGCCGCGGCATCGGCGTCGAAGACCTGTGGATCAAGCAGTGCGGCACCAGCCACACCGGCTCCTTCAAGGATCTCGGGATGACGGTGCTGGTGTCGTCGGTGAAGCAGATGATCGCCGAGGGCAAGCCGATCCGCGCGGTCGCGTGCGCATCGACCGGCGACACCTCGGCGGCGCTGGCGGCCTACGGCGCGGCGGCGGGCATCCCGGTGGTGGTGCTGCTGCCCGAGGCCAAGGTCTCGGCGGCGCAGCTGGTCCAGCCGCTGGCCAACGGCGCGATCGTCTGCTCGCTGGCGACGGACTTCGATGGCTGCATGCGCGTGGTCCAACGCCTGACCGAAGACCCCGGCATCTACCTGGCGAACTCGATGAACAGCCTGCGCGTCGAGGGCCAGAAGACCATCGCGATCGAGATCGTCCAGCAGTTCGACTGGGCGGTGCCCGACTGGGTGCTGGTGCCCGGCGGTAACCTCGGCAACGTCAGCGCCATCGCCAAGGGCTTCCTGCAGCTGCGCGAGCTGGGCCTGACCTCGAAGCTCCCGCGGCTGGCGTGCTGCCAGGCGGAGCACGCCAACCCGCTGTTCCGCGCCTACCAGCGTGCGCGCGCGGCCGGTCGCGCGATGCAGGCCGACGACTTCGAGCCGATCGTGGCCGCGCCGACGCTGGCGTCGGCGATCCAGATCGGCGATCCGGTCAGTCGCGCCAAGGCCATCGCCGCGCTGCAGGCGTGCAACGGCGTGGTCGAGCAGGCCAGCGAGGCCGAGCTTGCCGACGCGGTCGCACGGGCCGACCGCACCGGCATGTTCAACTGTCCCCACACCGGGGTCGCGTTGGCGTGCCTCGAGAAGCTGGTCGCGTCCGGCACCATCGCCCGGCACGAGCGCGTGATCGTGATCTCGACCGCGCACGGACTCAAGTTCACCGAGTTCAAGACCCGCTACCACGAGGGCGCGCTCGGGTTCGACAGCGTCCATGCGAACCGGCCGATTCGCATGGCCGCCGAGCCCGAGGCGGTGGTCGAGCGGCTGCACGCGCTGCTCGACGCACGCGCGTGAGCGCGGCTAGCCGCGCTTGTCGAGCGGCACGTACGCCCGCTCGTCGGGGCCGGTGTAGATCTGGCGAGGTCGCGAGATCTTCTGCTCACCGTCGTCGAGCATCTCCGACCACTGCGACAGCCATCCCGAAGCGCGGGGGATCGCGAACAGCACCGGGAACATCTCCACCGGGAAGCCCATCGCCTGGTAGATGAGGCCCGAGTAGAAGTCGACGTTGGGGTAGAGCTTGCGCTTGATGAAGTAGTCGTCCGAGAGCGCGATCTTCTCGAGCTCGAGCGCGATGTCCAACAGCGGGTTCTTGCCGGTGACGGAGAAGACCTCGTCGGCGAGCTTCTTGATGACCTTCGCGCGCGGGTCGTAGTTCTTGTACACGCGGTGGCCGAAGCCCATCAACTTGCCCTCGCCGTTCTTCACCGAGGTGATGAACTCGGGCACGTTCTTGACGCTGCCGATCTTCTTGAGCATGCGCAGCACCGCCTCGTTGGCGCCGCCATGCAGCGGGCCATAGAGCGCGGCGCTCGCGGCCGCGAGCGAGACGTACGGGTCCGACTCGGCCGAGCCCACGCCGCGTGCGGCGCTGGTCGAGCAGTTCTGCTCGTGGTCGGCGTGCAGGATGAACAGCACGTCGAGCGCGCGCTCCAGCACCGGATGCGGCTTGTACTTGGGCTCGGCGATCTGGAACAGCATCGCGAGGAAGTTGCCGCAGTAGGACAGCTCGTTGTTGGGGTAGATGTACGGTCGGCCCAGCGCGTGACGGTACGCCCACGCCGCGATGGTCGGCATCTTGGCGATGATGCGGACCGCGTGCTGCATGCGGATGTCGGGGCTCCGCACGTCCTTGGCGTCGGTGTAGAAGGTCGACAGCGTGGCGAGGAACGCGACCAGCCGACCCATCGGGTGGGCGTCGTAGCGGTAGCCCTCGAGCGCGCGCTTGAGGAACTCGTGCACGAAGGTGTGCGAGGTGACGGAGTGCTGCCAGGTGGCCAGCTGCGGTTCCGTCGGCAGCTCGCCGTGCAGCAGGAGGTACGCGACCTCGAGGTAGGTCGACTGCTCGGCGAGCTGCTCGATGGGATAGCCGCGGTAGCGCAGGATGCCGGCGTCGCCGTCGAGGTAGGTGATCGCAGAACGACACGACGCCGTGTTCATGAACGCGGGGTCGTAGCTCATCAGCCCGAAGTCATCGGACGCAACCTTGATCTGGCGCAGATCGGCGGCGCGAATGGTGCCGTCCTGGATCGCGACCTCGTAGGTCTTGCCCGTGCGGTTGTCGGTGATGGAGAGCGTATCGGCCATGGGGCTCCTTCTGTTCGGTCGCGCGAACTATACGAGCAGCGCAGTACGCCGAACAACGGCGATTTCGCAACGTCGCGCGGCACGACAGCGGCGCGGCGACGTGCGCTCGGCATGTGCCTCGTCGGGGTCCGAGGCTCAAGGCGGCAGGGCGGGGACGAACACCTGCAGCCGCGAGACTGCGGTGCCGGCGATGTCCTGGCCGCCCACCACGATGATGGCGCCGGTATCGTCGCGCACCGCCTGCCCGCCGCTGGCTCGCAGCGCAGGTGTGGACGGCGCGGCGACGAGCGTGTCGAGCGCGAACGAGACCAGCACGCCTTCACCCTGCGCGTAGACCGCGACTTCGTCGGCCCACCACAGCGGCGAGGCCATCGTCGGCTGCAGCAGATCGGCGTGGTGGGTCCACGTGACGCTGCCATCGGCGGCGCGATCGAACTGTTCGACGTCGGCGGTCGGGGTCGCACCGAGCAGGCCCCCGCCGCACAGCACCCGCACGCTCTGGCCGTCGCTGCCGTCGTCGAGCTGCGTGCAGCTGCCGCCCTGGCGGAGCTCGGTGTCGAGTGGCCCGCTCGCGAGCTCGCCGCGCAGCCACCACGCCGCGGCCACGCCGTCACCGCTGACCTCGCCGTGACCGAACACGAGGATGTCGTCGCCGTCGTCGCCGTCGGCACGCACGATCCACTGCGCGCGCGCACCATCGCGCGGGACATCGAGCGCGAGGCCGGCGATCGGCTCGGCGTGCACCGTGCCGTCGTCGCGCGGCACGAGATCGACGGCGATGACGTCGGTGTGGCCGCCGCCGCCGAGCAGGCTCAACACCGTGCCGCCGCCGTCGACGACCCACGATGCGTGCGGGCGCGCGCCGACCTCGTCGGCGCCCTGCAAGGCGAGCGCGCGCCAGCTGTCTTCGCCGGGATCGAAGCGCTGCAGGCCGAGGCCCTGCTGCCAACGCACGCGCATGACCCCGCCCAGCGCATCGCCGACGAGTGTGCCGTCTCGTGGGTCGGGGGCATCGTCGAGCGACGCGGCCGCGGCGGCCTCGCGCGTGAAGGCGTCGATGAACGAGGTCGCGCCGTCGCTCGACAGTAGCACCACGCCGCGGCCTACCGCGTTGGCGGCGAGCAGGTGATCGTCGGGCAGGTCGAGCGCGAGCGGGAAGGTCGACAACGCGCCGGGACGGCCGAGGAACAGCCCGAGCCCACCACCGGCGCCGCCGTACGTGAACGGCGGCGTGCGCCCCCAGGCCAACAGCGACTCGCCCTCGGCGAGGTAGAGCGAGAGCTCGTGCACCACGTCGTCGGGCTCGAGCTCGACCCGGAAGGAGAAGTCGACGCCGTCGGCGGCGATGGTCTCGACGGTGCCGTCGGGGCCGAGCAGCAGCGACGCGTTGTCGGCCGCCTCGAGGTCGTCGTGGTCCTCGGGCAGCACCACGTCGACCTCGAGATCGGAGGTGAACGGCGCGCATGCGGGCAGCGTCGCTGCGATCACAGCCAGCGCGGCGGCCGGCAGCAGCCCCATGCTCCGCCGCACCACCTGGGCCACGACCCCGCGCACGCGCACGCGCTTGCGCTTACCGGTCTCGCCCGCGACGATCTCGACCGCGCCCCGCGGGCACGCCAACACCTCGGCCAGCAGGTCGATCAGCGCAGCATTCGCGGCACCGTCGACCGGCGGCGCCGCGAGCTGAATCTTCACGCGGTCGCCGTGACGACCGAGCACGCGGCTCTTGGATGCGCGCGGTACCACCTGCAGCGCGATCATCACGCCGTCGTCGAGCTCGCTCACCGGGTCGTCGCTGCCGTCGTGCATGGGGGGCTCCAGTGCGGCAGCGGGCGCTCACGGCCGGCGGCCTCGATCTCGCCGAACCCGCACACGCTGCCGTCGCGGACGTGGATCGCTTCGCGGTGCAGGTTCACGGTCGTGCACACGTGGTCCGGCACCAGCAGCACGATCGCTCCGCGCTCGGGCACCTCGCCGGCGGTCACCCGCAGCGGCAGGTGCTCCTCGCTGGCCTTGCCGGGCACCAGCCCAGGATAGCCGACCACCGCGCACGAAGGCGGCGGGCGATCGGGCGAGATGGCCTTGCTGCCGGCGTCGAGCGTGATGCGATCCGGGGTCGGGCGGGCGATCACCCGCGCGGCGACGAACGCCGCCGGGATCACACCGATCGCCGCGGCGGGCCGCGTGCTCGCGAGGTCCGAGAGCACCAGGGTGCCGGCGCCGACCTGGTGCTGCCACGGTCCCGACGTCAGGCCCGCGTGCGCGAGCGCGTGCTCGATGGCGTGGCTGCCCGAGGTCGTGACGTAGGCGAGTCCGCCGTGTCGTTGGGCCAGCTCGACCAGCGCGTCGTAGCCGGCGAAGGCGGTGTCGCGATCGTCGAACCCGAGGTGGCCCTCGTAGCCGTGCAGGCCGGCGATCTCGCTGCGCCCGTGGCGGTCGAGCCAGTCGAGCCAGCGCGACGCGGCGGTGCCGGTGCGGTGCATGCCGACGTCGACGTCGAGCCAGCGGGCGATCGCGTCGGCACCGTCGGGCCAGCGCGCGAGCACCTCGGGCGCGTCGACCAACACGCCGACCTGCGCGCGCCGATGGGCCTGCGCGAGCGCGAGCAGCTCGGGGAATCGCGACTGCGGCAGCGGGTGGGCCAGCAGCACGTCGACCGCGACCGCGGCCTCGTCGGCGGTCGCCAACACCAGCGAGAGCTCGGGCAGCGTCGCGCACTTGAAGTGGCGCACGCCGGCGTCCAGCAGCAGGCGCACGATCGCGGCCTGCTTGACGGTCTTCACGTGGGGTCGCCAACGCCGGGGGTCGCCGACGCGCGCCAGCACGGCGGCGATGTTGGCCGCGACGGTGTCGAGATCGATGACCAGCGCCGGCGTCACGCAGCCGAGTCGCTCGAGCTGGTGGCACAGCGTCGCGGGGTCGCGCTCGACCGTCACCGGCGGCAGCGTACGCGATCGGCGGGGCCAGGCAAACGTCGCCTGGGACGCGCGGTGGCCGACGCCGCGCTAGCCCGCTTCTTGGCAGATCAGCAGCGCGGTGCTGCGCAGCGAGGCGAGCTCGTGCGGTGGCAGGCCCAGTCGCGCGAGCAGCCGTTCGGCCTGCTCGGGCGTGGGGGCGGGCTCGCTGGCGAAGCCGTCGGCGCACACCAAGGCCTCGCAGATCGCCACGGTCGAGACCCCGGCCTGGCTGATCCCGCTGTCGTCGTCGACCTCGTAGCGATGGTGCTCGAGGCACACGCGCGACACCACCTCGGGCAGGTTCCACATGCCGCACAGGCGTGCGCCGAACCACCCATGACCGGCGTCCACCAGGGTCTGCTGTTGCTCCGGCGACAGCGTCGGCGCGGCCGGATCGAGCAGCATCCCGAGGATGGTGGGCCGGCCGATGTCGTGCAGGAGCCCGCACGCGAACGCGTGCTCCGTGTCGAAGCCGATCACCTGCGCGACGTGGCGATGCACATGGGCGATCGCAATCGAGTGTTGGCGCGTGGCATTGAGCTGGCGACGCGCGCCGCCGCGGAAGAGGTGGGCCTCGGCGATCGCCTGCAGCAGGATCTCGCGCAGGATGCCCCATCCGAGCCGCATCAGCGCCATCCGCAGCGAGGTGATCGGTGCGGGTGGGCGGTACAGCGGCGAGTTGGCCACCGACAACACGCGTGCCGCGACCACCGGGCACGCGCGCACGACCCGATCGACCTCGCGGAAGTTGGCCTCGCGGCTGTTGGCGACGGCCATCAGGTCGGCGACGGCGGCCGGGAGCGCCGAGAGCTTGCGCCGCGGCGACCGCAGCCAGTCGAGCGCGCGCCGCGTGGCGTCGTCGAAGGCGGAGTCATCGATGGAGTCGGCGTCGGCGGACACGGCGGTGAGCGGCGCCGGCGCGGGCGGCATGCGGACGGCGGCCGAACCGGACATGCCTCGCACATCGGCTCGACGGCGATGCCGCTTGAATCGCGACGAGGCAAATGGATCGGCGGCTCGACCCCGCAGCGCGATGCCGCGAACGGCCCGCGCCGGGCCGCAGCACCTGCGCCAGTGGGGAAGGGCGGCCCGCACTCCCCCTTGGTCGGGCGGCGCCCGCCAGACGGCTCGCCTGGCGTTCATCCACCGTTCAGAACACCTGCACGTTGCCGGCCGTGCTGGGCAGCTCGTTGTCGCCGATGTTTGCGATCGCACCGTAGCCGAGGCCGCCGAAGCCGCCCAGGCCCCAGCAGCGCACCGCGCCGGTCGGCAGGCGGCTGCAGCTGTGCGCGCCGCCGGCATCGACGGTGGCCGACGTCGATCCGACCGCGACGTCCCCCGCGGTCGCGGGGACCTCGTTGTCGCCGATGAGGTTGGTGTTGCCGTAGCCGAGGCGGCCGTTGGCGCCGTTGCCCCAACAACGCGCCGCGCCGTCGTCGAGCCGCGCGCACGTGTGTGTGCCGCCGGCGGTGATGCGGGTGACCGCACCGCCGACATCGACGTCGCCGGCGCTGGCCGGGGTCTCGTTGTCGCCGATGTTGTTGGTGTTGCCGTAGCCGAGCCGGCCGTTGGTGCCGAGCCCCCAACAGCGCACGCTGCCGTCGCTGCGACGCGCGCAGGTGTGCGCGTCGCCGGCGTCGACCTGGGTGACGGTGCCGCCGACGTCGACGTCGCCGGCGCCCGTCGGGGTCTCGTCGTCGCCGATGTTGTTGGTGTTGCCGTAGCCGAGTCGCCCATCGCCGTTGGCACCCCAGCAGCGCACCGCGCCGGTGTCGAGCAGCGCGCAGGTGTGTTGGTCGCCGGCGGTCAGCGCCGTGGCCACGCCGCCCAGCGGCACATCACCGGCGCTGGCCGGGGTCTCGTTGTCGCCGATGCTGTTGGTGTTGCCGTAGCCGAGCCGGCCCAGCACGCCGTTGCCCCAACATCGCACCGAACCGCCGACCAGCAGCGCACAGGTGTGGCTGCCACCGGCGACGATCTGCGTGACGACACCTCCGACGTCGACGTCGCCGGCGGCCGCGGGCACCTCGTCGTCGCCGATGCTGTTGGTGTTGGCGTAGCCCAGGCGACCGGTGGTGCCGCCGCCCCAGCACCGCACGGTGCCGCCCTGCAGCAGCGCGCAGGTGTGCAGGCCACCCGCTGCGAGCTGCACCACGGTGCCGCCGACGTCGACGTCGCCGGCCGCCGACGGCAGCTCGTCGTCGCCCACCGATGCGGTGCTGCCGTAGCCCAACCGACCGTTGGTGCCCAGGCCCCAGCAGCGTACCGCGCCGGTGTCGAGCAGCGCGCAGGTGTGGGCGGCACCGAGCGCGAGCTGGGTGACCTGCTGCTGCACGCAGCTCGCCGAGCAGCCGTCGTTGGGGGTGAAGTTGCCGTCCTCGCAGCTCTCGCCCGCGGGCGGGTTGACCACGCCGTCGCCGCACGAGGGCGACGTGCAGTCGACGTCGCAGGTGGCGGAGGCACCCGCGTCATCGCAGACCTCGCCGGCGGCCGCGTTGGTGGTGCCATCACCACAGCTGACCGCGGTGCAGTCCGCGTCGCAATCGATGGTCGCGGTGCCATCGTCGCAGAACTCTCCGGCGGCGGCGTTCATGAGCGCGTCGCCGCAGGCCGCGGCCGAGCAGTCGCTGTCACAGGTCGCGCTCTCACCCGCGTCGTCGCAGGTCTCGCCGGCGTCGACGTTGGTGACGCCGTCGCCGCACGACGGCAGCGTGCAGTCGGCGTCGCAGGTCGCCGACGGGCCGCCTTCGTCGCACTGCTCGCCCGCCGCGGCGTTGACGGTGCCGTCGCCACAGCTCGCGGGGCTGCAGTCGCCATCGCAGCTCGCCGATGGGCCACCGTCGTCACAGGCCTCGCCGGCGGCCGCGTTCACATGCGCGTCGCCACACAGCGCGGGCGTGCAGTCGTCGTCGCAGCCGGCCGAGTCGCCAGCGTCGTCGCAGGTCTCGCCGGCCAGCGCGTTGAGGGTGCCGTCGCCACAGGTGGCGGTGGTGCAGTCGTCGTCGCAGCTGGCCGACACGCCGGCGTCGTCACAGTCCTCGCCGGCCGCGAGGTTGACGTGGGCGTCGCCGCAGGTGGCGGTGGTGCAGTCGTCGTCGCAGGTGGGCGAGTCGCCGGCGTCGTCACAGTCCTCGCCCGCGAGCGGGTTAGCGGTGCCGTCGCCGCAGGTGGCGATGGTGCAGTCGTCGTCGCAGCTGGCCGAGGCCCCGGCGGCGTCGCAGGCTTCGCCCGCGAGCGCGTTGGCGGTGCCGTCGCCACAGGTCGCGGTGGTGCAGTCGACGTCGCAGGTCGCCGATGCGCCGGCGTCGTCGCAGCTCTCGCCGGCCTCGGCGTTGGTGATGCCGTCGCCGCACGCGGCCAGGGTGCAGTCGTCGTTGCACGTCGCGCTCACGCCGGCGTCGTCGCACTGCTCGCCCGCGACCGTGTTGACGACCGCGTCGCCGCAGGTGGCGGGTGTGCAGTCGTCGTCGCAGGTGACGCTGGGACCCGCGTCGTCGCAGCTCTCGCCCGCGGTCGCGTTCGTGAGCCCATCGCCGCAGGCGCTCGCAGTGCAGTCGGCGTCGCAGGCGGCAGACTCACCGGCGTCGTCGCAATCCTCGCCGGCGGCCGCGTTGGTGATGCCGTCGCCACACGCGACCGCGGTGCAGTCGGCGTCGCAGCGTGCGGTGTCGCCTCCCGCGTCGCAGCTCTCGCCGGCGGCCTGGTTGAGCACGGCGTCGCCGCACTGGGCGGCGGTGCAGTCGGCGTTGCAGGTGGCACTCTCGCCGGCGTCGTCGCAGGTCTCGCCTGCGGCCTGGTTGAGCACGGCGTCGCCGCACTGGGCGGCGGTGCAGTCGGCGTTGCAGGTGGCACTCTCGCCGGCGTCGTCGCAGCCCTCGCCGCCCTCGACCACGCCGTCACCGCACACCGAATCGCCGCCGCCCGTGCTCTCGCTGCTGCCGCCCGAGCTGCCGCTGCTGTCGGCACCGCTGCTGTCGCTACCGCTGCTGTCGGCGCTGGTCGATGCAGTGGTGCCCGTGGTGGCGGTGGCGTCGCTCGTCGAGCCCGAGCTGTCGGCGGCCTCGGTGACGTCGTCGCCGCAGCCCACGAGCGTGAGCGCGACCGCGACGGGACCGACCAGCGTGAAGGGATAGGCCAGGCGCATCCCATCAAGATACCAGAAGCCGCAGCGTCCCCTCGCGGGCGCGCGTGGGCACGATGGGCCCGGCTGCGATCGCGGGCGCGGTGGCTCAGCGGAACATCGCCGCGACCCCGCGGGCGGTCTGGACGATGCCCCATGTCAGCGGGGCCCCGGCGGCGAGCCACGCCGCGATCACCCGCCACGACGCCGCCTCGGGGCGCTCGCGGGTCGACGCCGGTCGTGGGAGATCGGCACCGCGGGTGCGTCGTTCGTGCTCGAGCTCGCCGGCGCTCATGTGGTGTCGCGACGCAACGTCGCGCACCAGCGCGTTGAGCACGAACCCCAGCACCAACAGCGCCGCCATCAGCTGCAGCACCACGGTGTACGCGCGGGTCGGGGCCACGCCCGCATCGATCTGCGATTGCCGAAGGTGGTTCACCAGCCATGGTCCCGCCACGCCCGCGGCCGACCACGCGGTCAGCAGCCGGCCATGGATCGCGCCCACGAATTGGGTGCCGAACAGATCGGCGAGGTAGGCCGGGATCGTCGCGAAGCCGCCGCCGTACATGGTGAGGATCGCCGCCGCGGCGACGACGAATCCGATCACGCTGCCGTGCTCACCCGTCCACGGCAGCGCGAGGTACAGCGCCGGCCCCAGCGTGAAGAAGCACGCGTAGGTGCGCTTGCGGCCGATGCGGTCCGACAGCGACGACCACACGAAGCGGCCGCCGATGTTGAAGAGGCTGAGCAGCCCCACGAAGCCCGCCGCCGCCGGCGGATCGATGCGACCGCCGAAGAGCTCCTGGATCATCGGCGACGCCTGTTCGATGACGCCGATGCCGGCGGTGACGTTCAGACACAGCACGCCCCACAGCAGGTAGAACTGCGGCGTGCGGATCGCCCGCGACGGCGACACATGGTGGCCGCCGCCGGCCGGCGTCGCGCCGGTGGTCGCGCCCGTCGCGTGGCCGCCCGGTGGCAGACGAAAACCCAGCGCACCCACCATCATCACGACGAAGTAGACGCCGCCCAAGACCAGCAGCGTGGGCGCGACCCCGACGTCGTCGGGGCCGGCGAACCGCTCCATCAAGCGCTGCGAGAGCGGTCCGGCCACGAAGGCGCCGCCACCGAAGCCCATGATCGCCATGCCGGTGGCGAGCCCGCGGCGGTCGGGGAACCACTTGATGAGCGTCGAGACCGGCGTGATGTAGCCGATGCCGAGGCCGCAGCCCCCGATGACGCCGTAGCCCAGGTAGAGCAGGGCGATCGCGTGCAGGTGCACGCCGAGCGCCGAGATCAGGAAGCCGGCGCTCCACAGGGCCGCCGCCGTCACGCCGCTGCGACGCGGGCCGGCGCGCTCGACCCACTTGCCGAACACCGCCGCCGAGAGACCCAGGGCGACGATCGCGATCGTGAACACCCAGGCGAGCTGCGGCTGGGTCCAGTCGGCGGCGCCCGGGGCGGTCACGCCGACCACGCGGGTCAGCGGCAGCTTGAAGACGGAGAAGGCGTAGGCCTGGCCGATGCACAAGTGGATCGCCAACGCGCACGGCGGGATCAGCCAGCGGTTGAAGCCGGGCGCGGCAACGATACGCTCGCGGGAGAGCACGGCAAGCACGCCGCATCATCGCACCCGAGCCTGGGCGTGCGCGTCGAAGGCGTGGGCCCGCGCTCCCAGTGCGGTCGCGGGCCGAGGGCGTGGCGCCGGGGCGAAGGCGGCGCGCGGGCGGGGCGTGCTACGCTCCCCCATCGTGTACTTGCGTCGTCTGGCGATCACCATGTTCGTGGGCATCGGGGGCTGCTTCGACGAGGCGCAGGGGGTGACGACGGTGTCGTCCTCGGACGGCAGCGGTGGCGCGAGCACGGGTGGCGAGGGCAGCGGTAGCGAGGGCTCGACCTCGTCGACCACCGAAGCTGCGACAGGGTCTGGCAGCAGCGGCGAGGTGGCCGACAGCAGCACGACCGCCGCGGTGTGCGAGGACGCGAGCCTGGACGTCGCCGCCGATCCGGTGCCGACGCAGCTGATCGTGCTCGCGCTCGCCGACGTCGATCCAACCGCCTTCAACCAGGCCATTGCGCCGCTCGAGCTGCAAGCGCTCGTCGACGCCGAGGGCACGCGGGTCGTGTTCCTCGATCTCGGCGTCGGCCTGGCGACGTTCGCCGACGCCTGCGATGGTTGCGAGAGCGGCACGTGCACGCACGTGGTCCACCGCATGCTCGATGTCGGCGCCCCGGCGTTGACCGCCATACAGGACGCGCCGCAGTACTCGTGCGTGCTGTGGCCCGAGGCCGACTCGCCGCGCAAGCGGGTGCTGTTGCTGAGCCCCGGTGAAGATCCCCCGGTGGGCCTGACGAACTTCCTGCTCGGGCTCGTGGACGGGGGCTGGGACGTCGATCTCGCCTGCCCGGGCTGTGGTGAGACGACCGGCGGTCCGTTCGCACCGCTCGTGCGCGAGGCCGGCGGCATCATCAGCGACCTCTCGAGTCCGGACGCCATGGGCGTTGCGCTGACGTTCGCGATCGCGGCACCCCTCGAGTGTGAGTGGTTGGCTGCGGACGAGCTGCCGGCGCCGCACACCCTCGCCGACCTCCGCCTGAGCATCGATCCCTGCTCGCTGGACGAGAGCTCGTGCGCGTTGGGCCTCGCCCAGGTCGAGGGCCTCGCCGACTGCGACGCCAACGATCCCGACGCCAACGAGTTCTATGTGCTGGAAGACGCGCTCAGCGCGGGTGTGTCGCTGGTGGGTCTGTGCGGCCCCGCGTGCCGGCTGCTGCGTCGCGCGGCCGCCTTCAACACCGCGATCACCCACGAGTACGTCTGTCCGTAGCCGCGTGCGAACGGTCAGCCGATGATCATGTCTTCGCGCCGGGAGGCGTCGCCGCGCTCGAAGCGGCTCGGATCCCATCGCGCGAGCATTGGATGTCGCTCGCCCCGCACCACGAAGCGCGCGAGCATGCGCCCGACCGCCGGCGCCATCATGAAGCCGTGGCCGGTGAAGCCGCACACCTGCAGCAGCGCGGGCACCCCCGGCGAGGGGCCGACGATGGCGTCGCCGTCGGGCGAGACGTCGTAGGCGCCGGCCCACTGACGCAGCACCTTGAGTGCACCCAGCCGGGGCATCAACCCCGCCAACGTGCGGCCGAGCTCGGCCAGGAACGCCAGCGACGACGATTGATCGACCGCGACCTCGTCGCCGCCGTGGTCGCGCTCGGGCATGGTGATGCCCGCGACGATTTCGCCGCGCGTGCTCTGCGAGAAGTACAACCCGCTGCCGAGATCGACCACCAGCGGATCGAGGAAGGGCTTGAGCGGCTCGGTCGAGAGGATCTCGTGACGGTGGGGACGGTTGGGCAGTCGCACGCCGAGCGAGTGGTTGAGGCCGTGGCACCACGCGCCGGTGGCGTTGATGACCAGGCCCGCCCGCAGGCGCTCGCCGCTCGACAGTCGCAGCACCAGGCCGGCGCCGTCGGCCTCGGCCGCGAGCGCGGCGGTGTGCGTGCGCACGACCACGCCACGGCGGATCGCCTGTCGCGCGTAGCCCCACACGAACGGCCACGGAAACACCACGCCATCGTCGGGGTTGAACGCGGCCAGCCGCACCTCGCGGACGTCGAGCTCGGGCACCACGTCGCGCGCCTCCTCGGGGCCGAGCAGCCGCGTGGGTGCACCGAGGCTGTGGTGGAGCGCCGCGTTGCGACGCAGCCGCTGTTCGCCGGCTTCGCTGCGCGCCAGGAACAGATAGCCGCCCTGGCGAAACCACAGGTTGATGCCGAGCTCCTGTGCGAGCCCGCGGCAGATCTCGATGCTCTCCATCATGATCCGCACGTTGCCTTCGTCGCCCCACTGCATGCGCACGCCGCCGCCGTTGCGACCCGACGCACCGCTGACGAGGTAGCTGCGCTCGAGCACCACCACGCGCAGCTTGGAGGTGCTCGCGATGTGGTACGCGGTCGCGAGACCCATCACGCCGCCGCCAACGATCGCGACGTCGCAGACCCCGGGCAGCTTCGCGTCGGCGCTGCCGAGCGTGAGCGCGGCGCTCATCGTGGCTCGCCCTCGGCGTCGCTCGCTCGGGGGGCCGCGGCGCTGGCGAGCTCTGCGAGCGTGACCGGCTCGGCCGGCGGCCGCGCGGTGAACGGCTGCACCTGCGCCGGTGTCACGACCCCGCGCGCCAACAGCAGCTGCACCAACGTGACCATGCACTCCTTGCCCTGACAGGGACCGGTGCCGAGGCCGGTGTAGCGCTTGAGCTCTTCGACGCTGGCGAGACCGAGCGCGATCGCATGCTCGATCTCGGCGACCGTGACATCCTCGCAGCGGCACACGAACACCCGCTGGGTCATGGCGAACCTCGATGGCCGCGACCATGCGCGGCGATCATGGCCTCGGCGATCCGCTCGCCGTCGGCGCGTGCGTCCGCGGCCGCGACCCCGCAGGCCTCGCCACAGGCCCACGTCGACCACGGGCCATCGCCGCAGCGGCCGTCGTCCCCACGCACGATGGCGAAGCCGCGGCCGTTCCAGGCCACCTTCGCGCCGGCCTGCCGCGCGAGCTCCGACACCGGTGCCACCGGGGCCGCGAGCGCGACCACGCCGACGTCGCGGCGACCGTCGCTGCACGCCAGGCCCTCGACCCGCGCGCCGCCGAGGATCGCGTCCACCTGGCTCGGGGCCATGCGATCGCACTGCAGCGCAGCAGCCAGTGCATCGGCCTCGGCATCGTCGCCGACGACCACTGCGGGCACCGCGAGGCGGTCGCCGGTGCGCCGCAGCAGCGCCAACAAGCCGCGCGCCGCCAGCACGCCGGGCAGGTCGTTGTTGCGCAGCGGGATCATGACGTCGCGCGCGCCGGTGGCGAGCACGACGTGGCGCGGCACGAACGTGTGCACGGTGCTGCCGTCGGCGCGCCGCTGTACCGCCGCGACGCACCCGCGCTCGCCGTGCTCGCGGGGGTAGATGCCGAACACCGCGGTGTCGAGCCCAGTGGCGGCGAGCGGATCGCCCCCGCGTGCCCGCACGCCGGCGGCATCCAGACGATCGACGCAGGCCACCGACCAGCCGGCCAGCCGCAGTCGCCCCGCCGCGGCCGCGCCGGCGGGCCCGGCCCCGACGACGAGCGCATCGACGTGGTGCTCGCGCTGGGCCGTGACTGCCGTGCCGCCGGGGTCGGGCAGGGTGCCGAGCCCGGCGAGGTTGCGCGCGACCTCCTGCATGATGGTGTTCATGAAGCGCGGCTTCACCATCAGGTGGTGGTGATCCATGCCGCGCGCGAACACGGTGTCGACCAGCGCGGTCGGGTCGGGGCCGCGCTCGAGCACGCGGTTCTGCGAGGCCAGTCGCATGCCCATGTGCACCACCGCGGTGCAGGTGCGCACGTTGGGCTGACCATCGACGCGCATCAAGCAGGTGCCGCAGTCGCCCTGCAGGCAGAACGCCCCGCGGGGCCGGCGATACTTGAGGCTACGGCCGGTCGCGAGCACGCCGGCGCGCAGCAGGGCCGCGCTCGCGGTGTCGTCGACCGCGGCCGGCACCGTGGCGTCGTCGACCACGATCGACAGCGACGTCGAGACGCCGGGCGCAGGCCGCAGGACGGGGTCGGAGCCCAGCATCGAGGATGCATCGGAGGTATCACCGAACCCGCCTCGGCGACAACCCAAGAACGCCGGCCGGCCCGAGCGCCCGTGGTGCTCAGCGCGGACCGAAGATCGCGGTGCCGACCCGCACCAGGGTCGCGCCCTCTTCGATCGCGACCTCGAGGTCATCGCTCATGCCCATCGACAGCTCGGTGAGCTCGACCTGCGGCCGCGCGGTCGCGGCCAGCGCATCGCGCAGCTGGCGGAGCGCGCGGAAGTGCGGGCGCGCCTGCGCCGGCTCGCCGGCCGGCGGGATCGTCATCAACCCGCGCACGCGCAGCGAGGTGCAGCTCGCGGCGTGATCGAGCAGCCGCGCGACGCCGTCGGGGGCGACGCCAGACTTGCTGGCCTCGCCGGCGACGTTGACCTGCACGAGTACGTCGAGGGTGTGCTCGGCCGCGAGCGCGTGGTGCTCGAGCGCGTCGAGCAGCTCGGGACGATCGACGGTGTGGACCATCGCGCAGGTCGCCACCAGCTTGGCCTTGTTGCGCTGGACCGGACCGATCATGTGCCAACGGATGCCGTCGTCCGCGAGCATCGCTCGCTTGCCGTCGAGCTCCTGGGCGTAGTTCTCGCCGAGGTCCACGACGCCCAGCGTGCGCGCGGCGGCAACGGCTGCGGCGAGATGGCGCTTGCTGACCGCGACGAGGGTCACCCGCGGTGTGCCCACGCGGGCGCGGGCGCGCTCGATGCGATCGCGGACACGCTGCAGCCGTGCGGCCATCGCCGCGACGTCGATCGCATCGCTCACCCGACCACCCCCAGCGCGACGAGGCGCGCCAGCACCTGCGACAGCGGCAGACCGACCACCGCGGTGTACGAGCCCTCGATCGCGTCGACGAAGGCAGCGGCGTCGGACTGGATGCCATAGCCGCCGGCCTTGCCGCGCCAGTCGCCGCGATCGAGGTAGGCCGCGAGCTCGGCCGGTGCGAGGGATCGCATCGCGACCCGGGTGGTCTGCTCGTGCACCTCGCACGGCACCGCGCCCGCGAGCGCCCACGCGGTCGTCACGTGGTGCCAGCCACCCAGCAGCTCACCGAGCATCTGCGCGGCCTCGTCGCGGCTGCCGGGCTTGCCCAGCGGGCGCGTCGGTGCGCGCCACACCACGGTGTCGGCGGCGAGCACGATGGCGTCGTCGCGGTCGCACGCGCGGGCCTTGGCGGCCGCCAGCCGGCACGCGAGCGCGACCGCCGACTCGTCGGGGTGCGGGGTCTCGTCGCAGGCCGTCGGCACGCACGCGAACGACAGGCCCGCGCCGCGCAGGAGTGCGGCGCGCCGCGGCGATGCCGAGGCCAACACCAAGCTCGGCGCACGCGGGTGCGCGCCGTCACCGAGCGTCGCCGTCATGGCTCGACCTCGTTCGGGCCCAAGGCCCGCGGCGGGACGCTTCGCGGCTGCACGGCGCGCGCATCATCGACCATCGCCGCGCCGCTCGACAAGTCGGGCGCGAGGCCGCCTCGCCCGATGGGCCTGCTACGATGGCGGCATGACCCGACGCCGCGGTCCCCGCCCGCTCGCACTCGTCGCCTTCGCCGCCGCGGTCGCGGCGGTGCCGTGGGTGGTCGCCCACCACCCCGCGTCGCCGTCGATCGACGCGACGCCAATCGAGGCGCGCCTCGACGACGCGCCCGCGCGAGCCGCCGAGGACCCCCTGGTGGGCCTGTGGAGCGCCCACGATCCCGGCGTCGCCGGCACGCCGGTGCGGTTCTACTACTTCCACGGCGACGGCCACGGGCTCTACCGCTACGGCCGCGTGGGTGCGACCAACACCAACAGCTTCGACTACGAGCTGCACGGCGACGAGCTCGAGCTGCGCTTTCGCAAGACCGGCGCGCGCCACCGCGTTCGCATCGCGGTCGAGCAGGGCGAGCACGTGCGCACGCTCGTGCTCGAGCACGACCCGCGGGCCGGCGGTCGCCAGCGCTACGCCCAGGCCCGCGCGACCCCGGTCGAGCACGGCGTCGCGGCGGCGGGCGTGCCCGGTCGCATGTGGATCGATCACGGTCGGTTCGACACCGGCGGCGAGGGCTTCACGCTGTACCAGCTGCGCGGCGCGGGCATCGACGGTCGTGGCACCGGGTGGTTCCACCGCGGCGACTTCGACGACTGGACCACCGAGTCGCTGACCTACCGCATCGCCGGCGACGCGATCGAGCTCGAGTTCGCGGCGGGCGACCGCCACACCACGACGTTCACCTACCAACCCGGTGAGCCGGCGGTGCTCGAGCTGCGCGAGGATCCGCGCGACTTCTGGCATCCCCATCGCTTCCGCGACGGCGGGCCGTCGTTCGGCATGCTCACGCCGGCCCGCACCGCGGCGCTCGACGCCGCTTCCCCATGGTGAGCCGATGCCGACCGAAGCGCTGAGGTGTCCGACCTGCGGCGCCGCCGATCACTCCCGCACGGATGCCGCGGGCGTGAACACCTGCGCCTACTGCGGCGTGCGCTACCGGATCACCGGCGGGGTCGCGGCGCGGGTCGATGGCCGCGTGGTGCCGCAGCGCGCGACGCCGGTCATTGCGATCGCGATCGCGGCGGTGGTGCTCGTGGGGCTGGCCGCGGGCGTGGCCTTCGCGTTGCTGCGCCGTGGTGGCGACGCGGTCGGGGCGCCAGGCGCCGGCGATGCTGCGCTCGCACCGACGTCGCCGGTGGTGGTGCCGGCGGCGGATGGGGCCGGGCCGGCCGAGGTGCCGCTGTCGGCGACGTTCGTGATGGAGCATCGTCGGCCGAGCAACGCGCCGACGTTCTACGCCATCGGCTGGGTCACCAACACCTCCGAGGTCGCGATCTCCCAGCCCAAGGTCACCGCCGTGCTGCACGATGCCAGCGGCGCCGAGGTCGGCACCGCGTTCGGTTTCGCCGAGCGCGACACCATCGCGCCCGGGGAGCGCGCGCCGGCGTCGATCCTGGTGATGAACCCGCCGCCGTTCGAGACCATCACCTTCGAGATCCGCCCCAGCCGCGCGACATACTTTCCGCCCCGCGTCGGGGGCCTGCGGATCGAGCATGGGCCCGCACAGCACGACGGCTATAGCGATCGCATCACCGGCAAGGTCTTCAACGATGGCAACGAGCCGGCCCGCTTCGTGCGCGTCGAGGCGCTGTCCTACGCCGCCGACGACAGCCTCGTCAGCGTGGACTTCACGTTCGCCGACGGTGAGTCGCTGGCGCCGGGCGATGCGGCGCGCTTCCAGATCAACCTCGCGCGCACCGACGTGCCAGCCGCGCGGCACGAGCTGACGGTCTCGGGCTCCCCGCTCTAGTACCTCGACACAGCGATGGTGATGGGCCATGACACCGCCCTGACCGCGCCTCTAGCCGCCGGCGGTGCGATGCCGCGTCGCGATCGCGGCCTCGGGATGGGGCGCGACGCCGCGGTGGGCCGCGAGCGTCGCGGGTGCGGCCTCGACCTGCACCTGCGTTGGGGGCCCGCCGCCACGCGAGCGCCGCGAGCAGCACCAGGCACAGCACCGCCGCGGTCGCCATCGCGCCCATCAGCCACGCCCGTGCATCGCCGCGCGCGGGGCCTGCCGCGGAGGGACGCGGTCGCGCGACGTGAACCACCAGCGACGTCGGCAGCACCGCGAGGATCTCGTCGCGGCGCTGGGTCGGCGTGCACGAGCGCAGCGCCTGCGCGGCCAGCTGCGACAGCGTGTCGTCGTCGTCGTCGACCAACATCGAGGACAGCATCGGCAGGGGCGCACGACGCCGTGGCGGGAGTTCGTAGGCGCGTGGTGCGAGCCGATCGCGAGCCGAGCTCGCGCGGCTTGCCGACGCGACGGTTGCTGCGGTGGCCATGTACCAGCCGACGGGGCGTCGCCGCGTTTGATTCGCGGGCACGCGCGTGGCGATCACGGCGCTTACGTGCGCGGCAGGCCCGGCATGGGTCCGATCGCGACAGCCGTCCGACGCTCGCCCGCCCGCGCCCCCGAAGTCGGCGAAAGTGTGCGACCTGGCACCGTCGACCCACGCGCGTGGCGGCTGCGGCCGGCGCCGGTGGTATGCTGTGGCCATGGACTTCGCTTGGGGCGCGCGCCCTCGTCTCGGTTCGTCGCGGATGCAGCGGCGGCTGCTCTTCGCCACCGCGCTCGGCCTGCTCGGCGCGTGCAACGTCGACACCGTCGGCAAGCAGCCGCAGCTGGTGCCGCACTGCGTCGACCTGCAAGGCGATGCGACCTGCCGCGCGGCCACCCCCACGCGGCCGTTCTGCAACGTGTGCGTGCCCGCCAGCCAGTTCCAGGGCTGCGTGGGGCAGCTGCCGCCGCCGTCGTGCTCGCCCGAGGGCATGAGCGCCGCCGACACCAACGTCGATCCCTCCGACACCAGCAGCAGTAGCGGCGGCAGCAGCAGCAGCAGCAGCGGCGGCGAGAGTTCGAGCGGTGTGGTCGCCGACTCGAGCGGATCGTCGGGCGGCACATCGGTGGTGTCGTGCAACGAAGAGGGCCAGCTCGACGAGGACTGCGAGGCCGTCGACCCCGCCCAGGCGTACTGCGTCAACGGCATCTGCGGTGGTTGCACGGTCGGTGGCGGCGATGACTTCTGCGGCCTGGTCGACGCGCGCACGCCGTTTTGCAACCCCGTCACGGATCGCTGCGAGGGCTGCGGTGCCGGTGGCGACGACTTCTGTCAGGGTGCGACGCCGGTGTGCGATCCGATCGGCCGCTGCGTGCCGTGCACCGAGCACGATGAGTGCGACACCGCGTGCCACGTCGCGCCGACCGACCCGCTGCAGGGCGAGTGCTTCCCGGCCGACACGGTGGTCTACGTCAGCGCCGGGGCGGCCTGCCCCGGTGACGGCAGCATGGCGACCCCGGCGTGTTCGCTGGCCGCGACGCTGGCCGCGGTGCCGGAAGACGCGTCGGTCACGGTGCGACTGGCCGGCGGCGTCGCGTATGCCGAGAACGCGGTCTTCACCGGGGGCACGGTGGCGATCCGCGGCACGGGTCTGGTGCAGATCACGGGCGCCAACGGCGTCGACGCACCCAACCTCGAGGTCGCCGGCGGCGTCGTCTACCTCGACGGCGTGCGCGTGCGCAACAACCTGCAGACCCACGGCGCGACCTGCAGCGACGCGACGCTGTGGCTCGACGACAGCGAGCTGCGCAACAACGTCGACCACGGCCTGTTCGGGGTCGGACCCTGCGACGTGACGCTGCGGCGATCGTCGGTGCACAACAACCCCGGCGGCGGCATCCGCCAGCTCGGCGGAAGCCTGGTGCTGCAGAACGCCGCGGTCGACGAGAACGGCGATGGCGTGCACGGCCCCGGCATCAACCTGCAGTACGCCGAGCTGCACGCGTTGTACAGCACGGTCGCCGGCAACGACGCGATCGGCGACGACAACCTGCAGTGCCTGTCGGCCACCGGCGACGTGCGCAACAGCATCTTCAGCGGCCTGTCGACCGGCTCGATCGACATCGACTGCTTCACCCTCGACTTCGAGACCAACGCGCTCGACACCGCGAACTTCGTCGGCGTCGGCTCGGTGCTGATCGGGGCCTACGACGAGAACTGGTTCGTCAATCCCAACGAGGGCGACATGCGGCTCGATGACGGTCCGACCTCGCCGTTCGGTGCGGTCGCGCTGTGGCTCGATGGTGATCCGCCGCTCGACATCGACGGCACCTCGCGACCCATGGGCGGCGAGCTCGGCTACGCCGGGGTCGACGAGCCGTGAGCGCGCCGCTGCGCTTCTTCTACGACATCGTCTGTCCCTACGCCGCGATGGCGTCGCTGCGCGTCGACGGGCTCGCGGCGGCCTGCGGGCTGTCGGTGCATTGGTCACCGGTGCTGCTCGGCGGCTTGCTGCGCGCCCACGGTGGGCCCGACGATCCCAATCGCACCTACGCGCCGGCGCGCGCGGCCATGACCCGCGCCGACATCGTGCGCCAGGCCGCCCTGCACGGGCGCACCTTCGCGGTGCCGGCCGAACATCCGCGGCGCACGGTCGCCGCGATGCGTCTGGTCGTGGCAGCGCGCAGCGAGCAGCGCCAGGCGCTGTCGGCCGCGCTGTTCGAGGCCTACTGGCAGCACGGGCAGGACGTCGCCGATCCGGCGGTGCTCGAGGCCATCGCGCGTCGATTCGGCATGTCGGCCGCGTGCGTCGACGACCCGGCGGTGAAGGCCGAGCTGCGCGCGCGCACCGACGAGGCCGCGGCCGCCGGCGTCTTCGGCGTGCCGACCTTCGTCCGCGGTGACGTGCGGATCTGGGGCTGCGATCGCATGGGCCTGCTGGCGCGCGCACTCGGCGGGGCCCCGCGCGACGAGGCCGCGGCGATCGCCGAGGGTGGCGAGGCCGCGCCGGCGCGCGTCCGCTTCTTCTTCGACGTCGCGAGCCCGTACAGCTACCTGGCCTTCACGCAGCTGGAGCGCGTGTGTGCAGCGGCCGCGGCCACGCTCGTGCCGGTGCCGGTGCTGCTCGGCGCGCTCTTCCGCGAGATCGGCACCGCCGACGTGCCGCTGTTCGAGATGCACGCGGCGAAGCAGGCGTGGGTCCGCGAGGACCTCGCGCAGTGGGCCGCCGCGTGGGGGGTGCCGTTTCGCTTCCCCAGCGTGTTCCCGCTGCGCTCGCTGCTGGCCCAGCGCGTGATCGTGGTCGCGCCCGCGACCGCGCCCGCGATCCACCGCGCCGCCTGGGTCGACGACCGTCGCATCGACGAGGCCGAGGGCCTGGCGGCGGTGCTCGCCGCGGCCGGCTTCGACGCCCGCGAGCTGCTCGCGCAGGCCGGCGGCGCGGCGGCCAAGCAGGCGCTGCGGGCCAACACCGACGCGGCCCGCGACGCGGGCGCCTGCGGCGTGCCGAGCTACGAGATCACCCGCGACGGCGCTTCGCCGGTGCTGCTGTGGGGGCAGGATCGCCTCGCCACGCTCGCGACGATCCTCGGTGGCTGGAGCCCACCGCCGACGCCGCACCGCGTCTGAGCGCGCGGCGGCGCAGTACCCCTCGCCGGCCCACCGCGACGGCCGCCCGCGGTCCCGACTGGCGCGTCGCCGGTCGCCTGGGTCATGCTGCGCGCGGAAGCGATGGTGGGTCCTTCGCCGAGTACCGTGCCCGCGGCGGCGCCGAGCCTCGACGGCACCGTCGAGCGCGTCGTCTATCACGACGAGCGCACGCGCTACACCGTGCTGCGGCTGTCGGTGCGCGGTCACACCGAGCTGGTGACCGCGGTCGGGCGCATGCTGTTGCCCGAGGTCGGGGCGCAGGTGGTCGCCCACGGCGACTGGGAGCAGCACCCCAGCCACGGCAAGCAGTTCCGGGTCGACCGCCTGCAGGTCGAGGTGCCGACCACGCTCGCCGGCATCGAGCGTCGCTTGACCCGCTACCCCGGCATCAAGGACGTGATGGCCGCCCGCATCGTCGCGCGCTTCGGGCTCGACACGCTGTCGATCCTCGACAGCCAACCGCGGCGGCTGCTCGAGATCGAGGGCATCGGCGCCCGCACGCTCGAGAAGGTCATCGAACACCACGCCCAGCAGGTCGGTCCGCTGGCACAGCTCGAGTCGCAGCTGCTCGAGCTCGATCTGCCAGCGTGGTTGGCCGCGCCGATCCTCGAGCGCTTCGGCAGTGAGGCCATCACGGTGGTGCAGTCGCGGCCGTATCGATTGGCCCGCGAGGTGCGGGGCATCGGCTTCACCACCGCCGATCGCATGGCGCGGACGTTGGGCCTCGCGCCCGACAGCCCCGAGCGCATCGAGGCCGGCATCTTGCACGCGATGGAGACCGCCGAGCAGGACGGCAACTGTGCGCTGCCGATCGAGGTGCTCGTGCGCAAGGCCGCGATGGCGCTCGGGGTCGGTGAGGATCCGGTGCGCGACGCCGGCGAGCGCATGGTCGAGGCCGGTGACCTGCTGCTCGAGTACGGCAACGACGACACGCCGCTGTGCTTCTCACCGCAGCTGGTGGCCGCCGAGCAGGCGGTCGTCGAGGCGCTCGCGACCATCGCCCTGGCGCCGCGGTCCCACTGGAGTCTGGTCGAGCTGCCGCCGCACCTCAGCGCGGGGCAGGTCGAGGCCGTGCGCGCGGTCGCGGACCACGGTGTCGTGATCCTCACCGGTGGCCCCGGCACCGGCAAGAGCACGGTCGTGCGCGAGATCCTGGCGTTGGCGCGGGCCCACCACGAGCCGCTGATCCTGTGCGCGCCGACCGGTCGCGCCGCCAAGCGACTCGAGCAGGCCGCCGGCCACGCGGCCAAGACCGTACATCGCATGCTCGAGTTCCAGCCCGAGACCGGCCGCTTCGCCTACGGGCCGGGCAACCCGCTGCCGCCGGGCCTGTTGGTGGTCGACGAGAGCTCGATGCTCGACGTGCAGCTCGCCGCCGCGTTGTTCGGCGCACTCACCCCCGCGCACCGGCTGGTGGTGGTGGGCGATGGCGATCAGCTGCCGTCGGTGGGACCGGGCAACGTGCTGTGCGACATCGTGACGGCGGCGCAGAGTCCGGGCTCGCCGCTGTCGCACGTGCGACTGTCGGAGGTGTTCCGCCAGGCCGCGGGCAGCACCATCGTCGAGAACGCGCACCGCATCCTGCACGGCGATCGCCTGCGCACCGACGAGCCCGGCCGCGATGGCAAGGGCGAGTTCTTCGTCGTCCACGCGCGCTCCGCCGAGCACGCCCACGAGCTGTGCGTGCGGCTCGCGACCGAGCGCATCCCCGAGGCCTATGGGCTCGACGGCGCCCGCGACGTGCAGCTGCTGTGTCCGATGCACAAGGGCCGCGCCGGCACCGAGGCGCTCAACGAGGCGCTGTCGGCCCGCCACACCGCCGGGATGCCCGAGCTCACGGTCGAGGGCGCGCGCGGGCAGGTGCTGCGTCGCTTCCGGGTCGGCGATCGCGTGATGCAGACCCGCAACGACTACGGCAAGGGCGTGTTCAACGGCGACGTCGGTCGGGTCGCGTCGGTCGACCCGGGCACGAAGTCGTTGGTCGTCGACATGGACGGCATCAAGGTCGGCTACGTCGGCCACGAGGCGACCGCGCTGGGGCTGGCCTATGCGGTGTCGATCCACAAGAGCCAGGGCAGCGAGTTTCCGGCGGTGATCGTCACGCTGCTGCCGGAGCACCACGTGATGCTGCGACGCAACCTGCTCTACACCGCGATCACGCGCGCGCGGGCGCTGTGCGTGGTGGTCGGCGATCCGCGGGCCATCGATCAGGCCATCGCGCGCACCGACGGCGCGCGACGTCACACCGGCCTGGCCCGTCGCCTGCGCGAGGCGTTGGGCAGCGTGGTGGTATGACGGCACCGCGCAGCGTCGGCGCGGCGGCCCCGGCGGGCGCGCGCATCCTCGGCATCGACCCCGGCACGCTGCGCCTGGGCTACGCCGTCATCGAGGCGGTGTGGGCCGCCGGCCGACCGCGCCTGCACTACCTCGAGTGCGGCGTGATCAAGGCGCCGACCGGCGACATCGCGACCCGACTGTTCGCGATCGCGACCGATCTCGCCGAGGTGATCACGGAGTTCGCACCCCGCGAGTGCGCGATCGAGAAGGCCTTCGGGGGCAAGAACCCCGCCAGCGCGCTGGCGCTCGGGCAGGCCCGCGGTGCGGTGATGCTGCTGGCCGCGCAGCACGGCATGGCCAGCCACGAGTACGCGCCGGCCTACGTCAAGCGCATGATCGCGGGGCACGGCGCCGCGACCAAGGCGGCGATCGCCCAGCGCGTGCAGCTGCTGTTCGAGCTGGTGCGGCCGCCCGCGGCGGATGCCGCCGATGCCCTGGCGATCGCGTGCTGCCACGCGCTGGTCCGCAGCTGACGCCAACGGACACCGACGCGAGCCCTCGCACCCCGGACGCTGGCGTCGCGCCGTCACACGTGGCAACGTCCGCCCCAGATGATCGGCTGGCTGTCCGGCACTGTGTTTGCGCGCGAGCCGATTGCCGGCGAGGTCATCCTCGACGTCGGCGGCGTCGGCTATCAGATCGCGGTCTCGCTGCAGACCCTCGCGGCGGTGCCCGAGTGCGGCCGGCCCTGCGCGCTGTGGATCCACACCCACGTGCGCGAGGACGCGTTGGCGCTGTTCGGCTTCGCCGATCCCATCGAGCGCCGCGCGTTCCGGTTGCTGCTGGGTGTGCCGCAGGTCGGGCCCAAGCTCGCCATCGGTGTGCTCGGCGGGTTCCCGCTGGCGGAGCTGCTGGCGGCCATCGAGGGCGAGCAGCGCACGCTGCTCGAGCGCATCCCGGGGGTCGGCAAGCGCACCGCGGAGCGCATCCTCCTCGACCTGAAGGACAAGGTCGGCGTGCTGCGCGACCAGCTCGGCAGCGGCCGCGCGCCGAGTCAGCCGGTCACGCCCGACGGGTCGAGCTTCGCCGACGACGCTCGCGCCGTGCTGGTCAACCTCGGCTGGAAGGTGAAGGACGTCGACGCGGCGCTCACCAAGGTCGACGACGGCGAGCAGCCCTCGCTCGACGCGCTGGTGCGAAGGGCGCTCGCGCAGCTGATGTCGCGGCCGTGAGCGTCACGCGGCCGCGCGGCGTCACAGCCCGCGGATCGCGTCGATCAGATCGCCGATGGTCAACGCCTGCGGGATGTCGTGGCGGGCGAGCTCGTTCCACAGCGGCAACAGCGAGCCGTCGCGTTCGGCGGTCGCCAGCACCTCGCGCAGCGCCGCCACGGCGGCCTTGCGACGGCCGCGATCGAGCGCGTCACGCAGGGCCTCGCCGACCGGACCTTCGATCTTCGGTCGCTCGGGCAGCGGCACCACCTTCGCGCTGATGGTCAGGTCGGCCAGTCGCGGCGCGTCGGGGCGCGGCATCGACGGGCCTGCGGCGCCCTCGGCATCGGCGGTGGCAGGGGCCCGCGACGGACGCTCGACCACCATCGGTGCGCCGGGCGTCTCGCGGCGCCAGCGTCGGCGGGCGTCCCAGTCTTCGCGCTCGCGCTCGGGTGCGCGCGAGCCAGGTTGGCCGGCGGCCACGCGCTGCTCCATCGCCAGCCCGCGCTGCAGGATCTCCTCGCCGTGGCCCTGCGGCAGCACGGTCACGACCGTCTCTTCCTTGATGATGGCGTACAGCGTGTCGCCGAAGTCGGTGACGGGGATCAGCGTCTGCGGCTCGCCCAACATGGCGTCGAGCGTGCGCACGGCCTTGCCGTCGTTCTCGGCGGTGGTGAGCGCCGCGTCGAGGCGGTCGCGCAGGGTTTCGTCGTCCTCGTCGTCGCGCCGGGGCACGAGCTCGCGCAAGCGCTGCACCGCGCGATGCGTGATGCTGTAGCGGCGATGGCCGGGAAACGGAGGACGCAGCATCCGCGCCCGATGTAGCCCAGGCCGGCGGCTTTTGCCACCCCAGCCGGCCCGACGCGACGCCGGGGTGCTCCCGCGGCCTTGGGTCGCGTCGCCGGTGTTCCGGGGCCAGGGGCGCACCCCAGTGCGGTCGGGCTGCGGCGCCCGCTCCCGGTGGCGTTCGCGAAAACTTGCCAAGCCCCGAGCGTCGCGACCACCATGGGCGTCGTGCCGTCGATGTTCGCGCCCCGCACGGGCACCGCCCCCGGCGTGCGCAGCTGGATCGTCCGCGCGGCGCTCGGCTGCACGCTGGCGTGGGCAGGGCCGGCCGCGTCCGCCCACGCCGAGCTCATGGCGCCGTTCGCCGGCAGCGGCGCGTCGACGCCCGAGCCCAAGGACAAGGGCGACGCGGCGGTCCGCCAGCGCGCGCTCGCCAAGGCCCGCAAGGCCGCACTCACCGCGGCGCTCGATCAGCTGGGCGCCGAGCTGCCCAAGGGCAGCATCGACAAGTCCGCCCGCAAGGCCGTGCTCAAGGCCGCGGACTCGTGGACCGGGGCCTACCGCGTGCTGAGCGAGCGCGAGGACGCCGGCGCGGTGAGCATCGAGATCGAGGCGGACATCGATCTCGCGCGCCTGCGCAAGCGATTGGTCGCGACCGCCCCGAGTGATCGCACCGCGCTGTACAGCGCCGCCGGCGTGCAGACCAGCGGCCCCTGCGGCACCGCCGACGCTGCGAGCACGCGGGTCGAAGACGAGCTGGCGGCCGCCGGCGCGACCGGCAAGGACGGCGTGCCGCTGTCGCTGTCGCTCACCTGCACGGCGCTCGGCGCGGTCCCCCACACGTTCTCGTTCGCGGCCCGCGTGGAGCTGATCGCCAGCGTCGATGGTCGCGCGCTGCGGCGCGTGACCAAGGCCGGTTTCGGTGCCGATGCCGAGGCCGCCGTGCAGGCGGCGGTGGTCGATGCCGCTGCGACGGTCGCGACCGCGCTCGCGCAGCACCGTCGCGGCATCGTCACCCTGCAGGTCCGCGGCGCGCAGCCAGCCAAGCTGCGTCGGCTCGAGCGCGCGTTGCTGCAGTCGGTCGCGGGCGTCAGCGCGGTCGAGCTCGCCGCGGTCGCCCGCGGTGGCGTGGTGTCGCTGCGGGTGGAGGGCGTTCGCGATGCGCAGGCGCTCGCGCAGGCGCTACAGTCGCTGCAGTCGCCGGGGCTGCACAGCTCGCCCCCGACGATCGAAGGACCCGATGCGCTCTCGATCGAACTGCAGTGACCTCGCCCCTAGGGGCGCCCGTGTGCTCGCGGTCGCGGCCACGTTGCTGGCATGCCGGCCCGATCCGCAGCGCGGCGCGAGCCTGCATGTCACCGTCGCACCGGGGGACCAGGACGCCGATCTGTGGGTCGACGGCAACTACGTCGGTCGCGTGGGTGAGATCACCAGCGCCGGTGCCAAGCCGCTGCAGCTGGCGCCCGGGCGCCATCGCGTCGAGGTGCGCAAGCCCGGCCGCTTCCCCGTGCAGCGCACGGTCGTGGTCGATGGCCGCGACGCCACCATCGAGCTGGCCGCCGAGCTGCTCGAAGATCCGCAGTAGCAGCACGCCGCAGTCGCAGCACGCGGCGACCCGCCGTCAATCGCTGGGCAGCACGCGCTCGAAGCGACGCGGCACCATGAATGGCGGTAGGTAGCCGACCGCGTGCTCTTCGATGTCGTCGAGCTCGGTCTCGCCGGTGGCGGCGTACTCGAGCAGCACCTGTGGATCGCCGTCGCCGGTGTGCTCGAGCGTGGCGCGGGCCCAGGTCAGGCGGCGGTGCTGCAGCATCGCCTCTTCGATGCTGTCGAGGCACGCGCGGCGCCCCTCGAGGTTCACCAGGCCGTCGTCGCGACCGACGATCTCGAGCAGCTGTTGCTGCTTGAAGCGCGCCGCGTAGCCGGTGTGCACGAAGTCGTCCTGCGCCGGCGCGCCGGGGTGGCCGGCGGGCAGCTCGGGGAGCGTGGTCGAGCGCTGGGCGGTGCGCACCAGCACCTCGTCGCCGCCGCACGCCATCGCGGCGCCGGCACACAGCTCGACGCCGGCGGCCGGCACGAAGTGCTCACCGCGCTCCATCACCCGCGCCGCGAGCACCCCGACCTCCTCCAGCAGCAGCAGCTGTCGCAGCGAGGTGCCGAAGGCCTGCTTGAACATGCGGCCGTTCTCGATCGGGACCGTCGCCTGCGGGATGACCGGCACGATCGGCAGCGTGGCCCCGCCGGCCCGCACGGCGCGAGCGAGGTCGATGAGCTGGCGCACCGACTCGACCACCACGAGGTTCTCGGTGGTACGGGCGATCGGCACCACGCTGCCGGGCGCGGGCCCCTCGGCCATCACCAGCTGGGCCTCCGACTCCAGCCAGCCCAGCACCACGGGATCGAAGAAGCGCGGCACCGTGAACGGCTGCGCGCAGAGGATCTTCGCGCCCGCGTCGAGCGCGAGCGTCGACCGGGCCGCGCGGCCGATCTCCCGCAGCTGCGCGCCGGTCCGCAGGGTGTCGCGCAGCACGCCGCCGATGCCCCGCGCCTCCATCACCAGCTCCACGTCGCGACCGATCGGCAGCGCAGCGAGCGACTCGGGTGGCTCGAGGATGTCGACCGTCAGCAGCGACGAGGTGAGTCGCTTGCGCGAGCGGACGATGTAGCCCGCGGGGTAATCGAGCGCGGCGGTCTCGAGCCCACGCGGCCGTCGGATGACCGCGCGCACCGGCAGGCGCTCGGTCGCCCGCAGCAGCGTGCCGTCGCCGTTGGCCGGATCGACCGGCATCGCCACCGCGTCGAGCTTCGACAGCGCGACCAGCAGGATCAGGAACTCGGCGACGTTGCCCATCGACAACGCCACCAGATCGCGCGGGCCCACGCCCATGCCGGCCAGCTCGCGCGCGCGTCGCTCGGCGCGGGTCAGCAGGCCGCGGCGGCTGAGGGTGGTGTCTTGGCTGTAGACCGAGCGGGGTGTCCCCGAGCGATCGACCGCCTCGACGATTCGAGCGTGGAAGTGTCCGTCCGCCATGGTCCGGCTGCAGCGCCCCGCAGGGTGGGGGCGCTAGAATCGGGGAGCGTAGCCAAGATCGATCGTCGTCACCAGCGCGGCGCCGCCGGGCAGGCCGGCCTCGACGAACACCGGGTCGGTGCACGCGCTCGAGTCGACCGCGCCGCTGCGCGGGCCGTTGCCGTAGACCGCCAGCGTGGGCGTGACGCGCAGCCCGAGCTCGTGGTTGCGGCGCTTGCCGAGCAAGAGCAGTAAGCCTCCGCGCGCGCCGAGCAGCAGGCCCCCGCGCGTGGCCACGCGGCCGTTGTCGGCCGCGCGACAGCCGAGGGTGGAGGTGCCGCGCGCGTGCAGGCTCTCGAAGCCGAGCCCAGCGATGCCACCCACCGCGAGCTCGATCCGCCGCCGCTTGCCCACGGGCGCGCCCCAGTCGGTTGCGACCACCATCGCCACCTGCCGCAGCGTATGGGCGCTGCGACTGGCGCTCGGCATCAGCGCGTAGGAGAACTCCCCGCCGAGGTTGGTGCGCGCGCGCGGGCCGAGGAAGGCACCACCGCGCAGCCCCAAGCCCAGCAGCGGCAGGCTCTCGATCGCCGCCGTGCGTCGCAGGCGGCCGAAGTGCGCCAGCGACAGCGGCACGAACGGGCCGATGCGCGCGGGGGAGCGCGTGCGCACCGGCTTGGGTGGCGGGCTCGGGGCCGGGGTGATGCTCGGCAGCGGCTGCGTCGGTGGATCCGGATCGATGCGCTCGACGATGTCGCGCAGCGGCGGCAGCGGCTCGACCGGTGTCGCGGTCGGGGCCACTTCGGGGTCGCCACCGAGCTCGACGATGATGCGCTCGACGTCGGCACGGTCGTCGGCGTTCGGTGCGGCGGCGAGGTAGTCGCGATAGCTGTCGATCGCGCCGTTGCGATGGCTCTGCCACGCTGGCGTGTCGGCGGCGTGCTCGAGCATCAAGGCGTGGTGACAGACCGCGACGTTGAAGTGCAGCTGCGGCGTCGGCCCGAGTGCGCGCGCCGACTCGAACTCGCGCAGCGCGAGCGTGTAGTCACCCGCGGCCGCGGCCTGCTTCGCGCGGGCAATCGCCGCGGCGGCCTCGTCGCTCGGCGCGGCCGCGGGCGCTCGCGCCGTCCACGGCGCCGTCGACACCAACCCCGGGCCCGCGGCGATCGTCCACGCGATCGCGATGATCGTGGCCTGCACGCTGGGCTGCAGTCTCGCCGCCGCGGCGGCGAGGGATCAACCACCCATCGGCGTCGGCGGGCTCGGGCTCGCCGTCGGTGGCTTGGGCAGCGGGCCCGGCACCGGCGGCAGCGCGGTCGCCGGAGGCGGCGGCAGGGCCGGGCTCGGTCCGGGGCTGGGCGGCGGCGGCAGGGCCGGCGCGGCGGGCTCGCCCGGGCTGGGCGGCGTGGCCGTGGTGGCCACCAGCACACCGGAGGCGTCGCGCTCGGGGAGGATCACGCCGTCGGCGGTGAGCCGAGCGTCGCGCGCACGGGCGATCGCGTCGCGGCGCTCGAGGTAGAGCTGGACCATGCGGCGGGCCGCGTAGTGGGCCTTGATGCGCCACGCCGGCCCGTTGGCCAGCAGCACCGCGAAGGCGATCTCGGGCCGATCCGCCGGCGCGAAGCCGATGAACCAGTTGTAGTTGAGGGCCGGCGCACGTCGTCCGGTGAGGCTGCCGGTCTTGCCGGCCACGCGCACGCCCTGGATGTAGTCGTTGCCCTGCGCGTCGCGAAAGCTCGCGCGTGCGGTGCCCTCGGTGGTGGTCGCCTCCATCATCGTGGCGATCGCATCCGAGACCTCGCGACCGATCACGCGCTCGCTCGGCAACGCGGCCGGCGTCAGGTCGGCGCCGTCGGGGCCGAGCACCTGTGCGATCACGTGGGGCGGCTGGTAGAGCCCGCCGCGCGCGAAGATGCTGGCCAGCACCGCGCCGTGCATCGGACTCATGTCGATGTTCCAGAAGCCGGCGGCGACCTTCGCCCGCTCGAGCGGCTCGCTGGGGATGTGCGCAGGTGATCGTTCGATGTTGAACTCGAACGGGATGTCCTGCTCGAACAGGAACGTGCGAGCGATGTCCGCGAGCTGATCCTGGCCGAGGTGCGCCAGCGCGAGCTTGCCGATCACGAGGTTGTAGCTGTGGGCCACCGCCGACGACAGGCTCGCGCACTGTGTGTCGCGGCCGGGCACGTCGCGCAGCTCGTCGTCGGTGATGCCGTGCAGGCCGCCGGAGAAGCACGCCTGCGTGCCCGCGGTCGCGGCACCGCTGGCGAGCAGCCCCGCGGTGGTCACGAGCTTGAACACCGATGCTGCCGGCGCCCATGCGGTCGCGACGATCTCGAGCGGATCGACCTGCGGATCCATGCTCGAGTGACCGGCCATCACCAGCACCGAGTTGTCGCGCACGTCGAGCATCACCGCCGCCGCGTAGGGCACCTCGCGGTTGCGGAAGATCTGCAGCGCGGCGTCCTGCAGCGAGGGGTCGATCGTCAGCATGATGCGATGACCGTCGCCGAGCTCCTGCACCAGCCGACCCTCGGCGACCGTGGGCTTCTTGGGTTTCGCCTTGGCGTCACCGGGCGCCGCCGGGGGCACTTCGGGCGCCTGGAACGGCAGCAGTCGCGCGGCCGCGAGGTCGAGACGGTCGGCCCACGGCAGCGCGGGCGTCACCGCGGCGGGCGCGGGTTCGTCGATCGCGGTGGCCGCGGTGCGGGGCAGATCGACCTCCTGCGGGCCCGACTGCCGCTGCACGTAGATCGCGATCGCGCCCAGGGTGCCGAGGAAGAACAGCGCGCCCAGGCCGCCAAGCCCGCCACGTGTGGATCTGCCATTCGACACGACGCCGCCCTATAGCAACTGCAGGCGGGCCGGTCAAAAACCCGGTCGGGAACCGGGGGCCGCGGCCGATCCCGGGCGGTGGAACGCCCGTCTGCCGGCGTCGCGCGGGGAAAATTCGCCCACGTGCGCAGCGTCTCGCGCAGCGCGGGCGGGGCGAGCCGGTCGCCGGCATCGCGATCGCGCCGCGGCGTCGGCGGGGCGGCGACAATGTATGTCGGTCGATCACCGCAACGTTCGTCACCGCTGCGAAGCGGCGCGAGGGTCTGCTACCCTGTGCATCGAGACTCGAGCCCGAACCCGGGATCATGCGCGACGAAACAATCGTCACCGTCATCCACAAGGTGGAAGACACCGGCATGCAACGCCGGAAGAAGGACGCGTGCATCGTCGTGATCTACGGTGCCGAGCTCGGCCGCAAGTATGCGATCGAGGGTCGCGAGATGACCATCGGTCGCGCGACGGTCAACGACATCTGCGTCAGCCAGGACTCGGTCTCGCGGACCCACGCGACCATCATGGTCGACGAGCACGGCGTGAAGATCCGCGACAACGTGTCGACCAACGGCACCTACGTCAACGACCACAAGATCCACGAGGTCTATCTGAAGGACGGCGACCTCATCAAGGTCGGTCGCTCGATCTTCAAGTTCCTCACCGGCGACAACATCGAGAGCTCGTACCACGAGGAGATCTATCGCCTGTCGACCGTCGACGGGCTGACCCAGATCTTCAACAAGCGCTACTTCATCGAGACGCTGGAGCGCGAGCTCAGCCGCGCCCGCCGCTACGACCGGCCGCTGGCGTTGATGATGTTCGACATCGATCACTTCAAGAAGTGCAACGACACCTACGGGCACCGCGCGGGTGACCACGTGCTGCGGCACATGGCCGACCTCGTCCGGCAGCGCGCCCGCAAGGTCGACGTGATCGCGCGCTACGGCGGCGAGGAGTTCGCGGTGGTGCTGCCGGAGATCGATCTGGCTGGCGCCGCGCAGTTCGGCGAGAGCCTGCGCAAGATGGTCGAGGACGAGGAGTTCGTGTTCGAGGGCCGCCGCATCCCGCTGGCGGTCTCGGTGGGCGTGGCCGACCTCGACCCCGCGATCGCCTCCGCCGACGACCTCATCAAGAAGGCCGATGCGCGGCTGTATCGCGCCAAGCAGAGCGGCCGTAACCGCATCATCGCCGACGACGGTTGACGCCGCCGCCGGAGCGGTCGCACAGCGGGCACGAGCGCCCGCGTCCCCGCCGAGGGGCACCCGCGCGACGGTGGGGTACAGTGCCGCACGTGAGCGGCCCCGCGCCGATCCGGCTGTTGCCGAGCGAGCTCGCCGACCAGATCGCCGCCGGCGAGGTGGTCGAGCGACCGGCCTCGATCGTCAAGGAGCTGCTCGACAACGCCATCGATGCCGGGGCCACGCGCGTGGAGCTCGAGCTGGTCGCCGGCGGCACCGCGCGCATCCTCGTGATCGACGACGGTCGCGGCATCGAGGCCGAGCAGCTGCCGCTGGCGCTGGTGCGCCACGCGACCAGCAAGCTCGCGACCGCGGCCGATCTGGTCGAGCCGTCGTGGTTGGGCTTCCGCGGTGAGGCGCTCGCGAGCATCGCAGCGGTGGCCCACGTGACGATCGAGAGCCGCACCGCGATGGCGGCCCACGGCACGCGCCTGCGGAGCCTCGCCGGACTGCCGCCCACCGCCGAGCCCTGCGGCGGCGTGCCCGGCACGCGGGTCGAGATCGAGAACCTGTTCGTCAACGTGCCCGCGCGGCGCAAGTTCCTGCGCTCGCCGGCGACCGAGTTCACCCACTGCCTCGACACCGCGCTGCGCATCGCGTTGGTCCACCACGACGTCGCGCTGCGCGTGCGCCACGAGGGCCGCCTGGTGTTCGAGGCCCCGCGCGAGGACGGCGACGCCCGCATCGAGCGGATGTTGGTGCGTCGCGGCGCGCAGGGCCTGCGACGCGTGGCCGGCGAGTTCGACGGCGTGCAGGTGCGCGCGTTCGTGGGGCAGGGCAGCAGCGAGCGCGGCGAGCTCACGGTGGTCGTGCGGCGTCGGGTGGTGCGCGAGCGGGCGATCGCCCGCATCGTGCACGAGTGCTTCGACGATCCGCGGCTGGTCGCGTGCGTGTGGATGGAGCCCGCCCACGGCGAGGTCGACGTCAACGTGCACCCGCAGAAGTCCGAGGTCCGCTTTGCCGACGCGCAGCGCATCTACGGTGCCCTGCGCCGTGCGTTGGCCTCGCTCGCCCAGGCCCCGCTGCACGACCGACGCGGCGACGCGAAGGCGGAGCTGCCCCCGCCGGCGCGCGCCGAGCTCGGGGGCGCGCGGTCGGGCCTGCCGACGCCGGTGCGCGCCGAGCCACCCGCGCCGGCGCTGTTCGAGGTCGAGCCCGAGCCCGCGCCGCCCCGCTACGCCCTGCGCACGATGGCCGCGTCGCCCGACTACGGCCGTGCGCGCGACGAGCTGCGCGCGCAGGCGACCGCGCTCGCCGGGCTGACCGCGGTCGGCGACGCAGCGCCGCGCGGGGCTGCCGAGGCGACGCCCGCCGCGATGCCACCGGCGCGCGACGAACCCGTGTTGGTCGACTGCCTGCCCGGTCCGATCGCGCTGGTGCGCCACGGCGACGCGCTGTTGGCGATGGATCTGCGGCGGGTGCGGGCGTTCCTGCTGCAGCGGCGGCTGCAGGCCGAGCTCGGGGGCGGCGAGCTCAGTGCGCAGGCGTTGTTGGTGCCGGCCGTGGTGCGGCTGCCCGCCGACGCGCTGGCGTCGTGCGAGCACGAGGCGGCGCGGCTGGCAGCGCTGGGTCTCGTGGTCGAACGCTTCGGCGACGACGCGGTGATCGTGCGCGCGGTGCCGGCGACGCTGCGGGCGGTGGTCGACGAGCTCGACGTCGCGGCGTTGTTGACCAAGGTGCTGCCGTACCTGCGCGCGCCCTCGGGTGCCGTCGGGTCGCCGACGCAGGCGCTGGCCGAGTTCGCCGCGGCCGACGTCGCACCTCGCTTCGTCCGCGGCTTCGTGCGCGAGCTGTTCGATGCCGGCGTCGTGCTCGACGAGGTGCCCGGCGTGCGTCGCTGGAGCGCCGCCGAGCTGGTCGAGCACCCCCGAGGTTCGCGGTGAGCGGGGCGCTGCCGCGGGCGTTGGCGGTGGTCGGTCCGACCGCCGCGGGCAAGGGCGCGCTCGGTCGGGCGATCGCACGTCGACTCGGTCGTGCGGTGTTCGTGTGCGACTCGGTGAAGGTCTACCGCGGGCTCGACGTCGGCAGCGGCAAGCCCGACCACGCGACCCGCGGCGACGTGCCGCACGAGCTGCTCGATCTGGTCGATCCCGATGCGAGCTTCTCGGCCGGCGACTGGGCCGAGCGCGCGTGGGCCCTGCACGCGCGGCGGCCGGGCGTCATCGTCGGTGGCACCGGCTTCTACCTGCGGCAGTTCGCGTGGCGGGGCAGCGAGCCCGACGATCCCGCAGCGCCCGATCGTGCGCGCGACGACCCCGAGCGGGTCGCATTCGACGAGGCCTGGCGCGCGCGCGAGCACGCCGAGCCGGGCGCGATCTGGCGGGCGCTCGAGGCCATCGATCCGGCCAGCGCCGATGCCATCCACCCCGCCAACGTCGTGCGTGCGCTGCGGGCGTTGTGGCTGTGCAGCCGCGCGGGCGCGCCGCTGTCGGCCACGCGCGCGGCCGACCCGCCCCGGCCGCGGGTCGAGCTGATGCTCATCGTGCTCGACCCCGGCCCGGAGGCGCTGGCGGGCCGCATCGAACGACGCGTCGACGCCATGCTCGCGGCGGGCTTCGTGGACGAGGTGGAGCGGCTGGTCGCGAGCGGTTATCATGGCGGCCACAAGGCGATGCAGAGTCTCGGCTATCGACAGCTGCTCGAGCTCGTGCACGGGCGCACCGACCTCCAGGCCGCGCGTGCGAACGTGATCGTCGCGACGCGTCAGCTCGCCAAGCGGCAGCGCACGTACTTCCGCCACCAGTTCCCCGGCGTGCGCGTGCACGCAATCGCGAGCGAGGCCGAGTGCCCGTGGCCCGCGATCGAGCGCTTCGTCGCCGGCGATGGAGTCGACCATGACCAGTAAGGTGCTCGAGTTCGAACGACCGATCGTCGAGCTCGAGGGCAAGATCCGCGAGCTCAAGCTGTTGTCGACCGGCAGCGGCGAGATGGCCGAGGAGATTGCCCGTCTCGAAGAGAAGGCCCGGCAGCTGCAGCGCGAGCGCTTCGCCGCGCTCACGCCGTGGGAGCAGGTACAGCTGGCCAAGCACCCCGACCGGCCGTACACGCTCGACTACCTCGGCGAAATCGCCACCGAGTTCGTGGAGCTGCGCGGCGACCGGGCCTATTCCGACGACCCCGCGATCGTCGGCGGCCTGTGCCGCATCGGTGGCCGACCGGTGGTGTTGCTGGGGCACCAGAAGGGGCGCAACACCAAGGAGAACCTCTACCGCAACTTCGGCATGGCGCGGCCCGAGGGCTACCGCAAGGCGCAGCGGCTGTTTCGCATGGCCGAGCAGTTCGGACTGCCGTTGGTGGCGCTCATCGACACCGCGGGCGCGTACCCGGGCATCGGTGCCGAGGAACGCGGGCAGTCCGAGGCGATCGCGACCTGCCTCGAGGTGTTGTCGCGGCTCGCGGTGCCGACCATCTCGGTCGTCATCGGCGAGGGGGGCAGCGGCGGAGCGCTCGCGATCGGACTCACCGATCGCATCCTCATGCTCGAGCATGCGGTGTACTCGGTGATCTCGCCGCGCGGGTGTGCCTCGATCCTCTGGAAGGATCCGGAGGCCGAGCAGGCCGCCGCGACCCAGCTGAAGCTCACCTCCCACGACGTGCACAAGCTCGGCATCTGCGACGAGGTCGTGCCCGAGGCGGTCGGCGGGGCCCATCGCGGGCTCGCGCAGACCTCGGCGGCCCTGCGGGAGGCGCTCGAGCGCCACCTGGGCGAGCTCGAGGCCCTGCAGGCGCAGAGCACCGAGACACTGCTGGCGGCGCGCTACGACAAGTACCGCCGCATGGGGCACCTCGAGCTCGCGACCTAGTCGTCCGAGGGGGCCGAGCCCGCGGCTGGAGCGGGAAGGGGCATCGTGTTCGACCACGCGCTCACCATCTGTGCGGTCTGCCTCGGCTTCGCCCTCGTGCGAGCGCTGCGACGCATGGAGGCGCAGGGGCCGGGCTACGCGGCGTTGGTCGGCGCGATCCTGGCGCTCGACGTGGTCGCGATGCTGCAGGCCTCGCGTTTCGTCGGCGTGCTCGCGCTTGGGCTCGCGACCGTCGCGGTGGCGGTGCCGCACGTGCTCGAGTGGCTGGCGCGCTGGGCCTTCGGTCGCGGACGCCTGCGCGTCGCGGTGGGGCTGTGCGGCGTTCGTGCGGTGTTGATGCCGGGGGCCGGCCTCGCGCGGCAGCAGGAGATCCTTCGCGGCCTCGCGCTGCTCGAGAGCGACGGCGTCGATCGGGCGCTCGGTCACTTCCGTGGGCTGGCCGGCGACGCCGAGGGCGGCGAGTCGATGATCATCCACGAGCAGATCGTGTCGATGCTGTTCTACGGCCAGCGTTGGGACGAGGGCATCGCCCACTACGAGGCCCGCTTCCATCCTCGCTATGCCGCGCTGCGGCCGGCGCTTGCGCTGGGCCTGCTGCGGGCCTACGGCGAGAGCGGGCGCCTCGACACCGCCGCGGGGCTCTTGCGCGCGCTCGAGGAGGGTCCGGTCGGCAGCGATCCTGCGGCGCTCGGCTTCGTCTCGCAGGCGCGGCTGACCTTCCTCGCGTATGCCGGTGCCGCCAGCTCGGTGGAGTCGGCGCTCACCGAGGCCCGGCGTCGCGCGCTCGGCCTCTCACCGGCGAGCTCGGCGTTGCTCAAGGGCATCGCGCTCGGCCGCGCCGGCCACGGCGAAGCCGCGGTCGCCCAGCTCGCGCGCGTGCCCGATCTGGCGGGCGCGGCCGACGATCGCATCGTCGAAGCCAGCCGCACCACGGTTGCGCGCCGCGGTGCACCGGCCGTGCTCGCGCCCGAGCTGTCGCGCTACGCCGACGCGGTCTCGCGGCGGCTCGAGGCCTTTCTCGAGGCGGCGCCGCGGCTGCGTCGCCTGGGCAAGCGCCGCGTCGCGCCACTGCTGGCGCTCGGTCTGCTGGTCGTCGAGCTGGTGCGGCTCGGCATCGATCGCGGCGGGCTGGGGCTGCTCGATCTGGGTGCGCTCACCCGCGAGCTGTGGTTCTCGGGCTCGCACGGGCGGGTGTTCGTCGCCAGCTTCGTGGCCGGTGAGCCGCTGGCGGCTTCGATCGCGGCCGCCGCGGTGTGGATCGGCGGCGGCATGATCGAGCGCGTGCTCGGGTCCGGTCGGCTGCTGTTGGTGGCGTTGGGGGGCGCGAGCGCGGGGATGTGGGCCGCGATGCTGGTGCCGGGTGCGTCGGTGCCGATCTCGGGCGCAGCGTTGGTGGCGATCGCGGTCGCGACCGGTGGCCTGATGTTGTTGCCACGCACGCGCACGCCGGCGCTCACGGTCGCGGCGCGGCGCAGCCTGCTGCTGCCGCTGGCGATCGTGCTGTTGGTCGAGACCGGCGGCGCATACCTCGAGGTCTTCGCGCTCGCGGTGCCGTTGGTCGGCGTGTGGGTCGCGGCGATCACCGGCGTGGCGCTGGTGGGGTTGGCACCCGGCAACGGTCCCGTCGCGCGCGCGCTCGCGGTCGCCGGCTTCGCGATGGTGGCGGCCTGCGCGTGGGGGGCCGCCCAGGTCGCGCGCGAGGACGCGGAGTCGTTCCTGGTCGCGCGGCGCCGATCGATCACCGATGACGACGGCAGTCTGCGGCTGTCGTCGAACCTGGTCGAGACCGAGGGGCTGCGGCGCGCCGGGCTGCCGCTGCCGCTGGCGGCCGGCCACATCGACCGGCTGGCCGCACGCGCCGGCGACCTGGTGGTGCTGCAGCGCGGCGCGGCGGCCGATGAGACCCCGCTACCGATCACGCTCGACCCGTCGCTGCGCCGCGAGCTCGACGCCATCGCGACCACCGTGCCGCCGGCGTTCGTGCGGCGCTTCGTGACCGACGGCGGTCGCGAAGACCAGCTGCGCGGGTGGCTGCTGCGTCGTGACGGCGACGACGTCGCGCTGGTGGTGGAGCGCCGCCTCGAGGGCGCGCGCGCGGTCGCGTGGGTCGCCGCGCCACCGGCCGCGCTCACGCGAGCGACGCGGCTGTACGCGTCGGTGCTGGCCGACGCCCGCTGAGCCGAGACGGCGTGCGTCCTCGGCCGCGCGAGGTTTAGGGGCCGGCAGCGCGATCCATCGCGCCCGCGAGCTCGAGGTCGAGCGTCGTGATCGCGCCGACGTCGTGGGTCGACAGCCGCACGTGCACGCGGTCGTAGACGTTGGTCCAGTCGGGGTGGTGGCCCAGCCGCTCGGCCTCGAACGCGCAGCGGGTCATGAACGCGAACGCGGCGGGGAAGTCGGGGAAGCGGAAGATGCGGACCAGCGCGCCATCGTCGAGCTGCCACTGTGGCAGGCCCTCGAGCGCGTGCTGGAGCGCCTCGTCGGTGAGTGCGGTCGGGCGGGCCATGGCGAAGACCTCGTGCGGGTGACTACTGGCGGTAGCGGAAGATGCGGCTCTCACCGCTGAACTCGAAGATGAAGCCGAAGGTGAACTCGATGAACCCGGTGCTGGGATCGACCAGGCCCGGTGGCGGGTTGGTGAACGGCGCCGCCGTGCGCACGGCGTGGATGGCCTCTTCGTCGAGGTAGCCCACCTCGCACGAGGCGTCGAGCTTCACGCGGTGCAGCGAGCCGTCGGGGTTCAGCGAGATGTGCAGGCGCGTGCGACGGGTCTTGGTGCCGAAACGGCGGCCGTCGGGATCGTTGGCGGCATGCACGACCTCGGGGTGCCAGTGCTGCGACACCGCGCTGCGCACCCGGTTGAAGAACGAGGCGTACTTCCAGCGCTTCGAGTCGACCGACGTCTCGTCGTCGTCGGCCGCGTCGTCGACGTCGTCGAAGCCGCCGGCCTGGCCGGGCGACTTGGTCAGGGCCTTGCGCGCACCGGGCGAACCCGCGGGGGCCGGCAGCGGCACGCGGCCACCGGGCAGCGGCACCTCGCCGCGTGCGTCGGCGTCGAGCGGATCGTTCGGATCGCCGTCGGCGTCCGAGGGCTGCGTGCCCGGCAGCAGCGCGAGTGGCTGCGCCGAGGTCTGCGGCGACGGCGAGGGCTTGCCGTCGCGGCCGTCGTCGCCCGAGGGTTGCGCGCCGGGAATCGGGTGCTGCTTGGGCGCACGGGTCGGGCGATCGGTGCGGTTGTCGAACTCGGACACGTACGGCGTGTCGCGCTCGGGCGGACGCTCGTCGACGATGCGGTCCTGCTGCACCAGCTGGCCGGGTGGCGTCTCGGGCTTCTCCTCCGGCGGGTCCTCGCGCTCGGGCTCCTCGTCCTCGTCGAGCAGCGCCACCTCCATCATGCCGTCGCCCGGCGGCAGCGGTGCGCCGTTCCAGGTCCAGTCGAGCACCTCGTCGCCCACCGGCCACAGCAGCAGATGGAGCAGGGCCGAGCCCACCAGCACGCCGATGAGGACGCCTGGACCTTGCGAGCGCTCACGCACGGCGATGTCGACCAGTATAGCGCGGCCGCTTCGGCGTGCCCGGTGGGGCACGCCGCTAGGAGGGACGGCTCGTGGCGGCTGCTAGGCCTCGCCGTCCTCGTCCCCGTCGTCCTCGTCCTCTTCACCGGCGGCGGGCGGCGGCAGGCTCTCGAGGATGCGCGTGAACTCGGGGTGCTTGGGCAGCATCTGCAGCGCCGCGCGGCACACCTGGCGGGCCTCGCCGTACATGTTCGCGTCGCGCAGGGTCGCGGCCAGCATCACCACCGGCTCGATCTCGCGGGGGTTCAGCGCCACGATCGCGCGCAGGTGCTCGACCGCGTCGCGCGGGCGGCCCTGCTTGCGGAGGATCGCCACCAGCAGGTTGCGGATCTCCGGGTCGTTGGGGCGCAGGCGCACCGCATTGCCCAGGTGGGCGAGCGCGGCGTCGTCGCCCTCGGACTCGCGCACCGCGAGCGCGAGCATCAGGTGCGGCTGCCAGAAGCGACCGTCGCGGGCGATGACCTCGCGCAGGAACTTGGCGGCCTCGACCTGACGCTTGCCGTCGCCGGAGCGGACGTGCTCGATCGCGGCGTCGTAGCGCTCCTCGAAGTCCTCGACGTCGAGCGTGAGGCGTCCGCGGCGGGCGAACGCGTCGTCGTCGAGGGTGCGCCGCGGCAGCGCCAGCAGCTTCTCGAGATAGTCGCGCGCCTTCGGGGGATCGTCGCCCTCGAGGTACATGGTCGCGACGTAGCGCAGCACGGTGGCGTCACTGGGGTGCTTCTCGGCGGCCTCGAGCAGCAGCATGGTCGCGGTCTCGTTCTTCTCCTCCTCGTGCAGGTCGAGCAGGATGTCGAGCGCGCTCTTGGCCAAGGTCGGCAGCGCGACCGCGGCGCGTAGCAGCGACAGCGCCTCCTCGCGATCCTCGTTGGCAGAGTCGCCGTCGGCGCGATCCCACAGCACGTTGGCGAGGTCACCGTAGGCCGACGGCACCTTGCCCTCCTCGATGGCGCGGCGCAGGAACGGCTCGGCCTCGTCGAACTGATCGTGCTCGAGCATCAGCGAGCCCAGGCGCGCCAGCACCCGCGGCGACTCGTTGCCGTGCTCGGCGGCGAACTGCGCGACCTTGAAGGCATTGGCCTTGTCGCCGGCGCTGCGCAGGGTGTCGATGAACTGCACGGCCACGCCCTCGTGGGCGGGGTCGAGGTTGAAGGCCTGGTTGAAGGCCTGCACCGCCGAGCCGATGTCGCCCAGCCGTCGCAGCAGCGCCGCGAGGTGGTGGAACACGGTCTGGTCCTTGGGCCGGCGCGCGGCCGCGACGTTGAGCGCCTGCAGTGACAGCGGGATCGCGGACTGATCGACCGGATTGGCGACCAGGATGTCGGTCATGATGTGCAGCGCCTGCATGGCCGCGTCCATGTTGGGATCGCGGTTGATGGCGTCGATCAGCGCCGACAGCAGCTGGTCGGGGGTGGTCGGCACGCAGCGGCCCTGCAGCGCGCTCAGGTTGCCGAGGCCGACCAAGAACGAGGTCAGCGCTTGGTTGTTGGCGGTGCCGAACGCGGCCTTCCAGTCGGGCTCGGTGATCTCGACGCCGCAGTGGCCCCCGAGCTTCTTCAAGCCCTCGAGCAGGCGCTCGGGCAGCTCGACGCTCGACGCGGCCCACGACCACGACTCGATCTCGACCAGGCGGTGGGTCGGCGCGGCCGCGGGGGCCTCGCCCTCGACCGTGGGCGGCGTGGCCTGGGCGATCTCGTCGGCCGAGAGCGGCTCGACCCGCACCAGCTTGAGCTCGCACCCGACCGAGTCGTCGTCGACCCGCATGTTGGTGATGAGCCCGCGCTTGGCGTTGGGGAAGCGGCCGATGCCATCGAGTGCCCGCGCGTCGGTCCACGGCTCGCGGAACACCATCAGCGCCGGCACCTGGCGGTTGCCCTGCTGGGCCATCGCGGTGAACACCGGTGCGGCCGCCTTGGCGCCGCGGGTGGCCAGCTCCTGCGCCCACCAGCGCTGGATGCCCATCGACAACGGCGCGCCCTTGCCCTCGTTGGTGCAGGCGATCGGCAGCACCACCAGCTCGATTGCCGCAGCCGCGGCCGCGAGCGCCTCGGGATCGGCCTCCTCGTCGTCCTCGTCGTCCTCGTCGCCGCCGCCGAGCACCAGCTCTTCGTCGTCGCCGTCGTCGTCGTCACCCGCGTCGGGGGTACCGGCAAGCTGGTCGTCGCGGGTTTCGTCGTCTTCGGGCGGCATTTCGGGGCGAAGCGTGCCTCAAGCGGCGTGTGCGGTGCAATACCGAGCCCCGCAGGTGCTTTCATGGGCCGACCGGCGCACGTCCAGGCTTGATTCCCGGTGGCGTCGCGCCGCACGATTGCGTCGGATCGCGTGCGCGGCGGTTCGGCGGTCCCCGAGGTGATCGGGCGCGGGCGGTTGCCCGCCGCGAGGGGGACCGCGAGGAGGCGAGCAAGGATGCAAGCACCGCACGACCAGGCCGAAGGCACGCGCGAGCGCGGCGCACCCGCGGACGGCGCGGGTGTGGATCTCGATCTGCTGCAGTGTCTGCGTCGTCACGCGGTCGCGACGCCGCACGCCCGCGCGATCGAGGCCGACGACCGCACGCTCGACTACCGCACGCTCGCCCACGAGATCGTCGCGCTGGCGCAGCAGCTGCGAGCGGTCGGGGTCGGGCCCGAGACCCGCGTCGCGATCTCGCTGCCGCGCGGTGCCGGCGAGCTGGTCGCGATGCTCGCGGTGCTCGCGGCTGGCGGCGCCTACGTGCCGGTGGTGCCGACGCATCCCGTCGAGCGACTGCGCATGATCCTCGACGACGCGGCGCCGGCGGTGCTCGTCGCCGAGGCCGACGCACCGCTGGCGGTCGGCTTCGGTGGACGCGTGCTCACACCCGTGTCCGCGGCGGCGCCGACCCACGACGACGACCTCGCGCGCCTCGACGTCGCGGTGCCGCCGGAGCAGCTCGCCTACGTCATGTTCACCTCGGGCTCCACCGGTCGCCCCAAGGGTGTCGAGATCCCTCGCGGCGCGCTGACCAACTTCCTGCACTCGATGGTGCGCGCGCCCGGTCTTCGCCGCGACGACCGCGTGCTGGCGGTGACCACGATCGCGTTCGACATCGCCGCGCTCGAGCTGTTCGGCCCGCTGATGGTCGGTGCGACCACGGTGATCGTCAGCCACGAGGACACCCGCGATCCCCGGGTGCTGCGGCGGCGGTTGGCCGACGATCGCATCACCGTGCTGCAGGCGACGCCGGCGAGCTGGCGGTTGTTGGTCGAGGCCGGCTTCGAGGGGCACCCGGGCCTGCGCATGCTGTGCGGTGGCGAGGCGATGTCGTCGTCGCTGGCCGCGGCGCTGCTGCGAGGTGGCGGGCCGCTGTGGAACATGTACGGCCCGACCGAGACCTGCGTGTGGTCGAGCATCGAGCGGGTCGAGCCGGGCGCGGCGATCACCATCGGCCGTGCCATCGCGCGCACCGAGATCGAGATCCTCGACGCCGCGCGCGAGCCGGTCGCCGACGGCGAGAAGGGCGAGATCGCGATCGGCGGCGCCGGGCTGGCGCGCGGCTACCACGGCCGCGAAGACCTCACGGCGGAGCGCTTCATCCTGCGCCCCCGCGACGGCGCGCGGATGTACCTCACCGGCGACGTCGGTCGCCGCGGCGCCGATGGTCGCCTCGAGTGGTTGGGGCGCATCGATCACCAGCTCAAGATCCGCGGCTTCCGGGTCGAGCCCAGCGAGATCGAGGCGGTGCTGCTGGGCCACGACGGCGTGCGCGAGGTGCTGGTGACCGCGCTCGCCGATCCCAGCGACGGCGTCGCGCGGGAGCTCGGTGACGGCGGCGTGCGGCTGTGCGCGTGGTGGGTCGGCGAGGCCGACGAGTCCACCGTGCGCGCCCACGCGGCCGCGCGGTTGCCCGACTACATGACGCCGTCGGTGTGGATGCACGTCGCCGGCTTCCCGCTCACGCCCAACGGCAAGATCGATCGCGCCCGTCTGCCGCTGCCGCAGACCGTGGCTGCGGTCGCGGTCGCGAGCACCGACACGGCGCAGGCGCGCATCGCCGGCATCTTCGCGGCGGTGCTGGGACTGCCCGCGGTCGCGCCCGATCGCAGCTTCTTCGAGCTGGGCGGCACCTCGCTGCTGGCCGCGCAGGCGCTGTTGCGAATCGATCGCGAGCTCGGCTGCGCGGTGCCGATGACGTGGATCTTCGAGTCGCCGACGGCGGTCGCGCTCGCGGCCCGCATCGCGGCGCCGGCCGAGCCGGTGTCCGCCGAGCGACCGGTGGTCGCGTGGCTGCGCGACGGCGATCGTCGCACGCCGATCTTCTGTCTCTTCGGCCTGCAGCTGTACCAGGCGCTGGCCGACGCGCTGCCGCCGGGGCACGCGGTCGCGGCGGTGCACGTGCCGCGTCGCTACGTGCCGGGGCGAGAACCACGGCCGACGCTGTACGAGATGGCGGCCCACTACGCCGAGGTCGTGCGCGCCCACCAGCCGCGTGGGCCCTATCGCCTGCTGGGCCTGTGCTACGGCGGCGTGGTCGCGTTCGAGGCCGCGCGATTGCTCGAGCAGGCCGGCGAGTCGGTGCAGTGGGTCTGCATCGTCGACGCGGTGCTACCGAGCGCGATGCGGGTCGATCCGCTCGCGCGCGCGCGCAGCTATGTCGAGGCGGCAGCCCGGTTCGCCCGCGATGGCGACGCGCTGCGGCGCTGGGCGCTGCGACGGCTCGATCGCCTGCGCGTGCGCGTGCCGCTGCTCGACGGTGCGCTGCGACGCGCGCGCGGGGTCGCCGGCCCGAGTGCGCCGGCCGTCGCGATCGACCTGCCGATCGACGGCGCCGAGGTCGATGCCGAGGTCGAGCGCTTCTCGGCGGTGCCGGCCCGGGTCGCGGCGCCGATCCACGTGGTGCGGGCGACGCGGGAGCCGTGGCCGCGATGGCTGCGGATCCGACCCGATCAGGGCTGGGCGCCGCGGACCCCCGAGGTGCGCCTGCTCGAGGTGCCGGCCGATCACCGCGCGGTGCTGCAGCCACCGTTCGTGGCCGACATCGCGGCCGCGCTGGTGCCCGCCGGGTAGCGCGTGGGCGCGCCGATCAGGCGGGCAGCAGATCGAGGGTCCGCTCGACCTCGTCGGCATCGACCGCGAAGTCCTCGCCCTCGGCGCGTCCGACCACGAACGCGAAGTGGAGGCCGTCGCGATCGGCGAGGTGCTTGAACACTGCGCAGAAGCGATCGGGTGGCTGCAGCACCAGCAGCGACGCGCCCGGGCGCAGCAGCTGGGCGCCGTGGATGAGCCCGCTGCCCTCCACGCCGACCACGAGCGCGGCCCCGGCACAGCGCGCGATGATGGTCGCGACGTCGGTGCGCATCGGATCGAGGATCGTCAGGCCGCGCGTGCGCGCCAGCTGCTCGGCCAGCGCCCGCTCGCCCCGCAGCACGCGGCGCATGCCGGCCTCGCCGCGCAACAGGAACACACCGGGGTGGCGCGCCGCATCGGCGCCCGCCAGACGCTCGCGCACGAGGGCCGCGCGCGCGGCCTTGTCGTGGTTCTGCCCGCGATCGTCGAACACCACCAGCTGACGGATCCGTGCCGCCGCGATCGGCGTCGCGCGCAGCTCGAGCCGCGCCGCGTAGTCGCGCTGGTGCTCGCTGCGGGCCGCGGCGGTCACGATGGCCTCGCCGTGGCCCTCGGCGAGGAAGTAGCGCGGCACGTCGTCCATCAGCCACGAGCCGAAGTACTGGTTGCCGTGCTGCGAGCACGCCAGGGCGCCATGGCCGAGCTCGCGATCGACCCGCAGGCGCGGCAGCCGGTGCGCGCGTGGCTGCAGGTGCTCGCACGCGCGGCCGTGGTAGAGCACGCCGTCGACCAGCCACACCTGCTCGAGCAGCATCGCGCGGGTGGGGCCGTGGCGGACCTCGTGGCCGCCATGCATCTCGCGGCCGGGGTGCTCGTCGGCGAACACCCACCGGCGCACGCGCTCGAGCTGACCGTCGAGAAAGAACGCCTTGGGCACCACCTGTCGGCGGCCGGGCGCGAGCTGCCACTGTCGCGTGGCGCCGGCCTCCAGCGGTGGCATCGGCACGCGCAGCCGCGATTGCAGCATGTTCACGAGCGGCCACGGTGTCCACCGCGTGATCATGGCGCCGGCTCCGGTACGGGGTTCGAGATCAGGCGCTCGCTCGCGCGGCGCCACGCCGCCGCGGCGATGCGATCGTGGGTGGCCGCGTCGATGTCGTTGCCGATCGCGTCGAACCGCAGGCCCCGCGGATCGCGGCCGGTGAGGATCGCGAAGGTGACGTCGGCGCTGGCGGCCATGCCGGCGGCGTTGGGGTGGAGGTCACCTTCGGGGTGCTCCGCGCTGGCGGTGAGCCACCAGCGGTTGCCGCCGGCCGGCGGCGTCGCGCCGAGATCGTCGAACACCTGGCCGCACGGGATCACCGGGATCGCAAGCTCGCGGCCGATGCTGTCGTAGGCCTCGACCAGCGCGGGCAGGAACTCGCGCCAGCGCAGGTCCCAGGTCTGGAACAGCACCGTGCGCGCGCCGGCAGCCCGCACCTTCGCGTCGAAGCGACGCACTGCGTCGTGGAAGCCCGCCCGGTCGTCGACCGCCTCGAGCTCGTGGCCCTGCAGCACGAACACCGCGTGACGCCGCGACGCGAGCGCGGCCACCACGGCGTCGTGTTCGAGGAACGCGGCCAGCGGCAGGTCACCCGGCACGATGTCGCCGTCGACCTGCAGGTGCACCGGTGGCGAGCTGACCTCGCCGAGCGCCGCGACCCAGCGCGGCAGCACGCGATCCTCCCACGCGAAGAAGCTGTTGCCGACGAAGTACACCGCGTCGCCATCGTGCAGCGGCGCAGCGTAGGCCGGCGGCGGCGTCGCGGGCTCGCGGGTGCAGGCCAGGGTCGCGCCGGTGAGCACGAGCGAGATCCAGGCGGCGGTGGGCGCGGGGGTCGACAACGGGTGGGGCGTCCGGTGCGGGTCCGTGCGATGTTGCCAAAGCCTGCGCGGGCGCGATCGGTCCTGCTAGCATCGCGGTCGAACGATGGTGCGTGGGCGACAGTGGGGCATCGCGGCCGCGGTGGTCGGCGCGGTGTCGGTGTTCGGGCCGGCGTGCGGGCAGGCGCAGGTCGACGCCGTCGTGGTGTGGCTGGACGCGGAGATCTCCGACGGACAGCCGCGGGCGATCCAGATCTACGACCGCGGCGTGCGTCGTCGGGTCGAGCTCGATCCGACCATCGACGGCACCCTCACCGGCAACACTCGCATCCTCGTCGATCCGCGCGCGCGCGGCCTGGCGGTGGCGGGGGTCGGCAAGAGCGCGGTGTGGGTCGATCTCGACACCGCCGAGCGTGGTCGCGTGGGGCCGGGGCCATGGGGCGAGCTCGGCGAGGACCTGGTGTTCGCGCGCTCGGGCCTCGCGCTCGCGTACCTGCTGAGCGGCGTCAACGCGGGCGGTGCGGTGCTGCTGCCCATCGGCGGCGCGCGCTCCGAGCCGCTGTGGCTGTCGCCCCCGACGTCGCAAGCGGAGAACCCGTCGTGGGTGCTGCGCAGCGCGAGCGATGCACCCATCGTGTTCGTCGCCGAGGTCACCGGCGGTGACGATCTCGGACCCACGCGCGTCGACGGCACCATCGCTGCGTACGCATTCCCGGCGATCGATCACCGCGGCAGCGGTGGCGGCCTCGAGCAGCTGGGGCGCGCGACGATGCGCGTGCGTGGCATCGACCCGGCGGCCTATCCCCAGCGCATCTCGAGCGGGTGGTGCGGCGCGGGGCTGTGCGTGTCGCCCGAGGGCGACGCGGCGATCGGACCGTCGAACCAGCCGTGCACGTTGATGCGGTGGCGGTGGGCCAAGCAGGGCAGCGATGGACAGGCGCGGCCGCCGGTCGAGCTGGCGTTGCCGTCGGCCTGTGAGCTCGGGACCGAGCCGTTCGCCCTGGCGGCACTGACCGCCGATCGCGTGCTGCTCGGCGACGAGCAGCGGCTCTACCTCGCCGACCTCGGTCGCGGCACCTGGTCGGCGCTGCCGCGGCTGGGTCTGGGCACCGGCATGATCATGCTGCCGGCGGCCGGCGGTCGGCGCTTCAACCTCGTGACCACCGAGGGCCAGCTGATGCGCGCCGACGAGGATGGTCTCTCGGTCGTGAACGCCGAGCAGACCAGCTGCGCGCAGCTGGTGCCGCCCATCACCAGCCCCGATGGCGGCTGGGTGCTGATGTCGTGCGTGGGTGACCCGAGCGGCATCATCATCGAGATGCAGCCGCGCGAGATCGCCAGCATCGTGCGGATCTCGGCGCTCGGGCTCGAGCGCTTCGACGGCATCGCGATGGCACCGCTGGCGATCGACGACGGCGGCAACGCGCTGCTCTACAGCTTCGATCCCGACGACGACGATCGCAGCCCACGCGGCCTGTTCGTGCTCGACGCCCACGGCGACCTCGCCCGCGTCGACGACCTCGAGCCCGAGCCGCAGCTCTTCATCGGGGCCGGCGGCGCGGGCACGTACTTCGCCCGCGCGGCCGACTGGCCCGGTGGCGGCGGGCGCTAGCAGGGTGCGCGTCAGTTGCAGCTGGTGCTGACCAGCTGGATCTTCGGATCGCCCTCGACCGCGATGCTGGTGCCCTGCACGCCGACCACCGCGAACGCGAGCTCGCTGCTGACGGTCTGGGTCGAGTTGATGGTTGCGGCCTTGTTGGTGCCGGCTGCCTGCACGTAGACGAACTGGCTGCGGTTGGTGTTGAAGGTCGCGCCGAGCGTGGTGCCCGACTCCACGGGGATGCGGCAGACGTCGCCGGCCTCGAGACCGGTGCAGATGGTCGCCGCGCCGGCGGTGACGTTCACCGAGATGTTGTTGGCGCTGTCGATCGTCGAGTTGACGCTGACCGCGGTGTAGCAGGTCTGCGTGCCGGACTCGTCGCCGAGCATCGCGTAGCCGAGGGCGCCCGCGAGGGCCATGGGGATCCACAGGGTCTTGGTCTTCATGGTCGGTCCTTTCTGATCGCCGCGTCGCGTTCCGCAGCAGGCGGAGCATTCGAGGCTCGCACATCCACTTCGTCTTCGGTCGTCATCCACGCATCGATCGCGGCCACGTCGCGGGCGAACGCCGGACCGAGCCCCGCGAAACCCTCGCGTGCCCGTTCGGCCACCGTCCGCGCGCGCGCGCGCTGGTCGAGCTCGGCGAGCGCGCGCGCGAGCAGCCATCGCGTGCGCGCCAGCTCCGGCGGATCGTCGCCTTGGGCCTGGCGGATCGCCATCGCGCGCTCGGCGTGGGCGACGGCCGCTGCCGGCTCACCGCGGCGGTACTCGAGCTGCGCGAGCCCGAGCAGCGGATACGCCAGATCCGGGTGGTCCTCCGGCAGCCGTGCGGCCATCGCTGCGAGCGCGGCCTGCAGGTGCACCGCGGCCTCCTGGTCGCGCCCGGCCTGGGCGAGCGCCTCGCCGAGGTTGCTGCGGGCCTCGGCGACCTGCAGGCTGTCGTCGGCGAAGGATCGCTGCCACAGGCGCAACGCCTCGGTGAACGCGGCGATCGCCTCGTCGTCGCGATGCAGGTGGAACGCCGCGGTGCCGAGCGCGGACAGCGGTGACGCCCGCATCGCGTGGTCGCGGCCGAGCCAGCGCGTGAAGCTGGCATCGGCCGCGCTCGCACGCTCGAGCGCCGCGTCGAGATCGCCCATGCGCATCGCCAGCGAGGCACGCGCGACCTCGACGATCCCCACCGGCACGCTGTCGCGCCCGAAGGCCTCTGCGCTGGCCTGGCGAGCGGCATCGAGCGCGATCGCGGCCTCGTCGAGGCGGCCGGCGTCCATCAACGCCTCGCCGCGCAGTCGCTGTGCCGAACCCGGCAGCGTGCTTCGGGACAACGTCGCTGGCACACCGCCCCAGCGCGCTTCGATCTGCGCGGCGCGATCGAAGGCCGCCAGCGCCTCGTCGGTGCGCCCGCGGCCACCGAGCACCCGCCCGAGGTTGCGCCAGCAGCTCGCGTGCGCACCGGCGTGGTGATCGCCGGCCTGTTCCCAGAACGACAGCGCCCCGCGCAGGGTCCGCTCGGCCTCGGTGGCGTCGCCCTCCAGCATCGACAGCAACGCGCGCACCTCGGCGGCCGCGGCCCGTCGGCGCGGCGAGGCGTCGATGCGCTCGAGCAGCGCCGCATCGCGATCGACCAGGGCTCGCGCCCGCGAGGCGTCGGCGTCGACGTCGATGGCCACGCGCGCCGCGGCCCGCACCGCCTCCTCGCGCAGGTCGTCGTCCCCCAGCGTCTCGGCGAGGTTGGCCGCGCGCTCGAGGTACGGCGTCGCGCGGGGATCCCGGGCCGCGAGGTGTGCGTGGCCGATCGCCAGCGTCGTCGCGGCGACCAGCGGCGCGACCTCGAGCTGCTCGGCGTGGGCGAGCGCAGCCTCGAGCGGCTCGAGCGGCGTGGCGGGGCCCCCGAGAATCACCGCGGTGCGCAGCCTCGCCAGCTCCGCGAAGCCGGCGGCGACGTCCTCGATGCGATCGGCGGGCACCGGCTGCCCGCGCTCGGCGGCCGACGCCACGCCCACGCACTCGCTGGGATCGCCCAGCTGGTCGAGTGCGGTCGGCAGTCGCGGCACTTGCTCGGCGTCGATCGCCGCGACGGCCGACAGCAGCGCGTCGAGCCGTCCGCGCGCGTCGTCGAGGCACGCCATGCGCTGATCCAACAGCGTCGCCGATTGCTCGCCGCGTCGCCACGTCGCCTCGCACACCTGCGCGCGCGCGTCGGTCCACGCCGAGGCATACGTGTCGACGCGCGCCGCGAGGACCTCGGCGAGCGTGGTCGCGTCGGGAAGCGCGGTCGCTGCGAGCGCGCCCGCGAGCGCGCCGCGACGGTGTGGATTCCAGGTCGCGTCGAGGGCGGTGCGCACCTCGGTGCAGGGATCGGGGGCGCTCGCAGCTGGTCGCCACGCGTCGCCGCCCGCGGCTCCGATGCCGGCGGCCGCGACGAGCGCGAGGCCCAGCACCGCTGCGCCGAGCCGTCGTCGTCGTCGGCCCTCGATGCGATCGAGCGCGTCGGCGAGCTGGGCCACGTCGGCGAAGCGATGCTCGGGCTGCTCGGCGAGGCCCCGCGACAGGATCCGTCGCAGCGCACCGGGCACCGTGCTCTTCGCCGGCACCTTCAACAGATCCGTGCCGTGCACCGGCCCGATCGGCCGTGCGCCGTAGAGCGCCTCCGCCAGCGCGACGCACAGGCTGTACTGATCGGCGGCCGCGCCCGCGGTCTCGCCCAGCCGGGCCTCCGGCGCCATATAGGCCGGCGTGCCCGCGAAGGTGTGCGTGTGCGTGATGACGACGCCGAGCCGTGATCGCGGCGGGGCGCCGCTCGCCGAGTCGTCGGGCTTGGGCGTACTCACGCCGTCCTCCCGCGGCGCGCGGGCAAGGCCGAAGTCGAGCAGGCGCGCGCGGCCGTCGTCCCCGATGATGATGTTGTCGGGTTTGATGTCGCGATGGATGATGCCGAGGCGATGCACGGCCGCGACCGCCCGCGCGACGTCGATGCCGTGGCGTAGCACCTCGCGCCACGACCGCGGCGCGGCCTCGAGCCAGCGTCGCATCGTGGCGCCAGGCACCAGCTCCATCGCGAGGTAGACCTGGTCCTCGAAGCGGCCGACGTCGAACACCGGCACGAGGTTGGGATGCGAGAGCTTGGCCAGGGCCTGCGCCTCGCGCAGCAAGCGATGGGTCGCGCGCTCGTCGAGCGCCCGCGTCGGGTGGAGGAACTTGAGCGCGACGCGGCGATCGAGCTCGCCGTCGTAGGCCGCGTACACCGTGCCCATGCCACCTTCGCCGAGCTTCTCGAGGATGGTGAAGCGACCCACGCACAGTGCCGGCGGCGCCTCGCCGAGGATCTGCGCATGCAGTCGTGCCTGGCGCTGGCGTTCGACCAGATCGAGCGGCTCGTCCATCGCGTCGCTCGGCCACGGCACCTCCGACGGGAACACCCGTGCGTCGAGCGGCTCGACCTCGCTGCGGGTCTGCGCCGCGGCGACGTCGGCGGCCGGGCGCCGGGGCCGACGATCGGCCAGCGCCGCCGCATCGGCCGGCTCAGGGTCCCGTGACTGGTCGTCTGGCATCGAGGTGGCTTCCCTGGGACCTGCAGGTAGTGACGGCCGCTGGCCGGCTGATCACCGAAAGTCGCGGCCGGTGGGGTGTCGGCGCGCCATCACTCGGGCCGGCCGCGTCCGGCCACGGCCCGGAGCTCGTTGGCCCAGCGCCCGAAGTCGTCGAGCGTGGTCCGCGGCTGGCCCGTGCTGCGTGCGAGCTCGTCGACATGCCCGCGCAGTCGCTCCCGCGCCAGTCGCAGACGACTGCGCACCGTGGCGTCGGGGACCCCGACGACCGCGCCGATCTCCACCGACGTCATCTGCTCGTCGTAGAAGAGCTCGAGCACGACCTGGTCGCCCAAGGGCAGGCGTCGCAGCGCGCGAACCAAGATCGCGCGCTCGCGCTGCGCCGCCAGCATCGTCGCGAGGCCGGCGACCTCCGGCTCGGCCTGCGCTTGGGCCAGCGCGAGCGTCCATGGATCCGACTCGCGGTAGAGCTCGCGCAGGTGCTCGCGCACGACGTTGTACGCGGTCGCGAACAGGTAGCTCCGAAACGAACCGCGGCCCTCGAAGCGGGCCTGACCCTCGACGCAGCGCGCGAAGGTGCTCTGCACCAACTCCTCGTAGTCGTCGCCGACCTTGCTGCGGAAGAACCGACGCAGGGCAGGGAAGTGCCGCGCAAACAGCTCGCCGCCCGCGCGTCGATCCCCACCGCGCCACGCGTCGAGCAACTCGAGGTCGTCTCGCTCCACGGCCGCATCGACGGTAGCACCCTTCGCGTGCGCGACCCAAGCGAGCACCCACCCGCGCCGCTTCGACTTTCGGTGATCGGCGGCGAGGGGCGCATCACTTTGAGATCCCGCCAGCCCTCCCACACCCGAGTAGCCGACGCGATGCGTGAGCAGCCACCAGGCGAAACCACCATGCTGCGCGTGTCTCAGGTCCTCGTCGTCGATCCGTTTGCCACGCTGTCGGCCGACGCAATCGCGCGACTGCGGACACCGCAGACCGCCCTCCACCACGTGACCGACGCCGCTGTCGCTGGCCGCATGGCCACCGAGGCGGGCATCGATCTGGTGGTGCTGATCGTGCCGGAGCAGGGCGAGCCCGACGCGGTATCCGAGGCCTCGATCGCCGGCTGGCTGCGCCGGCGACCGCAACGGCCGCTGCTCGTCACCGCCGGACCCGCACTCGCGCAGGATCTGGCGCGCAGCCTCGTGCTCGGTCGCGCGCGCGAACGAACCGAGGCCGGCGCGTCGCGGACACGAGCTCCGTCCGAGTGGACGCCAGGCCTCGCGGCCATCGTCGGCGCTGCGCCGGCGACCCAGCGGCTGCATCGCATGATCGAGCGCGTCGCACCGTCGGAGCGCGCGGTGCTGGTCCACGGGCCCACCGGCTGCGGCAAGGAGCTCGTGGTGCAGGCGCTGCACCAGCTCGGCCTGCACCCCGACGCGCCGCTGGTCGACGTCAACTGCGGCGCGATTCCGGAGTCGCTGATGGAGTCGCTGCTGTTCGGTCACGTCCGCGGTGCGTTCACGGGGGCCGACGCCGCGCAGGAGGGATACCTCACCGCCGTCGGTCACGGCACGCTGTTCCTCGACGAGGTGGCCGAGCTGCCGATGCTGCTGCAGGCCAAGCTGCTGCGCGTGCTCGAGAGCCGGCGCTTCCGCCGGGTCGGATCGACGCAGGAGCACACCTTCCACGGCCGTGTGATCGCGGCGACCCATGCGGATCTGCGTCGCGCCTGCGCCGAGCGACGCTTCCGCGAGGACCTCTATTACCGCCTCGCGGTGCTCGGCATCGAGGTGCCCTCGCTGGCCGAGCGGCGCGACGACATCGCGCTGCTGGTTGCCCATTTCGCCGCCGCGCAGCGTCGCCCGCTGCGGTTCACCGCCGCGGCCATGGCCGAGCTCGCGGGGCGCCCGTGGCCCGGCAACATCCGCCAGCTCCGCAACGCGATCGATCGGCTCGCGGTGACCTGCGACGCGGATCCAATCGACGCGGCCGACCTCGTCGAGCACCTCGACGGCGGCAGCCACGACGAGGGCACGGGCGCTGCCGTGCGTACGCCCGAGCTCGGCTCGGCGCTGCTGCGCATCGACGGCCACGACAAGCTGGCGGCCGCCGAGACGCTCCTCATCGACGCGGCGATGCGCGAGTACGGCGGCAACAAGAGCGCGGCGGCGCGGGCCCTGGGCGTGCACCGCAAGGTGCTGGAGCGCAGGCTCGTTCGCGACACGCCGCACGCGGTCGCGCTCGACGACGACGACGAGGTCGTGCTCGAGTCCGACTGACGCCGATGCATCGCGGCGCGCCGACGATGGTCGCGCGCGACCACGATGGACGACGCGTTGGTCGAGCCCGACCACCCCACGACACGCGACGCTGGATTCGGCATGAGGGTGCCGATGGCACGCACGCTGCACCAAGGGCGGGACAGATGGTCGAACTCCTCGGCACTGCCAGCACCGCCTCGGCGATCCTCGGCTTCGACACCGCGTCGACGCTCTCGCGTGCACAGGCCCAGGCCCTGCGCGCGTGCGGCTTCGGCTTCTGTGCGCGCTACCTCAAGCGCACCGCCTCCGGCCGCCCGCCGACGACCGGCCCCGCGCTGACGGTCGCCGAGGCCCGCGACCTGCTCGCGTGCGGACTCGCGATCATCCCGGTGCAGTACGGCTCGAGCACGCTGCTGCCCAGCGCCGCACTCGGCCGCGAGGTCGGCGAGGCCGCCGCGACCAACGCATTCGCGCTCGGGATCCCCGGCGGCGTGACGATCTGGTGCGACCTCGAGTGGTCGCCCGAGGTCGCGCCCGATCCCCATGCAACGATCGCCTACGCCAACGCGTGGCACCACGCGGTGGTCGACGCGGGGCTGCGCGCGGGCCTGTACATCGGCCCCAACGTGCCGCTGCGCGGCGCCCAGCTGGGTGACCTCGCGTTCACGTCGTACTGGAAGTCGGCCAACCGCGTCGCGTGGCCGACCCCGCGCGGCTTCCAGCTGGTCCAGGGCCTCGAGGTCGAGGTCCACGGGGTCTGCATCGATCCCGACGTCGCGTCGTGCGATGCCGCTGGCGATTCGCTGGTGTGGCTGGCGGCGAGCGGAGGTGCGGCATGAGCACGCCCGCTGGCTCCTCCGGCCTGGCCGCGGCGACCCGCAGCGTCAACGACGTCAACAAGGGCGTGTTCGGCACTGCGCCGTCGGAGGCGCAGGCCATCACCTACGAGTCGCTCGCGCACTCACTGACCCTGCTCATGCACAACGCCGCGCAGACGCAGTTCGGTGCCAAGCAGATCGAGGTTGCCGCCGTCGCCGCGGTGTGCAGTCAGATCGTCCGCGCCGGCACCAGCTCCAGCAGCCGCCTCTGACCCCCGAAGGAGAACCCATGTCGTCCACCCACCCGACGCTCGATCCCCAGGTCGCCGACGCACTCACGACCATCAACGCCATGGTCGTCGGCGCCTCACCCTCGATGGCCAGCGGGTCGCAATTCGTGACCCTCGGCTACGCACAATCGCTGGCGGCCTACAACGCCGTGTTCGCGCAACAGCAGGCCTACATCACTGCGCAGACCGCCGCGGTCGCCGATGTGCTCGCGATCCTCCGCCCGTGACGCGAATTCGATTTCTTCCTTTGATTCGACCCCAACGAGAAAGGCAACGACAACATGGCAGACAGCACCTCGACCAGCAACTTCGCGAACTCCGTCCTCAACCCGCAGGTCACCGATCAGGTCACGACGACCAATGCCACCGTGCTCGGCGAAGCCCCGGCGATGGCGATGGGCAGCCTGTACCAGACCATCGGCAACTCCGTGGCCATGGCCGCGGCCAACGCGGTCTACGCCCAGCAGCAGGCCAACGTGACCTACCAGACCGCGACCACGGTCGCGGTGAAGAAGCTCATCGGAAGCTAGCGCACCCATCCTCGTCCATCCCATCCAACCACCCAAAACCGCGGGCCCGCGAGGGCCCGCACGAAGCAGTGATCTCCCATGGCCAACGGCACGACCTCGTCTTTCGCGAACACCACCCTCAACCCACAGGTGACGGACTCGCTCAGCACCACCAACGCGACCGTCCTCGGTCAATCACCCTCGACGGCGATGGGCAGCCTGTACCAGACCGTCGGCAACTCGGTCGCAATGGCCGCTGCCAACGCGGTCTACGCCCAGCAGCAGGCCAACGTCACCTACCAGACCGCCAGCACCATCGCGGTCGCCCACCTGGTGGGCGGCTCGTGATCCGCTGACCCGGCGGGGCCGGTGGCCGTGATCGTCCGAGCGCAGCGCCCGGGTCGATTGCGGCCGCCGCCCGCGGAACCACGTCTCGCCCTGGGAAGCCGACCATGACGACACCGCGAACGGTCTCGAGTGCGGTGATCGACGCGGTCACCACGGTCGACGTCACCGTCGTCGGCACCGCGCCGGCGATGGCGATGGCGGCGCTGGCCCAGAACCTCGCGAACTCCGCCGCGATGGCCGCGATGAATGCGGTCTTCGCCCAGCAGCAGGCATTCATTGCCCACCAGGCCGCGACCACCTCGGCGGTCGCGATGCTGCTGGCCCTCATCGACGAATGATCTCGATGAATGATCTCGACGAATGAGCGCTGCCCGAAGCGCCCGCCACCCCATCAGGAGTCCGCGCATGGACGATCCGACCGAACAAACCGTCTCGTTCATCAGCACCGCGGTGACCGGTCGCGCGGTGCTGGCGTCGACCGAGACCGGTACCGCCGATGCGGCCACCGTCGATGCGACGTATCCCGCGCAGCAGGCCGGCGGCATGGCCGTGCAATCGGTCGCCCAGTCGATGGCGATCGCGATTCAGGACGCCACCGACATGCTTCGCAATGTCTCGACCATCGCGACCACCGCAATGGGCGTGGCCGCCGCAAAGTGGATCGAGACGCCGGAGATGGTGCTCTACAAGCAAATCATCGACACCGCGCAGGGGCTGATCCAGACCGCCGCGGGTGACTTCCTCACCATCGGCCAGAACGCCGCGACCGTGCTCTCGGCGTTCCCCGCCGGTACCAGCAAGCAGAGCTGACGCACCGCGAGGACTCGCAAGATGTCGAACATGCCGCACTCACGAGATTCGCCGGATTCGCCGGCCTCGCGCATCATCGACGTCGAGGCCTACGAGCATGTGCCGCCCGACGCGCTCGCCCGCGCCGCCGCGGTGCCCGAGCCGCCGCCACTCGAGATCCCGCCGCCGCCGCGGTTCGACCCGATGCACGTGCTGCACACCCAGCGTCGGCTGCTGCGCGAGCAGCAACGAGCGCTGCGCGACATGTTGATGCAGATGGAATCGCCGGGGCCCGCCGACGCGCCACGGTCGACACCCTACACCGACCTCCTCACCCGCAGCATGACCGCGCTCGATCGATCGCTCGGCACGATCATGCATTCACTCGAGCACACCTTCGGCGCACAGCACCGTGGCCGGACGACGCAGGGAAACGACCCATGACCGAAAAGGACGCCACCACCACGTTTCTCGTGTGCTTCAGCGGCCACGACGAGGCCGAGCACCGCACCGGGCTACGCATCTGCCTGGGGGTTTCGCCGGTCGGCACCGGCACGCGCGCGGGCAAGACCGGACCGTTCTTCTTCACGGTCACGCTCGCGAACGTCCGCGTCCAGCTGCCCAACCCGCTGCCCGGCACACAGCCGGTCGTGGGCACCACCAACCTGCACGAGACGCTGCCGCTGTCGGCCAGCGACATCGACAACCTTCGCGCGTGGCTCAACGACTACGCGCCGCCGCCGGACCACAAAGACCACAGGAAAGAGTAGCCCATGAGCACCCACAGCAAGCTCGATCACGCCCTGCGCAACATCGTCCACCGCGCCGCGACGACGCCCCACCACGACAAGGACGGCAAGCAGCGCAGCACCGCCGATCGCTCGGAGCTGGTCGCGGGCTTCTTCAGCAGCCCCGAGCTCGCGCGTCACGTGTCGCGTGACGGCAAGCTCGACGTCGTCATCCGCACCAGCGATGCCGCGCGCGCGGCCAAGCACATCGAAGGCCTGGGCGGGCACGTGCACGCGGCCCCGGGGGCCCGGGTCATCACCGCGCGGATTCCCATCGACAAGCTGCTCGAGGCCGCCGGCGACGCCAGCGTCGTGCGCATGCAGCTCGCGGTCGAGCTGCAGCCGCACCTGAACCTCGCCAACGAGGCCAGCGCGCTGACCAACGACAGCGGCGAGCGCTTCTTCCCGGCGCTGCTGGGCGAGGGCGTGCTCGTCGGCGTGGTCGATACCGGCATCGACGTGCTGCACCCGGCGTTCGCCGAGGTCGACAAGTCGACCCGCATCGTCGCGTACTGGGACCAGCTCACCGACGAGAAGTACGGCGACGGCTTCAAGCCCATCGTCGACGCGGCCCGCGATGCGCCCGACACCAACGGTCACGGCACCGCGGTCGCGAGCGCTGCGGCCGGCAACGGCCGCCTCTCGCCGGACGGCGCGCTGGTCGGGGTCGCGCCGCAGGCCAAGATCGCGATGGTGAAGACCTCGTTCACCGACGCTGATCTGATCCGGGCAATGGACTGGCTGTGCGAGCGCGCCGACAAGCTCGGCCTGCCGCTGGTCATCAACCTGAGCCTCGGCGGTCACACCGACGGCCACGACGGCTACGACGCGCTGTCGCAGCACGTCGACGAAATCTCCGGCAAGGGCCGCATCGTGGTGGTGTCGGCCGGCAACGAGGGCGACGACGACATCCATGCGATGCACGACTTCAGCGACACCGCGCCGCTTTGGGCCTTCGAGGTGCAGCCGGTGCTGTCACCCAGCAGCGCCGACCCGAGCGTGCGTGAGGGCGTGCTGCGGCTGTCGGTGTGGGGCAAGCGGCACGATCACCTGCAGCTGACGCTGGTCGATCCCCGCGGCTTCGCCTACGCGGCGCCGGTCAACGTCGCCGAGCAGGAGGACGTCACGGCCCCGGGCTATCAGGGCCACTGGGACAAGGATCGCGAGGCCGTGACCGGCGACATCTTCTACGTGCTGCGGGTCGCGATCGCATCCGACGACGACAACCTCCGCGGGCCGTGGACGATGCAGGTGAAGCTCCGCGCGGGCGCGTCGCTGCCCGACCCGGTGCGCGTGCACGCGTGGACCAGCGGCGCCGAGCGGGCCTACGTCAGCAGCGGCGCCTCGCCGGGCTACAAGGTGGGCTCGCCGGGCGCGGCCCGCAGTGCGATCACGGTCGGCTCGTACGCGACGCGCAACGAGTGGGTGACCTCGACCTCGAAGATCTACAAGGCCGACGGCGTCGTGCTCGGCGAGGCCAGCGGCTTCTCGAGTCAGGGCCCGACCCGCGACCAGCGGATGAAGCCCGACCTCACCGCGCCCGGCGAGTACGTCGGCATGGCCAAGTCGAGCCGCTCGGGGCCCAAGCCGCTGTATCAGATCGGGCAGTCGCCGTACCTCGTCAACCGCGGCACCAGCTTCTCTTCGCCCTACGTCGCGGGTGCCGTGGCGGCGCTGCTGCAGCTCGATCCGGCGCTCACCCCCACCGACGTGCGCCTGTTCCTGCAGGGCACCGTCGATCCACGCAGCCCCGCGACCCAGTGGGGGGCGGGCAAGCTGGACTGCAAGCGGCTGCTGCAGGAAGCGACGCGGCTGCTGCGGGCGCCGCGAGCACAGGCCGGCTAGTACTTCGACACAGGGATTCTCTCGGGCGGCTACCTCATCGATCAGTTCCTCAGCTCCGAACGACCGTGCACTACCCCGCGCAAGCCACCCCAAGAAGACCGTCGGTAAGCCGTGTACGCACGGTTTGACAGGGGGCCCTACCGGAATTCAATCCAAGAGAGAAGCAAGGTAGGGTCGACCAATGGACGGCATGCGTTGGTCGAGTCTGGTGGCCGTGGGCTTGGTGGCGTGCGGGCCCACGGTGGTGGTGGGCGCCGACGGATCCTCGACGTCGACCACCGGCGGTCCGGGATCGGCGAGCTCGCCCTCGACGACCGCGCAGCCGAGCGACGTGTCCTCGATCTCGGACGCCGAGGTCGACGTCGACGACGGCTCGCCGCACTTCGATGACTTCGGCGTCGCCGATCTCGGCGGCGGCGGCTGCGACGGAGGGTGCGCCGCCGTGGACGTGTTGTTCGTGATCGACAACAGCGGCTCGATGGCCGAAGAGCAGCTCGCGCTCGCGCGCGCGGGCGTGCGCTGGATCGGGCAGATGCTCGCCGACGGCGGCTCATACGACGTCCAGGTGATGATCACGACGACCGATATGGGCAACCCGCTGTGCACGCCGTTCCAGCCCCCCGGCTACGACCCGGCGCAGGGCGCCCCGACGATGACGGGCTGCAACAGCCGGATCGACGACTTCACCGGCCTCGGCAGCAACCCGATCTCCGCGCCCGAGGCGTGCACCGCCGTCTGCCCGAGCGACATCACGCCAGGGGATCCGTTCCTCGCGATCGACGGCTCCGGCAGCAACGTGCCCGACGTGCCCGATGCCGACGTCGACGGTGACGGCGTCCCTGATTCGCCCGAGGCGCAGGCGCTCGCGTGCATGCTGCCGCAAGGGATCAACGGCTGCGGCTACGAGTCACCGCTCGAGGCGATGCTGCAGGCGCTCGAGCCGGGCGCGGCGTGGAACAGCGGCGACCGCCCGTTCGTGCGCGACAACGCGAAGCTCGCGATCGTCATCGTCACCGACGAGTCCGACTGCTCGGTCCAGGACTACTCAGTTGTGGACGACGACTACTACTTCAACGTGAACCCGGACACCGGGCTACGCGGCCCGAGCTCGGCGCTGTGCTGGAACGCAGGCGTCACGTGCACCGGCCCCGACGCGAACGGTGTGTACACCGACTGCGTCGCGGTGCCCGATGGCCCCCTGCAAGAGGTCACGCGCTACACCACGCATCTGTCGGACTACCTCGTCGGCGATCTCGGCAAGACGGTCGACTTCTTCGCGCTCACCGGTGTGCCCGAGGTGACGGAGTACTCGCGGCAGGTGCCGTTCGAGCCGACGGCGGGCGGCATCTTCGATCTCGTCGTGCACGACTGGCAAGACGGCGTCTATCCGGCGGGCGACATCCTCCCGGAGGACGCGGCCGCCGGCGTCGATGCAGCCCAGAAGCATTTCCTCTTCGGCATCGGGCCCGCGTGCACCGGCCAGGACGCCGGCGGAGACTTCACCGGACAGGCGGTGCCGAACATCCGCGTGTTCGAGGTCTGCCAGGCGCTCGACGCCGGCGATGCGCAACACTGCTTCATCGACTCGATCTGCGCGCCCGGCTACGACGGCGCGCTCGGCACGCTCTGGGGCACGATGGTCGCGCAGCTCGGCGGCGACTGAGCCACGCGCGCATGAGGTGTTCGAAGCAGGAAGCGGCGTCGGGCGCGTCGGGTGGTGCGACTGGCGGGGTGGCGGCCGAGCACCGTGGAGCATGCGTGCGATCTCGTCGGCGTCGGTGATCGCCGCGACGACACGAAGGGAGCCACCGCAGCGGCAACCGACGGTGACGTCGAAGGAGGAGACCCTGGCCAAGAGCTTGGCCCGACACAGTCCCCTGCGCTCACAGCTCGACGATCAGCGCCAACGAAATCTCGTTCTCCCCCGCGGCCACGCTCGCGCTGCCGTTCGGGATCGCGACCGCGTCGCCGGCGTCGGGCAGGAAGGTGCCCGCGAGGTTGCCGTTGCGATCGAGCATCGCGTTGGTCTTGTAGTCGCCGGGGTGGATCTGGTCCATCACGACGTCGATCGAGGTCGCGCCGGCCTCGGCGTGGCCGCGGATGAAGCGGCTGGGGTTGCAGCCACCCACGCCGCAGTTTTCGGTGCTGAGGATGAGCCACGCATCGGCGGCCTCGGCCAGCGGCGTGCTCCACGACAGGTGGGCGGTCAGCGTGGGCATCTCGGGGAACGGCTGATCGCCCGAGAGCGCGGTGTCGTCCTGCGGGAACGGTGTGGCCACCTCGCGCAGCTCCTTGCGCGTCGCCGGCCAGTCGAAGTGGGTGGTGCCCTTGACGTCGACGTGCATGTCGAGCGCGTCGGGGCCCTCGAAGTCGAACACTGCGTCGATGTAGTCGCAGCCGGCATCGAGCGCGCAGAAGCGGAAGCGCTCGGCCTCGAGGTCGGCCTCGACCAGGGTCGTGCGGCTGTCTCGCATGATGCCGAGGAAGTAGCCGCCGTTGCGGAACGTGAGCACGTCCTCGCCGCCGTGCTGCTCGACCGCCATCGCCATGCGCACCGAGTTGCCGCCGTCGAGATCGCAGCGCGAGAACAGCGTGTAGCCATCGGCCGCGCGCACGTCCATGTTCATGGTCGGGAAGTCGCCGGCCGAGGTCATCGAGTCGACCGGCCCCGCCCACAGGCCCGGCCAGCGCGCGAAGAAGTCGGCCATCGCCGAGGGGTCCGACATGCCGCCGGTCGAGTCGGCGGCACCGGTCGAGTCGGCGCTGCCGCTTTCACTCGCGGAGCTCGTGCCCGCGGTGCTCGACGCGGTCGTGGTCACGCTCGCCGAGCCGCCGCTCGAGTCGGCACCGCCGTCGTCGTCGGCAGGGGCCTGACACGCGAGTGTCGCGATGCAGGCGAGGGCAAGGCACGCAGGGGCGTGAAGGGTCGTGGGGCGCATCGGTTCGATCCAATCCAAGTGAAGCGGAAAAGCGGCGCAAGCGGCCGGGCAGGACCTCGCTGTTGGTCGCGCCCGCCTCGGTTGTGGACGCATGCCGGCGATGGCACCAGTGACCGAGGTCACCGCTTGGCGAGCGCGACCCCGCGGTCCATCGTGCGCTGCACGTCATCCTCGGTGTTGTAGAAGTGGGGCCCGAGTCGCAGCCCGCAGCCCGGGCGCCAGTCGTGCTTCACGCCCTCGGCGACCAGCTGCTTGCTGGCGGCCTCGCTGCCGGGGAAGTCGACCGCCACGAAGCCCGTGCGGCGTGCGTGCTCGAGCGGCGAGTGCACCGTGAGGCCGGCCGCGTGCGCGCGATCGATGATCATCTGCGACAGCGCGAGGTTGTGCGCGCGGATCCGCGGCACGCCGATCTCGTGCAGCGGCTGGTAGGCGCGCTCGGCCACGCAGTACGCGGGGATCGACGGTGTGCCCGACATCAGCCGCCAGGGCCCGTCGGCCAGGCGGATCGGCGCCGGCTCGAACGCGAACGGATCGGCGTGGGCGAACCACCCGGTCGTGCGCGGCCGCAGGGTCTTGCGCAGCTCGGGCCGCACCCACAGGAACGCGGTGCCGGGCCCGCCGCACAGCCACTTGTGGCTGCCGCCGACGATCATGTCGGCGCCCCACGCCTGCGCGTCGATCGGGACCGTGCCCAGGGTCTGGTAGACGTCGATCATCGTGAGCGCCCCGACCTCACGGGCGCGCGCACAGATCGCGCCGATGTCCTGCAGCGCGCCCGAGACGTAGATCGCGTGGGAGCAGGGCACGATCGCGGTGCGCTCGTCGATGGCCGCGAGCATGCGCTCGGTCGGCACCGTCATGCCGTCGTCGCTCGGCACCAGCACCAGCTCGGCGCCGAGCTCCCGGAAGCGCTCCCACACGTAGATCACGTTGGGGAACAAGAGCTCCTCCATCACGACCTTGTTGCGGCCCTTCGAGAAGTCGAGGCAGCTGGCGATCGCGGCCTGGAAGTACGCGACGTTCTGGTTGAGCGCGGTGTCGCCGGGGGTGCCGCCGAACAGGCGCGCCGCGCTGTCGGCCGTGCGCTCGACCTGCTTCACCCAGTGATCCCACGACTCCACGCCGTGCTCGGCCCAGCCCGCGGCGTACTCCGCGAGCGCGACCGGGGCGCTCGCATGCATCGCGCCCATGCTGTTGCTGTTCATGTAGAGGGTCTTGGCGAGGATCGGGTACTGCTCGCGCCAGCGGGCGAGGTCGGGATCCAGGCGCGGGACATCGGGGGCGGGCGTGGTCATGGCGAGGGCTCCGGCACGGTGACGGTGGCGGTGGTGGACGCGACGGCGGGCGCGTAGGGCTCGAAGGGGCGTCGGCTCTTGCGCTTGCGGTTGAGCCGACGCAGCTCGTCGGCGGTGAAGGCGGTGGCGCTGCCGGCCGGGGCCTGCTCGCGCACGAAGCGTTCGATCCGATCACGGGCCGCGGTCGCGGCATCGATGCGCAGGCGATCGATCGCGTCGGCCTGTGCAGCGTCGGTGGTGGTCTCGGCGTCGGCCTCGTCGCACTCGTCCCAACGCGCGAACAGCTGCTTGCGGCGCTGCGCCGGCGACCACTGCGGCGCGGACCAGATCGCCGCGAGCTCGCCGGGCAGCGCGTGCAGGCGCTGCTGCAAGCTCGCGCGGATCGCCGCGGTCGCGAGCCTGCGTCGCAGCGGCTCGGTGCGCGTGAGGAACTGCGCCTTGGCCGAGGCCGCGGGGTCACGCCGCGTCGCTCGGATCGCCCACTCGCTGGGGCCCGGCACGCGCAGGCCGATGAACGGGTTGTAGCCGCGCGCGCCCTCGGGCGGGCGACCCAGGCCGCGGCCGCGCTGGCGATTGCGACGGTGCGGCCGGCGGTAGCGATCGCCGAAGAACACCGTGCCGTCGTGATCGATGATCGCGGTGAAGCGACCGGCGCCGTCGGTGTAGACCAGGCGACCGTCACGACCGCTGCGCAGGCCCAGCTCGGCCAGCGCCTCCGACGAGCCCGGCGGTGCGGCGCTGCGATCGGATCCCTTGGCGCTGCGGCGCACGTCGAGCCGCTCGGGCAGCAGCACGCGGCCGCCCGGCGGCAGCTCGGAGCCGAGGTCCTCCTCGGGCCCGCGGTGCTCGGGCTCGGCGCGCGCCGTCGCGGTCGCACCCAGCCCCACGACCGCGAGCGCCAACGCGGCGAGCAGTGTCGGTGCCATCGACCGGCCTCGGCGGGCCGCGGCCGCGCCTTGCGGTCGCACGAGGGGCCCGCGGCAGAGCATCGGCGCCGAGGCTAGCATGGGGTCGCGTGCGGGCGGCCTGACGGGGCCGCGTGTCGAGCATCACGCGAGCGGTCCGCGTTGCGGGCGCCCGGCTTGTCCGGCGCCGCGTGCTCCGCTACGGTCGCGCGCATCCATGGGCTGGCTCGAAGAGATCGGCAATCGCCTGTTCGGACGCGAGTCGGCCGATGCGGCGCCGCGCGTCTACATGCACGACGACGAGCTCGCGCAGCTCACCGCAGTCGTGACCAAGCTCGCGCCCAAGCGCGTGCTCGAGTGGGGCTCGGGCGGCTCGACCCACATGTTCCTGACGCGCTTCCCCAGCATCGAGCGCATGGTCTCGGTCGAGAACGATCGCGGCTGGTACGAGCGCGTGCGGGCGAAGATCGACGACCCGCGGCTGTCGCTCTTCCTGGTCGAGTCCGACGTCGCGCCGCCGGACGTCTCGCGCGAGGGCCCCAAGCGCGGCCGCGAGCTGTTGTCGGCGTTCCACCTGCGCTGTGAGCGGGAGCCCGCGCTCATGCGCAGCTACGTCGAGAAGCCCGGCAGCCTCGGCGAGCGCTTCGACTTCGTGCTGGTCGACGGTCGCGCGCGGAGCTTCTGCATCGCGGCCGGCTGGGAGCTGCTGGTGCCCGGCGGTGTGCTGGTGCTGCACGACGCGCAGCGGCCGGAGTATCGCGACGCGATGCTGGCGACGCACGAGCCGCAGTGGCTCGAGCCATGGCAGCAGGGCCAGATCTGCGTCGCCCACAAGCCCGCGTGAGCGGCCGTCAGTCGCGATCCAGGCTCGCCGAGTGCTGCAGCAGCAGCTCGAGCAGCTGTGCCGATCGTTCGACGGAGCTGCGCACGCTGTCGACGAGCTCGGCCATGCGCGAGACCTCGACGCCGTCGGTGATCTCGAGTGCGGCGAGCTGGGCGTTCTCGACCACCGACGAGAGCAGGCGCTGGTAGATCAGGTCGGCGCGCGACGACAGTCGTCCAGCCGAGAATCGGTGGGTCTCGACGATGCGCTCCTGCAGGCGCCGCCGGGCCGCATCCGCCGCCTTGCGCTCGCTCATGTCCGACAACACCACCACGAACCCGAGCACCTTGCGCGGCGCGGAGAACACGGGATCGGCACGGACCAGCACCGGACGCGCACCGCCGTCTTGGGTGATGAGCTCGGCCTCGCCGCGCCAGGTCTGCGCCCGCGACACCAGCTCGTGCAGCCGTCGGAGCACCTTCATGGGGCTGTGGAAGAGCCGCGGAAGATCCTCGAGTCGCTCGAGCTGGACCGCTCCCGCGGGCAGCAGCGCTTCGAAGGCCTGGCTGGTCATCAGCAGCCGGGTGTCGGCGTCGGCGACGATCACCGCCTGATCGGAGCTCTGCACCTGACCGCGCACCAAGTCGAGCTGGTGCTGTGCGATCAGCATGCTGACCGATCGGAACTGCACCAGCACGTCCGTGACGGTGTCGCCGATGAGCCGCGCCGTCGTCAGCGACGCCGGCGACCACGGCTCGGAGGTACCCTCGACCAGCTGATGCCACTTGGCGAACGAGCGGCGAGGCGACAGATCCGAGGGGCTGTTGCCGATCATCACCGGCTTGAACGGGTTGCCGCCCCAGGTCACCGTGCGCACCTGCTCGGGCCGGAACCACACCAAGTACTCGCCGGCTTGGTTCGACACCGTGGCCGCGACCAGTCCGCTCGCGACCCCCGTCAGCGGCGCGAAGGCGGGCTCGTCGAGTGCGAGCGCCGCGGTGGCGAAGAGGCCAGGCCCGCCGCTCTCGCCCAGGCCCTTGCGATCGAGCCAGCGACCGATCTCGCGCAGTTGATCGGTGCTGGGCACCTCGCCGGTGGTCATGACCTGGTCCTCGAGCAGCAGCGCGGCACCGCTGGCGCCGACCGGCTCGAGGATCGACTGTGCGCTGTCGAACAACGCGCTGCGCCAGTCGCCGTCGCGCGAGATGGTCTCGACCATGCGGTGCTCGAGCCGGCGCACGGTGAGCTCGGCCTGGGACTGGGCGAAGCTCTCGAGCGCGGCGATGCGGGTGCCGACGACCTCGGCGAGCAGCTCGCAGACCCCGCGCAGCTCGTACTGGAAGATGCGCGGCTGGTAGTGATGACAGGCGACCAAGCCCCACAGCCGCTCGCCCACCAGCAGTGACACCACCAGCGTCGCGCACACGCCCATGTTCTTGAGGTACTGGATGTGGATGGGCGACATGCTGCGCGTGAAGCACAGCGACATGTCGAGCTCGCCACCCGTCAACGGTGACAGCCGCGGCAGGATCGGCACCGGCTCGTACTCGACGTCGACCAGCACGCGCACGCGGTTGCGCTCATACAGCCGGCGGGCGATCTGCGGGATGTCCGAGGCCGGATAGCGGTTGCCGAGCAGCGGGTCGAGCTTGGGCTCCTTCTGCTCGGACAGCACCTCGCCGTGACCCTCGTCGTCGAAGCGATAGACCATGACGCGGTCGTAGCCGGTGATGCCACGGAAGATCCGCGCGGTCTCGTCGCACAGCACGCGGACCGAGGCCGACGCCACGATGCGCTGCAAGGCCTGCTCGAACGCGCCAGCGAGCTCGACCGCCGCGCCGGCCCGCTCGAGCTCGATGATCAGTCCGCCGGCCGGCGGGCGGTGCAGCAGGCCGTCGAACTCGGTGGGCGGATCGCCGACGCGACAACGCACCGCGACCGGCAGCACGTCGAGGGCATCGCCCAGGTGCGCGCGGATGCGGGCCGCGAGGTCGGGGCACAGTTGTTCGAGCCTTGCACCGAGCGGGGGGGCGACGAGGCCCAGGAATGCCTGCGCGTTGGCGCTGGCCTGCACCACCAGCAGCTCGGGCTCGCGCACCACCAGCAGCGCACCATGGGGCTGGATCGAGCCCGCGAGGTGGATCTGCTCGCGTTCACAATTGGAGAGGTCCGCCTCACCGAAGGCCGGCTCGTGTCCGTCGTGGAGCGCGTCAGTCATCGCCCGGCGTCGGATCGGGCTCGTCGTTGGCGGCCCCCGTCTCCGACGCCTGACGGGTGAGCTTGTCGTGGAGGTCGCGGCGTCGCATGGCCAGGAGCTGCGCAGCCCTTTCGCGCTCGCTCTGTCCGATTTCCTCGACCGCGTCGATGCAGCTCTGCTCGACCGAGGCGACCGCCTCCTGCACCATCTCGCGGAGCAACGCCTTGGCCTCGGGCCCCGAGCGGGCGCCTGCGGGCAGCGAACGACTGCGCCGACGCACGAGGATGCCGACGAACTCGCCGGTGGTCACGGCCGACAGCTCGACCTCGATCTCACCGCTCGCGCGGCGCAACGCGCTCGCGAACCCACTGAGCACGCCGCTGCGGTGGACGTGATCGCGGATCGCCACGAGGTCGGCCCCAGGCCGCGCGAGCCAGCGATCGACGGGTTGGCCCACCAGCGCGGGATCGGCGGGCTGCGCCACGAGCTCGCGGAAGGCACGATTCGCCATGCGGATCACACCCTCACCGTCGACGACCACGAAGCCCTCGGGCAGCCGCGCGATGAGCTCCTCGACGGGCAGGCCCTCGCTGCGCTCGAGCGTCGCCGCGGTCGGCGACAGCTGCAGCACGAAGGTCGCGGACGAGCCGGCATCGACGAGCGAGGCCCGCACCAACCACGGCTGCCGATGGGGTCCGAGGTGCACCACGACGCCAGGCGCCTTGCCCTGCTCGCGCACCCGCTCGAGCGTCGCCGCGAAGCCATCGCGATCGTCGTCGGCGAGCTCGGGCAGCAGTCGCAGGTCGCTGACCCGGCCGAGCGCCCGCACCGCGGCCGGGTTGGCCTCGACCACGCGCGTGTCGTTGGCGTCGATCAGCAGCACCGGCTGGGCCGACGCGTCGAACAGCAGCCGGTAGCGAGTCTCGACCTCGCGGAGGCGCCAGGCATCGCGCTCCATCGAGGTCTGGGTGGCGAGGAAGCGCGCGCGCAGCTCGGACACCACCTCGAGGCTGCGACCGATCGCGATCAGTCCGCCCTCGCCGAGCCGCACGGTGGCGTACTCCAGCGCGATCTCGAGGCCACTCGGGAAGCGCTGTCGCACCTGATGGAACGACGACAGGCCGCTGGTTCGGGCGTCGTCGAGCATGCGCAGCACCTGGGCGTTGCCGCCTTCGGTCACGGTCTCCGCCCACGGCCGACCCACCCACGCCTCGAGACCTTCGCCCCCCATCGCCTCGGACAGGTCGGCGCGTCGGATGATGCCGTCGAGGTCGAGCCTCAACGTGACATCGGGTTGCGCGAAGTTGGCGAGGGTCATGACGGCGGGTCCCGATCGCGCTGCCGGACGGTCCGAGCTCAACGTCGTTCGAACTCCAGATTTAGTGGGTTTGAGGCGGAAAAGCCATGGCTTCCTTTGCGCCGCCGGACGAATCCCCTGGCGGCGCGCGCCCGGGCACGCGCGACGCTGGAGGCTGGAGGGTGCTCGCGAGCCGGCGCCGCCCACATGCGTGGGGCGCAACGCCGCGGTGTGCCGAGCGATCGTCGACGGCACGTGCGGGCGCACCGCGACCACGCACTCGCGCGCCGAGCCTGATTCCGCGCCCTCGCGCTCGCGCGCGACCTCACGGAGATCGGCACCGCGCGGCCGCCCGTGCCGCCGCAGGCCCGGGCGCACAGGCGCAGCTGCACCGGCGCGCGGGCGTCAATCCACCGGGTAGCCGCGCCACAGCCAGCGCAGCGTCTCGGGCAGGGTCTGTCGCAGCACGCGACCGTCGACGTGGCCGGCGGCCTGCGCGAACACGAAGCGGTAGTGATAGGTCTTGGCCGCCAGCGCTGCCGCCATGGCGTAGTTGGCCGCGACCCAGTCGTGCATGCCGTCGCCGAAGTTGCCGTCGAGGTTCAGGTCGTTCTCGCCGACCTCGAGGAACACCCGCAGCGGCAGCTCGTCGCCCTCGGCGATGAGGTGCTCGTGGTACTCCCACGCGCCGTTGGGGTAGTCGTCGCTCGAGTGCTGGCGCACGAACGTGCCGGAGTAGGTGAGGATGCGGCGGTAGAGATCCGGCCGCAGCCAGCCCATCGTGAACGCGCACGCGCCCCCCGAGCTGCCACCCATGGTCGCGCGGCCCCACGGGTCGTCGGTGAACGCGAGCCCCGGGTGGGCCGCGGCGATCTCGGGCTGCAGCGCAATGATCGGTAGCACCTCGGTCTCGATGAAGTTGGTGTAGTCCTCGGACACGCGGTCGTACTCGAGACCTCGCTCGCTGCCCATGCCGTCGCCGGGCCCCGGGTTGATGAAGATGCCGATCATCGCCGGCAGCTCCTGAGCGTCGATCAAGGTGTCGAGCGTGGCGCTGGTGAGGTCGCGGTAGCCACCGCCGTCCTGCACGAGCATGAACGGCGCCGCGGTGCCGTCCTCGTACTGCTGCGGCACGTAGACCCAGACGTCGCGGGTGTACGGTCCGGTCACGCCGGGAAAGATCGCGCTGTCGGCCGAGTCCATCGTGAAGTGGTAGATGTCGCCGCGCGGCACCCCCTCGCCGGGCACGATCTCGGGCGCGTCCACGTAGTCGGGCCCGATCTCGTAGTCGCCGTCGCCTTCGATCCCGGGGTCGTAGCCGGTCGAGCTCGAGCCGCCGCCGCTGCCGTCGTCGCCGCTGCTGTCGCCGGGACCGACGCCGGTGGTGGTGCCGGCGTCGGTGGTCGTGGACGCGGTGGTGCTGCTGCCCGGCGCCGTGGTGCTCGACGCGGTCGTGGCGGTCGTCGTGGCCTCGCCGGTGGACGTGCCACCGTCGCCGGTGTCCGTCGCGGCGCCTTGGTAGCAGCCGCTCGCGAGTGGGACCGTGAGCAGGGCGAGGGCGTGGCGTCGCATCCTCGCAGGATAGCGGCGAAGCGACGCGCGGGGGCGTCGAGGCGATGCCCCGGCAGCACCACCGCGAAACGCGTCGCCGGCCCAGCGCGCGGCGAGGGGCGATTGCTCGAACCCCAGGTGCCACACCCCGCGCACCTCGATCCGCCGCAGGTGCCAGCGATGCGGCTGTGCCCGCAGCTCGGCCTCGGTGACGACGATCGCGAGGGCGCCGGACATCGTCCTCACGACGGCTCGATGCGGGACTGCAGCAGGCGTCGCACGCTGACGTCGACGCGGCTGGCGAGCAGATCGATCACCGCGTCGAGCTCGTGCTCGGCGATCTGCAGCCGCTGGCCCAGCGCGGTGCGGAGGTTCGCGAACAGCTGCGTGCGCGCCTCTTCGAGCCAGCGGAACGCGGTCGCGCGGTGGACCCCGTACATGGTCGCGAGTCGATCGCAGCCGAGCCCGTGCAGGTACCGCTGCCGCAGCAGGTTGCGCTGGCGCGGGCTCAGGGCCGCGAGGCCCTCGCGCATGGCCTCGCCGAGCGCGGGGCCGTAGCTGCGGCGCATGTAGTCGAGCTCGGCGTCGTCCGGGCCGGCGGCGCGATCGAACAGGCGCTCGTCGCGGGCGGGCGCGTCGACGGGCGCGGCGCGGCGGGCCTGATCGATGAGCACCCGCGTGGCGGCGACGCGCACCCAGCTTCGCAGCGAGCCGCGACCGCCGTAGCCGGCGATGCGCGCGGGCTCGCCCGGCGGCGCCACGAACAGTCGCTCATGCACGCGCTGGCGGAAGTCGTCGGCCGCGAGCCCGTGGCCGCCGGTGCGCGCGTAGGCGATGTCGAGCTCGCGGCCGAAGTCGTGCTCGAATGCGACGAGTGCGTCGCGATCCCCGGCCGCGCACGCGCACGCCAGCGCGAGGTCGGCCACGTGGATCGCCGCGAAGGCCTGCGCGGGCTCGGCGTCGTCGTCGAGGCCCTGGGCCAGCTGCGCACCCAGGCGCGCCGCGGCCCCGTCGAGGGTCGCCAGCGACGGCACCGCAGCGGTCGCGTCGGCCCACAGCTGCGTGAGCGCGGCCGCCAACGGGGGCCACGCGGCGACCCGCTGCGCCAACCCCGGCGCGAGGGTCGTCAGCAGGGCATCGCGCAGGTCGGGCGCAGCTGGCATCGCGCCCCAAGGTAGCGCGCACCGCCGCTCGAGGCCGATCGAAAAAAATCGACACCACCCCGCGCGACACCTGGCGACGACCCCCGTCTGGTGGCCCCGACCCCGAAAGGAACCCACCCATGAAGGCCCTCAAGATCCTCGGTTACATCTTCGGCGCGCTCGGTCTCGCCATCTTCGTGTTCTGGTTCGGCTGGCTCAAGGCCCCCGATGCCAAGGACGTCTGTGACAACGTCGCCAAGGTCATGAAGAAGGAGACCGGCGCCGAAATCCCGGCCGAGCTCATGACGCAGTGCGTCGCCGAGTACTCGAAGGCACCGGAGTTCGGCCGGCTGCCGTGGGTGAACCGCCTCAAGTGCATCCGCGATGCCGAGAGCACCGACGCCATCGAGGCCTGCGAGAAGAAGCGCTAGCGGGCGCGCGAGCACGTCGCGCCCGCGCCCGCGCCCGCTCTACCTGCGCTGATCGATCGGCACGTACTGCCGCTCGTTCTCACCGGTGTAGATCTGGCGCGGCCGGGCGATCTTCGTGCCCGGGTCCTGCACCATCTCCTTCCAGTGGGCGATCCAGCCCGGCAGGCGTCCGATCGCGAACATGACGGTGAACATGTCGGTCGGGAAGCCCATCGCGCGGTAGAGGATGCCGCTGTAGAAGTCGACGTTGGGATAGAGCTTCTTCGACACGAAGTAGTCCTCGCGCAGCGCGACCGCCTCGATCTCCTTGGCGAGGTCGAGCAACGGATCGTCGACGCCGAGGAAGTCGAGCACCTCGTCGGCCATCGCCTTGAGGATCTTCGCGCGCGGATCGTAGTTCTTGTAGACGCGGTGGCCGAAGCCCATCAGGCGCCGGTTGCCGCGCTTGTTCTTCACGTCGTCGAGGAACTTCTTGTAGTCGCCACCGTCGTCGCGGATGCCCTCGAGCATCTCGATGACCTCTTGGTTGGCGCCGCCATGCAGCGGGCCCCACAGCGCGAGGATGCCCGCGGCCACCGCCGCGTAGGGGTTGGCGCCGGAGCTGCCGACCATGCGCACCGTCGAGGTCGAGCAGTTCTGCTCGTGGTCGGCGTGGAGGATGAGCAGCTGGTTGAGCGCCTTCTCCAGCACCGGCGAGACCTCGAACTCCTCCGAGGGCACCGCGAACATCATGTGCAAGAAGTTGCCGCAGTAGCGCAGCGCGTTCTTGGGGTAGACGATCGGCTGGCCGATCGACTTCTTGTAGGAGAACGCCGCGATGGTCCGCACCTTCGACAGCAGCCGCGTGATGTGCAGGTCGAGCAGCTTGGGGTCCATCGAGTCGGGGTAGTAGGCCGACAGCGAGGTGACCATCGCCGACAACACCGCCATGGGGTGGGCGGTCGGCGGGAAGCCGGCGAAGAAGTGCAGCATGTCCTCGTGGATGAGGCTGTGCCGCGTCAGCTGCCGGCGGAACTCGACCAGCTCGGTCTCGGTCGGCAGCCGCCCGTGGATCAGCAGGTAGCTGACCTCGACGAAGTTGGAGTGCTCGGCGAGCTGCTCGATGGGGTAGCCGCGGTAGCGCAGGATGCCCTGCTCGCCGTCGAGGTACGTGATCGCGCTCGTGGTCGAGCCCGTGTTCATGTACCCGGTGTCGATCGTGATGTAGCCGGTGTCGGCACGCAGCGTGCGGATGTCGAGCGCCTGCTCGTTCTCGCTGCCCGTGCGGATCGGCAGCGTCACTGCGCGACCGTCGGGTAGGTTCAGCGTCGCGGCCTTGTCATCGGTGGTGGTGGACATTCGGGGCGCATCGTAATCCGATTGGCCGCCGTGATGGTCGTCGGGACCTTCCGACGGCCGGTTCGGGCGCGATCGACGGCCGCGCGGGGCGATCGGCGCGGGTCTGCGTGGGCCGGGCAGGGCGCGAGCGGGGCGCGCCCCCGAGCAGCCGTGCGGCCGCGCCCCCGGCCGGTGGCCGCGGCGGCGGTCATGGCTCCGGGCGACGCCGCGAGCGGGCCCGCTGGGCCCGTGGATCCGCGGGTCCGTAGGCGGCCTCGAGCTCGGCCACGATCGCGTCGTAGAGGCGGCCGCCGTACTCGTGCTGGCCCAGCGCCCAGGCGAGATCGGCCCGCGCGAGCGTGCTCTCGCGGACGCGCCAGTGGTGCTGACCAAACGCGCCGACCAACGGCACGTAGACGTCGTCGAACAGCTCGAGCGCGCGCGCGTCGTGGCCGTCGGCGCGCTCGAGCTCCGCGAGGTCCCACTGCGCGAGCGCGGTCGCGGGCGCAAAGCCGAAGTGGGCCTCGGCGAGCCCGACGGCGCGCTCGAAGCTGCGGCGGGCGGCCGCGGTGGCGCCGGCGCGACGCTGCGCGCGGCCGATGTCCGACAGCAACGGCACCAGGCGTGGATCGTCCTCGCCGAGGCCTGCGATCGCGGCCGCGAGCGCGGCGTCGAGTCGCGCGAGGCCGTCGGTCGTGGCGCCGCGCTCGATCGCCAGCGCCCCCTGCCATGACAGCGGCAGCGCCTTCTCGGGCTCGACATACAGGTAGATCATCGCGTCCTCGAACGACTTGGCGGCCGCGTCGAGGTCGCCGCGGCTGCGCTGGATCTCGCCCTGCACACCGAGCCAACGCCCGCGATCGAAGTCGTGGCGCAGCGACTCCGACGGGAACGCGATCGAGATGGCGGCTTCGATCGCGCGCTGGGCCTCGGTCGCGTCGCCGGTGACGAGTCGCACGCGGGCCTGCACCGCCAGCGCAGCGCCGTAGCGCAGATCCTCAGGACCGACGCTGCGGGCGAGCGAGGCCACCGCGTCGTCGCTCTCGCGGCGCGCGGTCGCGGGGTCGTCGAGCACCAGCGCGGCGGCGGCCCGCGCCAGCCGGGCGCGCGCGAACGTGGGGTGGTCCTCGCCGACGGCCGTGCGCAACGCGTCGGTGGCCGCATCGAGCGAGGCCACCGCAGCCAGCGGGTCCGACAACGCCGCACGCTCGAGCCCGCGGGCCAGCGCGAGCTCGCCACGCAGGGTCGCGTCGTCGATGCGGGCGACGATCGCCGCGGCGGCGTCGGCCCACCGCCCGGCGTCGACGGGGCGCAGCGCCGCTGGCCCGAGCACCTCGACCAATGCCACCGCCGCGGCCACGCGCACGGTGTCGTCGTGGCCCGCGGTCGCGGTGGTGGCCGCGGCCTCCAGCTGTGCGATCGCGAGGTCGGTCGCACCGCGCTCGGCGTGGGCCAACCCCAGCGCGAGCTCGGCGCGGCCGGCCAGCGACGTGAAGCCGCGCTCGCGTGCGCGCGTCAGCACGTCCTCGATCGCGGCCGGGGCTGCGCCGTAGCGATCGAGCCGCACCAACGCCTCGGCGGCCGCGAGCTCGCCGTCGAGCACGGTGATCGCGGCCGCGTCGCCCGGCGGCGGTGCGGACGGCTCGGCCCGCAGCCAGCGTTCGTGTCCGCAACGGCGCGGATCGGGCAGCGTCAGCGCGCCGTGGGCGACCGCGTCGACGACCTGGAAGCGGGGGAGATCGAGCGCTCGTTGCACGAAGGCGTCGAGCTGCCCACGCATCCGCGCCAGGCATCGCAGTCGCACCGGCGCGTCCGCGAGGCCCGGGTCGCATGCCGCGGTCGCGAGCTGGCGGTGGGTCTCGGCGAAGCGATCGAGCACCGGCATCACACGGGCGACGACAGCCGCGCCGTCATCCATCGCCGACAACGCCGAGCGCAGTGCTTCGCGGCGCGGCGCGTCCCACCGTCCGTCGAGGTCGGCCGCGCGGGCACGGCACTCGTCCACCGACGGCGTCGGGGCGATCGCGGGCGCCGTCGCGGCCGCGCCCTCCACCGTCGTCGGCGCGACCTCGGTGGGCGATGGCAGCGCGAGCGTCGAGGCCGGCGCGGGCGCGGTGACGCCACCCAGCCACGCGAGCACCGCGACCGTGCCACCGACGCCCAGGGCCATCGCGCCGACCATGCCCGCGGCGCGCATGCGTCGGGATCGATCGCGCTCGAGCGCGGCGAGCAGGTCGGCCATGCTGGCGTGCCGCGCCGCAGGGTCGCTCGCGAGCCCCTGCAGGAGCGCCTGTCGCAGCCACGCCGGGGCGCTGCGCGGTGGCGGGCGCAGGCGCCCCTGCAGCACCGACTCGGCCAGCGCGAACACACCATCGCCGGCGAACGGGCGCGCGCCGAAGCACGCGTGGTAGAGCGCGACGCAGAAAGCGAACTGATCGGAGCGGGCATCGGCCGGCAGGCCGCGCCACTGCTCGGGGGCCATGTACGCCGGCGTGCCGACGATCGAGCCCTGTGCCGTGGCCAGCACCGCGCTCGCCACGGTCGCGCCGAGCGGCGCGCTGCGGCTGGGCCCGGTGGCACCGTCGTGGTCGAGCACGCCGTCGGCACCCGGCGCCTCGAGCCACTGCGACAGCGGCCGTGCGAGCCCGAAGTCGGTGACGCGCGCGCGGCCGTCGTTGCCGATCAGCACGTTGTCGGGCTTGAAGTCGCGATGCACCAGCCCGACCGCGTGCGCGGCCATGAGCCCGCGGCCGGCCTGCACGAACATCGCGAGGATCTCTGGCAGCGTGCGCTGCCGCTGCTCGAGCCAGCGCGCGAGCGTGGTGCCGTCGACCAGCTCCATCGCGACGAACACCTGCTCGCCGACGCGACCGACGTCGTGCACCGCGACCACGTTGGCGTGGGCCAGCTGCGCCATCGCCCGCGCCTCGCGGAGCATCCGTGCGCGCGTGAGCTCGACGTCGACGGTGATGCCGGGATGCAGCAGCTTGATCGCGACCCGCCGGTGCAGCTCGGGGTCGACCGCCTCGTGGACCATGCCCATCGCGCCGGCGCCGATGCGCGCACCCAGGCGGTAGCGGCCGACCTGCAGCGGCACCGCCGACCCGTCGGCGTGGGCGAGCGTGGGCTCCGAGAGGGTCGTCTGCAGCTGCGCGTCGTCCGACGCGAACAGTCGCAGCAGCGTGGCCAGTGTGCCGGCGCAGCCGCTGCAGCCGTCGAGGTGCAGCTCGATGCGGGCACGGGTCGCCGCGTCGAGCCCACCGCGTCCGAAGGCCTCCAGCGCCGAGGGGTCCGGGCACGCGCTCGCGGTCGACACCGACAGGCGGCCCTTCTCGCGCCTACAGCAGCTTGCCGTAGGCGTCGGCGTCGAGCAGGCCGTCGAACGCGGCGGCGTCGGCGGGTTTGATCTTGATCATCCAGCCGGCGCCGTAGGGGTCCTCGTTGACGCGCTCCGGGGTCGCGTCGAGGTCGGCGTTCTTGGCCACGATCTCACCCGCGAGGGGCGCGTAGAGCTCCGACACCGCCTTCACCGAGTCGACGTCGCCGAAGCGATCGCCGGCGCCGACCTTGGTGCCGATGGACGGCAAGGTCACCAGCGTGATGTCGCCGAGTTGCTCGACCGCGTGGGCGGTGATGCCGACGACGATCACGTCGCCGTCGCGGCGGGCCCACTCGTGTTCCTTGGTGTAGCGAAGGTTGGCGGGGACGTCTTGGCTCATGGATCGGATCCTGTTGCGAAGCGAGGGGGGCGACGGACGAGAGGCAGTGTCGATCAAGCCGGCTTGCGGCGGTAGAAGGGGCCCTTGACCTGCTGCGCGAGCGCGATGCGGCCGCGCTGGCGCAGGCGCAGGGGCGCGTCCGCGCCGGCCACGGCGGCGGGGACCCAGGCCATGCCGACCGCGCCGCCGACCGTGGGCGCGACGCCGCCGGAGCTGACGCGGCCGATCACGGCGTCGGTGTCGTCGACGACCTCGGCGCCCTCGCGGACGATTGCGCGGTCGGTGACGCGAAAGCCGACCAGCTTCTGCGCGCTGCCATTGCGCTTGAACTCGACCAGCGCATCGTGGCCGACGCAGGCGATGCCCTTGTCGAGCTTGACGACCCAGCCGAGGCCGGCGCCGAACGGCTCGGTGGTCTCGTCGATGTCGTTGCCGTACAGCGAGAGCCGAGCCTCGAGTCGCAGGGTGTCCCGGGCGCCGAGCCCGATCGGCTGCACGCCCGCACCGACGATCGCGTCCCACACCGCGCGTGCCCCGTCGGGCGCGACGAACAGCTCGAAGCCGTCCTCCCCGGTGTAGCCGGTGCGCGCCGCGAGCACCGCGACGCCGGCGATCCGGCCCTGGCCGAGCCCGAAGCTCGGCACCTCGGCCAGCTCGGCGCCCGCGAGGCCGGCGACGATGCCCACCGCCGCGGGACCTTGCACGGCCAGCAGTGCCCACGAGGACGACACGTCGTCGATGCTGCAGTCGGCGCCCTCGCCGAAGCGACGGAAGTGGGCGAAGTCCTTGGCGACATTGGCCGCGTTCACGACGATGCGCAGGTGATCGGCGGCCAGGCGATACACGATGCAGTCGTCCACGATGCCCCCCTCGGGGTTGCACGTGACGGTGTACATGGCGCGGCCATCGACGAGCTTGCCGATGTCGTTGGTCACGAGCCTCTGCACGCATGCGATCGCACCGGCGCCGCGGAAGTCGACCTCGCCCATGTGCGAGACGTCGAAGATGCCGGCGTGCTCCCGCACCGCGCGGTGCTCCGCGAGGATCCCCGCGGGGTACTGGATCGGCATCGACCACCCGGCGAAGTCGACCATCTTGGCGCCAAGCGCCACGTGGGCGTCGAAAAGGGGCGTGCGCGCGGTGCTCTCGGCCATGCTGGGGCGTTCCTTGGAGGAGGTGGCCCGCACTATGGGGCAAGCCCGGGCGGCGGTGGAAGCGGAGCCGCGACGCTCGCCGCCGGCGAGCTCCGTCCAGCGGCTTTGGCGGGGGCACGCGCGAGCTGCTACAACCGGGCGATGCGCCCGCGCGCGATGCCTCGAGCGACGCCTGCGCCGCGCGAAGGCGTGGTGCCACCGACGTCGTCGGCCACGTCGTCGCCCACGTCGTCGCCCACTTCGACGCTGGGCCGAGTGCAACCACGCCGCGGGTCGACGCTCGGGCTCGGGCTCGCGCTCGGCCTCGCGCTCGGCCTCGCCGGGGCCTGCACCAAACGCGAGATCACGCCCGGCATCAACGGCGGCCCGATGACGAAGATGGGCAGCGACCGCTACGTCCGCAAGGCGATTCGCTCGTCGAACGAGGGCGTCATCCTGCTGCCGAGCGAGAAGGCCGAGCGGGTCTACGAGCTGCCACGTCTGACCGAGATCGCCCACGCGCTGCGCGACCCGGCGGCGCTGTGCTTCCTGAGCCGTGCGATCGAGACCCTGGAGCCCGCGCCCGACGACGAGCGGGGCTTCGCGGGCGTGCCCGAGGGCCAGGTGAAGATCCGCGTCCGCATCGCACCCTCGGGCGAGGTCGTGCGCACCGAGGTGCTCGAGTCCGGCTTCAAGGACGAGAGCATGCCGCCGTGCGTGCAGAAGGCGATCGAGCGGCAGGTGTTCCCGACCAACAAGGGTGGCGTGAACCACTTCGTCGACGTGGTCTACTGGGTCAGCCTCGGCATGCAGGCCGACGTGCACACCGAAGCCTATCGTCAGCAGCTCGAGCGTGAGCGCATCGCTGCGGGCGTGCGGGCCAAGCCGTGCCTGCAGGGGCGCACGCCGGCCGGCAAGTACCACATCGCGGCGCTCAACCTCGTGAACCGCGACGGCCTCACGATGATCAATCGCATCGACGCGCAGAGCCTGCCCGAGGAGGTCCGCAGCTGCGTGGCGCGGGCGTTCCGCGACCTGCAGATGCCGCGGCAGCCCGACGCCTTCGTGCGCCCGGTGCTGGCCGCCGTCGACGTCGAGGTCGGTGGAGGCGAGGGCGGCATCACGGTCGACGGCGAGGAGTGGCTGCGGCTGATCGAGCTCGAGGAGCGCGTGCGGGCCGACGAGCGCGCCCGCGCGCTGCGGGGTGGCGACGCCGTCGACGGCAGCGCCGACGCGGACGCCAGCGACGGCGCCGCGGACCTCGGCCCCACCGCGCCGGACGAGGACGTGGGCGCCACCGACGACACTGCGCCGGTCGACGACACCGCGCCCGCCGACGATGCGGCGCCCGCCGACCGCCCCCGTGGCGACCCCGGCAAGGGCGGCCTGAAGCTCGAGCTCGGGCCCCGCCAGCGCGGCGCGGGCGGTTAGCGCGGCGCCGGCGGTTCGCGATCGACCGGCGGCACCGCGGCGACCTGCGAGATGTCGGCCGGGCTCGCGCCCATCGAACCGTCGACCGACGCGGTGATCGACGCGTGGGGATCGATGTCGGCGATCAGCGAGGCGGCCTCGGTGTGCTCGAGCACCTCCTCGCGGTCGGGCTTGGGCGGCATCACCAGGCTCACCAGCATGGACGCGCCGATCAGCCCTGCGACGATCCCGAGCGACAGCCCGGTCGGCACCTCGAGCGGCGCGATGAGGCCGAACAGGCCCTCGGCGACGATCATCTTTGCGCCGATGAACGCCAGCACCAGGCCCAGGCCGTACTTGAGGTAGGCGAAGCGGTCGAGGAAGTTCTGCAGCAGGAAGAACATCGCGCGCAGGCCCAGCACCGCGCACACGTTGCTGGTGAACACGATGAAGGGATCGCGGCTGACACCGAACACCGCCGGGATCGAGTCGAGCGCGAAGACCACGTCGGAGGTCTCGATCATGAGCAGCACGATGAACAGCGGCGTCGCGCGCAAGCGACCGTCCTGGCGCACGAAGAAGCGTGCGCCGACGTAGCGTCGCGTCAGTGGCAGCACCTTGCGGGCCATGCGGTAGGCGAGGTTGCCGCTGGGGTCGACCTCCTCCTCGCCGGAGAACAGCAGCTTCACGCCCGTCAGCAGCAGGAAGCCGCCGAACGCGTAGAGCAGCCACTCGAAGCGACCGATGAGCTCGAGGCCCGCGAGGATGAAGGTGCCGCGCAGCACCAGTGCACCGACGATGCCCGCGAACAGCACGCGGTGCATCACCTGCGGCCGCACGTCCATGTAGCGGAAGATGACGATGAAGACGAAGAGGTTGTCGACCGACAGCGACTTCTCGAGCAGGTAGGCCGAGAGGAACTCGAGCCCGGCCTCACGGCCGAAGCGCCAGCCCACGAAGGCGTTGAAGGTCAGGCTGACGCAGACCCACACCACCGACCACGTCAGCGCCTCGCGCGTGCTGATGACGTGCGACTTGCGGTTGAAGACACCGAGGTCGATGAGCAGGAACAGCAGCACTCCACCGAGGAATGCCGCCCACAACATCGGGCTACCGAGGGACGCTACGGCGATCAAGTGCGTCTCGACCTCAGAGCTTGGTGACCGCGTCGGCCTTGACCTTGATCTCCATCCGACGCGGCTTGGCGTCGTCGAGGTAGGTCATTTCCAGCAGGGTGCCGGTGAACTCGATGTACGTGTCGGCGGCCGCGGGACCCATGAGGTCGCTGTCGGAGAACAGGTGGTACTCGACCGTGACCTCGAGCCACACCGGATCGGGGACCTTGGCCCAGATGACGTACTGCCCGTACTTGCGGTCGTCGATCTTGTCGGTCAGCTCCTCGGTGCGCTGGTAGGTCGCCTGGCCCTTGAAGCTGCCGGGGGAGCCGATCAACTTGGCGAGGTGCGCCTCGCGGGCGTCGTCCTCCATCGAGTTGAAGGCCTCGAGGTTCTTCTCGTTGAACGTGAAGTCGCCGCCCTTGGGGTCGAAGGACTTCGGCGCCGCCATGAACTTGGGCTGGTCGTGCTTGGTGCTCTTGCAGGCGGGCACTGCCACGGCTGCGCCCACGGCGAACACCGCGGCGAGACCGGTCGTTGGGCACCAGGGGGCGCGCATGGGCGGTAAACCTATCACTTGCCGCGCGCTTGTCCACGACCTCGCCGGCTGCGGCGCCGACCGGGCCCAAGCCGCGACTAGACCGGCGGCTCGTGGTCGAGCAGGTGTTGCGGCGCGAGGGCGGCACGCAGACGCTCGCGCGCCGCGTCGACCTGCGCGCGCAGGGGCGTGGGCGCCTCCAGCGTCACCTTCACGTGGAGATGGATGCGACCGTCCTCGCCGCGGCTCCATCGCGGGTACGAGCCGACGTCGATCTCGGGGAACTCCGCGACCACCGCGTCGAGATGGGCGGCGAGCTTGCTCTCGTCGAGATCGGTGTAGACCACCGCGAGGTACCAACCATCACCCGAGGGGAGCTCGCCCGCGAGTGCCTCGAGGTGCTCCAGCTTCGCGCGCAGCAGGCTGGGGACGCCCGGCAGGATGTACGCGCGTGCGCCCTCGACATCGAGGCGCATCACCGGCCAGCCGGTCGGCGCCCGCAGCAGCGTGCCGGCGGGCAGGTCGGCCATGCGCAGCGCGGCGTCGGTGATGCGCTCACCGTAGTGCGCGCGCAGCTGGGCCTCCATCGCGGCGTTGCGGACCAGCGGCCGGCCGGTCGCCGCCGCGATCGAGGCCAGCGTGCGGTCGTCGTGGGTCGGACCGACGCCGCCCGAGGTGAACACCAGCTGCGCCCGCGCGACGAGCCGCAGGAATGCGGCGCCGATCTCCTCCGCGGTGTCACCGACGGTGCAGATCTCGAGGAGTCGGATGCCGCGGCGTCGCATGACGCACGCCAACGCGTGGCCGTTCTCGTCGCGGATCTTCCCGCTCAGCAGCTCGTCGCCGATGAGCAACACGGCAGCGGTCGGGGCTTCGCGGTGGGTCATTGCCGGGCGCGATGGGGCGAGGCGGTCGAGAGCGGGCGTGGGCGAAGGTGGCCCACGGGGGTCGAAGCCACCCGCGCCGCGCATCGTAGCAGCATCGCGCCCATGGCGGCGCCCCGACGGCCACCCGAGGCCGCGGGCGCTGCCTTGACGCCGGCTCACCACGTGCGCGACAAACCCGACCGTGCTCGACGCGCGAGGTCACGACGCCACCGCCCCCGACGCCGTGCTCGTGCTCGCCGATGGCCGCGTCTTCCGTGGCGTGGGCTTCGGCGCGCGTGGCCACGTGGTCGGCGAGGTGGTCTTCAACACCGCGATGACGGGCTACCAGGAGATCGTCAGCGATCCCTCGTATCGCGGGCAGCTGGTGTGCCTGACCGTACCCGAGGTCGGCAACGTCGGCTGCAACGACGACGATCTCGAGTCGGCGCACGCCGGCGCCGGCGGTCTCATCGTGCGCTCGTTGTCGCCGACGGTGTCGAACTGGCGCGCGCGCTCGGATCTCGCGGGCACGCTCGCGAGCCGCGGCGTGATCGGCATCGCCGAGGTCGACACGCGGGCGTTGACCCGGCACCTGCGGCGCTTCGGCGCGACCATGGGCGCGCTCGCCAACGACGGCACCGCGCTCGAGGTGTTGCAGCAGGCCGCACGGGCGGCCGGCACGATGCAGGGCCGCGGCCTCGCCCACGAGGTCTCGACGCGCGACAGCTACACCTGGCGCGAGCCGACGCTGTGGCACGCACCGGGCGACGGCCTCCGCGGGCACGTGGTGGTGATCGACTTCGGCGTGAAGCGCAACATCCTGCGCAACCTCGTCGATCGCGGGCTCGCGGTCACGGTGATGCCGTCGACCACCACCGCGCAGGAGCTGCTCGCGGCGGCGCCCGACGGTGTGCTGCTGTCGAACGGCCCCGGCGACCCCGACGCGCTGCCCGACGTGGTCGCGCAGGTGCGTGCGCTCATCGAGCGCGCGCCCACGCTGCCGGTGTTCGGCATCTGCCTCGGGCACCAGCTGCTGAGCCTGGCGCTGGGCGGCCGCACCTACAAGCTGCCGTTCGGCCACCACGGCGGCAACCACCCCGTGCGGGTCGACGCCGCGGCGATGGTCGACGTCGACGACGGTGGCGCGCGGCCGTTCGCGGTGCAGATCACCTCGCAGAACCACGGCTTCGCGGTCGACGCCGGATCGCTCGCGGCCGCCGGTGACGTCGCGGTCACCCACGTGAACCTCTTCGACGACACCGTCGCGGGCCTGCGGCTGAAGGGCCGCCCGCTGCTGGGCGTGCAGTACCACCCCGAGGCCGCGCCCGGCCCCCACGACGCGTCGCCATGGTTCGATGGCTTCGCGACGATGGTCGCGCACCACCGCGACGACGCGCGCGCGCACGCACGGTGACGCGATGCTGCGCGCGGTGAGCCCGTGATCGACCGACGGCTCGAGCACGCCCTCGACGCGTGGGCAGCGGCCGCGTTCGGCGACGACGACGGCGCCGCACGCCTGCAACCATGGCTCTCGCGCTGGGCCGAGGAGGTCGGGGCGCCGCGCGGCGACGACGACGACGCGGAGGCATGGGTGCGCACGCGCTGCGACTGGGCGTTGGTCGAGATGGGCGCCGGCCAGGGCTGCCCGCGCGACGACCACGACGACGCGCTTCGGCGCCGACTCGGCGGCTCGCACGTGGGGCTGTTCGAGGTGTGGCCCACCGAGCAAGGCAAGGCGTGGCTGCGCGACCGCGTGGCTGGCATCGCGATGCAGCTCGACGCCGTCGTCGATCTGCGACCCGAGGCCCGCGGTCCCGCGGCGCTGTGGGAGCTCCGGGTCGTGGTCGAGGGCGCACGGCTGCTCGCCGTGCGGCCACCGCTGTCGTACCCGCTCGAGCTGGTCGCCGTGCTCGACGAGCTGCGTCCGCCAGCCGAGACGCCGCCACCGGCCGACGGTGGCGCCGCGCTGCTGCAGGCGCTACGTCACGCACGGCTGTGGCACGGCCGCGCGGGCCGCATCGATCCGCGACCGGGCTTCGCCGCGGCGATTCGACGCGTCGCGCCCTGACGTCAAACGCACGCGCCGGCGCATTGCGGGGCTTCGCAGGCGGCTGCTAGTGTGGCCGCCGCTTTCGCCATGATCACCGCCAACAAAGTCGTCACGATCCACTACACCTTGCGCAACGATGCCGGCGAGGTGCTCGACAGCTCCGACGGCGGCGATCCGCTGGCGTACCTGCACGGCGCCGACAACATCGTGCCGGGCCTCGAGCGTCAGCTCGAGGGCCGCAAGGTCGGCGACAAGCTGCAGGCCAAGGTCGCGCCCGCCGATGGCTACGGCGAGAAGACCCCCGGTGGCCCCAAGGCGATCCCCAAGAGCGCGTTCGCGGGCATGGAAGTCGCGCCCGGCATGACCTTCATGGTCGAGGACGACGACGGTGATCACATGCCGCTGCGCGTGGTCGGCGTCGCCGGCGACGAGGTCCTGGTCGACATGGATCACCCGCTGGCCGGCGAGACGCTGCACTTCGACGTCGAGGTCCTCGAGGTCCGCGACGCCACCGCGGAGGAGCTGACCCACGGGCACGTGCACGATGGTTCGCACCACCACGGGCACGATCACGACCACGACCACTGAGCACTCCGGCGGCGCACCCGGCCACCTGCGACGACGCGCGACGGCGAGGTTGACCGCCGCCGCGTCCGTGGCCCAAGCTCTTGCTGTTGTGATGTCCGCCGTCCGCTCGCCCCGATCGCTGCAGCTGCTCGCGCCGCTGTGCCTGTGGACCGCGTGCGCGCAGGGCAGCCTCGACAACGGCGGCTTCGGCTTCTCCGCCAGCGGACCCGGTCCGGTCTCGACCACCGCGACCGCGACCGCCGGTGACAGCGACGGCGGCTCGAGCTCGAGTGGCGCCGCCGAGGCCAGCGGTGACGAGGCCTCGACGGCGGCGGCCACCACCACCGGCGATGCGACGGCGTCGAGCTCTGGCGGCGCGGCCGATACCAGCAGCGGCGGCGCGGCCAGCAGTAGCGACGCGAGCGCATCGATGACCGACGCGTCGATGACCGGCGCATCGATGACCGGTGGCGATCCGCCGCCCGAGGTCGGCGAGTACGAGGACTGCGCGGCCGCGACCTGCGTCGATGGCAGCGACTGCATCGAGCTGACCGACCTGCCGGCCAACGACGCCTTCTGTTCGCCGCAGTGTACCGTCGACGCCGATTGTCCCGCGGGCCCCGGCGGCGACGCGTTGCCGGTGTGCGCGCTGTCGGACGCGATGGCGGTCGATCCGACCAACTGCGTGCTGCTGTGCGAGTACGACGGCCTCGACTACGGCACCTGCCCGGGCGGCATGTCGTGCACGTCGATCCCCGGACAGACGACCTCGATCTCCGTCTGCATGTGGTAGCGGACGCGTCGCGACGCCGCTCTCCGACCCGCCGTGCGCTCGCGCCCATCCGCCGCTGTCGCCGCCCGCTGCGCGACGGCGAGTGACGGCGTCGAGGGGAAATCCGCCGTGACGCGGTGGCAAGTTTGGCGACCTGCTTCAAACACTCCGCGTTCGGTTCTTTCCAGGCCGGACGGGAAGCATGAACCATGAAGGACACTCGACTGCATCTGCTGATCTCGTTGACCCTGCTCGCGCCCGCCTGTGGCGGTGACGACGGCGACGGCGCCACGGTCGCCGACGACTCCTCGAGTACGGGCGGCTCGTCGGAGACCAACAGCACCACCGCGAGCACGACGACCGCCTCGACCACGGCGACGGACACGACGACCGCGACCGACACGGCGACGACCGACACCGGCACGACCGACGACACCATGTCGACGACGATGGCCGACTCGAGCACCGGCGGCGAGCCGGCGGCGGTCCGCGTCATGCACCTGGGCGTCGGCGCGCCTGCGGTCGACGTGTTCGCGAACGGCGAAGGCCCGGTCTTCGAGGGGCTGGAGTTCCGCAACAGCACCGACTACGCCAGCGTGCCGGGCGGCGACTACACCTTCGAGGTCTCGGTGTCGGGCAGCCCCGCGTCGGAGGCGGTGCTGATGCCCGCGCTCACGCTCGACGCCGGCGTCTCGTACACGGCGGTCGCGATCGGTGACCTCGCGATGACCGATGGCGCGCCGGGACTGCAGGCGATCGCGCTGGTCGACGACGCCGAGGGCATCGACGCCGCCAACGTCCGCATCACGGTCATCCACGCTGCACCCGCGGTCGGCCAGGTCGACATCTGGGAAATCACCGGAACCCCGGTCGCGCTGCTCGAGAACGTCGACTTCGGCGTCTCGGCGACGCTGCCCGACGTCCCGGCCGGTCCGCTCGAGATCGGCGTCGACGTCGACGACGACGCGACCCCCGACGTCACGTTCACGGTCGACACCACGCCGCTGGCGGGTGGCCAGGTCAACGTGTACGCGAACAACGACGCCGACGGCAACGTCGCGCTGGTGGCCCAGCTCGCCGACGGCACGGTGCTGACCATCCCCGCCAACGGCTGACGGCCCGCGGTGTGCTCGTCGTCCGCCGCACGCTCGCGACGGACGACGACGCCCCGCCGGCAGCGCCTCGCGATCGCGCGCGAGCACGGGGCCGCCGCTCGTTCATGGCCGGCGATCAGCCGCCGTCGGGCTCGCCCTCGATGACCCGGGCATCGAGGCGCAGCACCGCCGATTGCAGCAGCGCGGGCGGGGCCTTGCTGTTGAGCAACGAGTCGCGCAGCATCGCCTTGCCGCGGAACAGCCGGCTCTTCACGGTCCCGAGCGCCACGCCGAGCTCGTCGGCGATCTCGGCGATCGGCCGGTCCTCCCAGTAGAAGCGCTCGAGCACCGCTCGGAACTCCGCGGGCAGCACCTCGAGCGCCTTGAGGAACAGCTTCTGCTCGTCGAGTCGCGCGACCGCCACCGACGGTGAAGTCCGCACGTCGCGGATGTCGGCGACCGACGGCGAGACCACGTCGCCGACGCCCTTGCGGCGCTTCCACTCGAGGTAGAGCAGGCGCCGCGCAACCCCGAAGACGTACGCGCGGAAGTCGGTCTGCACCGCGTCGCGGCGCGTGATGCAGGCCTCGAAGGTGCGCTGCGTCAGATCCTCGGGGTCGACGTCGCGTCCGGCCTGCGAGAGGTTGGCCGAGAAGAAGCGGTACACCGCCACGAAGTGCCGTCGCAGCAGCTCGTTGCCGGCGTGGGCATCGCCCTCGCGCCAGGCCGAGAGCAGTGTGCTGTCGTCACGGCTGTCGGCGGCCACGTTCGCCCGACACGGTATCACCTTCTGCGTGGCCCGTGCGATCGGACGCACGCTCGCGGGCGGGCGGCGGCGGGTTGCCGGGCAAGGCCCGCTCGAAGCCCGCGGGGCCGCTCGAAGCCCGCGGGGCCGCTCGAAGCCCGCGGGGGCGGGGCGGGCCCGCGCGCGTTTCGGTTGGGGGTGGCCGCGGTGGCCGCGGCCGTCCAAGCGGGTGGCGGGTCGACGGCGATCAGGCTGGGACGCCGCAGTACCCGACGCCTTGAAGGTTCGGCGGCGGGTCGTCGAGCGCCTGGATGCAGTCCTCGGCGGGATCGGTGCATTGGTCGTCGGCGAGGTCGCACACCGGCGTGCAACAGCCGCTGTCGCTCACGCAGCCGTTGGTGCCGGTGCGACAGATGAGGCCGGGGCTGCAGCCCTGGATCGTCGCGCAGGGATCGCCATCGCCGCCCATGCCGTCGGGTGCACCGGGTACCGCGCACACGAAGTTGTTGAACGCCGCGTAGCAGCCCTGGCCCGGCGTGCAGTCCTGCACGAGCGGATCGCAGGTGACCTCGCACAACGGCAGCGCGCCGTCGTTGAACGGGAAACACTCGCCGCCGTTCTCGCAGGGCTGGTTCACCACGCAGAACTCGAGGCAGATGCCCATGCCGGTGTGGCCGCTGACGTCGGTCATGCAGAAGAAGCCTGCCGCGCAGTCGTCGTCACCCTCGACGCGGGTGCACTCCTCGCCGAAGACGTGGTCACCCGAGACATCGACGCAGTGCGTCGAGTCGACCGTGCGACCGCCCGGTGTCGACACGAACGAGGTGCACTTCTGGCCCTTGGGGCAGTCCTGCAGGCCCGGATCGCACATCGCCTCGACGTTGCCGTCGTCGGGCTGGCCGATGAAGCTCATCGTGTCCGCGGCGGTGTCGTCGGTGGTCGACATCGAGGTGCCCGCGCTCGTCCCCACCGTGGTCGACGCACTGCTGCCGGTGCCCGAGTTGCTCGCGCTGCCGCCTCCACCGCTGCTGCCGCTCGAGCTGCCGCCGTCGCCGTCGCCGTCGCCGTACTCGGCGTTGGTCTCGCCCGCATCGACCTTCGAGCCGCAGCCGCCGACGGCGACCATCGCCGACCACGCCCACAGGGCTGGCGCGAGGAGGGAGGGGTGGAACGCGGCAGGTCGAGGCAGGGGGAATCTGCGCATGGCGCGATCACCCTACGGTGAATTCCGGCGTGCGCGCAACTGGCGGACCTCGGAAAGCCGCCATTCCTGCCCTCGGCCGGCGACCCCCGGGCCGGTGGGTCCCCGGCGCGGCGGTCGGCCCGCGGAGGCTGCGGACGCGGGGCCCGGTGCCGTTGTAAAAACGCGCCCACGATGGCGGCGGCAGGCGACGCGGGCGGGCAGGGGTCGAAGGGGCGCGTGGCCGTGCTCGGCGCGGGCAGCTGGGGCACTGCGCTGGCGATCCACCTCGCGCGTCGCGGCTACGACACGCAGCTGTGGGCGCGCTCGGCCGAGCACGTCGAGCAGATGCAGGACCAACGCAGGAACACGCGCTACCTGCCCGATGCTCCGTTCCCCGCGTCGCTGCACGCGACCGCGTCGATGCGCGACGCCGTCGCGGGCGCCGAGCTGGTGGTGTGCGCGATCCCTTCCCATGCGATGCGCGACGCGATCCGAGCGCTCGCGACGGTGGTCGGTGATCCGCCGCCCTACTATTTGATCGCCGCCAAGGGCATCGAGGTCGACTCGCTCGCGAGCATGCACGAGGTGCTGCATGACGAGCTCCCGCCGGTGCATCGCGAGCGCGTCGCGGCACTGGGCGGGCCCAGCTTCGCGGCCGAGGTCGCTGCCGGGCTGCCGACCACGGTGGTGGTCGCGGCCCACTCCGAGGACGTGCGCCTGGCCGTGCAGCGCATGCTCTCGGGTGACGGCATCCGGGCCTACGTCACCGACGATGTCGTCGGCGTCGAGCTCGGTGGCGTGCTCAAGAACGTCATCGCGTTGGCCGCGGGCATCGGCGACGGTGCGGGTCTCGGACAGAACGCGCGCGCGGGCCTCATCACCCGCGGGCTCGCGGAGATCAGCCGCCTGGCGACCAAGCTCGGTGCCCACCCGGCCACGTTGTCGGGCCTCGCAGGCATGGGAGATCTGGTGTTGACCTGCACCGGCGGACTCTCTCGCAACCGCCGTGTCGGCATCGCGCTGGGGCAGGGTCGCACGCTCGACGAGATCCTCACCGAGATGGGCATGGTCGCCGAGGGCGTGAAGAACACGCTGTCGGCCCACCGACTGGCCGCGCGCGAGCAGGTCGAGATGCCGCTCGTCGCGACCATGCACGCCATCCTCTACGGCGGACTCGCAGTGCGCGATGCGGTCGATGCCCTCATGGGCCGGGCGCTCCGCGCGGAGCGAGAGTGGTGAGCACCCCGTTCGCGAGGATGGCCTCGCGTCGGCCGATCCGATAGGCTAAGGATGCGACGTTGAGCAACATCGAGCCCACGCCCTTCGGTGACAAGTACGTCCTGGTCGAGCACATCGCGACCGGCGGCATGGCCGAGATCTATCGCGCGCAGTATGCCGGCATCGAGGGCTTCGCGAAGGAGCTCGTGGTCAAGACGCTGCGGCAGGAGTTCGCGGCGCGGCCCGAGGTCGTGGGCATGTTCCTCGACGAGGCCCGGGTCGCGGCGACGCTGACCCACAACAACGTCGTCCACACCTACGACCTCGGCGAGCTCGGCGGCGAGTACTTCATCGCGATGGAGCTGCTCAAGGGCGAGGAGCTCGTCAACGTGATGCGCCGCGCGGCGGCGGCCGGGCGCGGCATCCCGCTGGAGCTGTCGATCGGCATCATCATGCAGTCGTGCGAGGGGCTGCACTACGTGCACAGCCGCACCACCGAGGACGGCACGCCGCTCGGCCTGGTCCACCGCGACATCAACCCCACCAACATCCACGTCGGCTACGACGGCGTGTGCAAGATCCTCGACTTCGGCATCGCTGCCACCCGCGCGTCGGCGGTCGCCAAGAAGGGACAGGTCGCCGGCAAGCTGTCGTACATGGCGCCCGAGCAGCTGCTCGGCCACCCCATCGATCAGCGCGCCGACATCTTCCCGCTCGGGGTCGTGCTCTACGAGCTATGCCTCGGCCGTCGACTCTTCCGCGGCGCCCGCGAAGAGGTCACGCGCCGCGTGCTCGAGGGCGACATCCCGGCACCGACCTTCGTCGATCCGAAGTTCCCGCCCGCGCTCGAGGCGATCATCATGCGGGCGCTCGAGGTCGATCCCGCCGATCGCTACCAGAACTGCGATCACTTCTTCCGCGACCTCGAGGCCTTCCTCACCGAGGCGGGGCTGTCGTGGACACCGCGGCGATTGAGCGCCGTGATGTCGGAGCTGTTCGGCGAGGGCGCACCCGCCAACGTCGACTACGACGACGAGTACAGCGACCTCGATCAGGCACTCGACTTCGCCGCCTTCGATGCCGTGCCGGAGGCCGGCGACGACGACGTGCCCGAGTGGGCCCGCACGGTCGAGGCCGGCAATCCCCAGCCACGCAAGCGGCCGATGACGATCGGCAACATCGAGGCACTGGTCAGCCAGGCCCGCTTCGACGAATCGGCACCGCACCCGGTGGCGCGCGACGTGCCGCCGCCGACCGCATCGCCGCCGGCGCGTCCGCCCAAGCCCACGGGCGCGAGCGAGGACGCGCGCGAGGGCGCTGACCCGACCCGGTCGGGGGTCCACCGCGCGGTGCAGGCACCGGAGGGCGATCGTTCGCGCCGACGCCCGGGCACCGGCTCGCGGCCCGTGGTCCGGCCCGCGCGCAACCCGACCCCGGGCTCGGGACGGCACCCGGTGGCGACCACCGGACCGTTGGCCGCAATCGCACCCGATGCCGCCAGTGGGCGCACCTTCGGACACTCGGTGGTGAGTGACGAGTCCAAGCGCGGCGGCAGCTGGGTGTGGATCCTCGGCCTCCTGGCCGTGTCGGGACTGGGCTACGTCGCCTATGCCCTGTTCACCACCAAGTGACGCGCGAGTAGTGGTACAAGGGTCGGCGCAGTTCGAATGAAGAACGGCAGCCACAACCCCGGCGCGTGGAGTCTACCCGCGTGGTCACGGATCGGCGCCTTCCAGGTCTTCGGCGACTACGCCGCGATGCCCGGCTTTCGCGTCGTCGTGGCGCTGGGTCCGAGCTCGCAGGCGCTGACCGAGTTGCTCGAGGCGCGCGCGACCGCGTCGGCGTGGCTCGACCCCGAGCTGGCGCGGGCGAACCTGCGGGCGGGCCTCGGCCTGATGCGCGGTGGCGTCGGTGACTTCGTCTACGCCAACGCCGAGCAGACCATGGTGCTGGTGCGGCGCGAGCTGTCGGCGCGGGCCGGCGCCGCGGTCGCGCTGCAGTCGCAGCTGGTGAGCCAGTACGCGGCGCGGCTGTCGTTGCTGTGCGGTCGCGAGCTGTCGGTCCAGGCCCGCATCTTCGAGTTCCCCGATCTCACCGTCGTGCGCCGCGCGATGGCGACGGTCGTGGAGGAGACCGAGGAAACCACGCCGCTGCGCAGCTCGATCTGGCTCGGGGCGCAGCTGCGCGGCCGCGGCCAGCCGTTCCACCCCTCGATGGTCGAGACCATCGAGGAGCAGACCAGCCTGCTGCGCGGGCACGGCATCGACATGGACTCGTTGCCGGCGTGGTGGTGGCGCGGGGTGGCGGCGCAGCGCGTCGAGGGCGGCGCGCCGCGGCTGTTCGACGATCTGCCCCACGGCGAAGCCTTCGGCGAGCTCGTCCCGGAATGACCGCCGCGCCGGCGGACGGCGACGCGCGGCGCGAACCGAGCCTCGACGAGGACCGAGGCTGGGGCCTGTACGTGCACGTGCCGTTCTGCGCGCGGCACTGCCCGTACTGCGACTTCGACTTCGTGGTCGGACGGCGCCCCGACTGGCGCTCGTTCGTCGATGGCCTCCAGCGCGAGCTCGATGCGCGCGCCGACCGGCTGCCGACCACGCCGCCGCGCACGGTCTACCTCGGCGGTGGCACACCGAGCCTGGTGGGGCGCGAGGGGCTCGCGGCCGTCGTGGGCCGCGTGCGCGCCGCGACGCCGTGGCGTGCACTCGACGAGTTCACCGTCGAGCTCAACCCCGAGCACGTCGACGACGCGCTCGTCGACGGCCTGCGTTCGCTCGGCGTCGATCGGGTCTCGCTCGGCGTGCAGAGCTTCGAGCCCGGGGCGCTCGCACAGCTCGGTCGCGTCCACGATGCCGCGGCAGCGCGGCACGCCGTGGCGGCGGCGATCGCTGCCGACCTGCGCGTGAGCATCGATCTGATCGTCGGCTACCCCGGGCAGTCGGCCGACGCGTTGGCCCGCGACCTCGAGACCACGGTCGCGCTCGGGGTCGGCCACGTGTCGATCTACGCGCTCGACATCCCGGCCGAGGTGCCGTGGACCAAGCTCGTGCGCCGCGGTCTGCGGGTGCTGCCCGACGACGACGCGCAGGCCGACGCGCTGCTGGCCTGCGAGGCCGCGCTGGTCGGGGCCGGGCTACGGCACTACGAGGTCGCCAGCTACGCACGGCCCGGGCAGCACGCGCAGCACAACGCCAGCTACTGGCGCGCGATCGACTACGTCGGCCTCGGTCCCTCGGCGGCGTCGGCCCGCTACGATCGCGACGGTGCGGTCCATCGCCGCACCAATGCGCGCACGCTGGCGGCGTGGTCGAGCGGTGCGCCGCCGAGCTGCGAGTCGCTGTCGCCGGCCGCGACCGCCCGCGAGGCGCTGTGGCTGGGGCTGCGCCGACTCGACGGCTTCGACGAGGCCGCCTGGCGCCGGCGCTGGCCCGACGCCGCCGCCTGCGACGGCGCGATCGAGCTCGCGCTCGCGCGGGGCGATCTCGTGCGCGATGGCAGGGGCCTGCGGGTCGCGGCGGCGCGATGGCTGCAGCACGACCGCATCGCCGTCGATCTGTTGTGACGTGCGGCGGCGGCCCCGACCCAGACGGCTCGGATCACGTCGGGGTCGCGGTCACCACGTGCGCGCCGCAGACCGGGCAGATCGGCTTCTCCCGCACCAGCGTGAGCACGGGCCCGATGCCCAACATGTACGCCATCATCAGCGGCAGCATCACGACGTAGTCCGAGCCGATGATGGGGAACAGCGGCACGAACGGGATCGGGATCAACAGGTAGTACCGCGCGAGCCGCCGCAGGCGCGGGTGCTCGTACTGCGCGTCGACGTCGGTGCGGCAGCGTTCGCAGTGCATGGCGGGGCGACGCAACAGCATAGCGCCCCGGTTACGCGGGTGGCGGCAGCCGTGAGTTTTGCGCCCGCTGGCGTCCGCCCCGCGGGCCGTGGCCCGCGCGGACCGGCCCGCCCCCAAACCGCCGCGGACCCGAGCGTCGCTCGATCCACGGGCCCGACGGGCTGGGGCTTGCCTGCTATCATCGCGGACGTGGACGGCGAACGTCTCACGCCGCGACAGACCGAGCTGCTGCGCGCGGTATGCCGCGAGTACCTGCTCGGGGGCGAAGACGTCGGCAGTCAGGCGCTGTCGCGGGACTGCGGGTGGTCGTCGGCGACGATCCGCAACGAGCTCGCCGCGCTCGAGCGCATCGGTCTGGTCGAGCGCATGCATCGCTCGGCCGGCTGTCGGCCGACCCGTGGCGGCCTCGAGTACTACGTGCTGTCGATGCCGCGCGAGGCCGAGCCCCGCTCGAGCCATGCCCGCGTGGTCGATCGATCGCTGCGCCCGGCCGGCAGCGTCGAGCAGGGCGTGCGCGCAGCGGTTCGGGTGCTGGCCGAGCTCGGCGGCTGCGTCGCGATCACATTCATCGCCGACCCGGGCTCGCGCCGCGTGAGCGCGCTCGAGCTGGTGCCGCTGTCGAGCGCCCGCGCGCTCGCGGTGGTCGGCTTCGACGACGGTGCCAGCATCGTGCAGCCGGTCGGGCTCGACGGCCACGCCACCGTCGAGTCGCTCGCCGACGAGGCGCTCGAGCTGCAGACGCGCCTGCGCGCGCTGTGCATCGGTCGCGCGCTCGAGCAGGCCCACGACGAACTCACGCGGCTGCAACACGAGCTGCGCTCCCATGTCGACCGACGCCTCGCGGAGGTCGTGCGCGTGGGCCTGTCGGTGTGCGCGGGTGCCGGGCTGGATCCGCTGTGGCTGTCGGTTGCCGGTCACGCGAACCTCGCGATCGATTTCGCGATCGCCGGCAGTGGGGGCGGGGTGCCGCCGGGCGCGGCCGCCATGCGCGAGCGGCTCGCCGAGGTGCTCGCGCGGCTCGAGGACGAGCGTCGGCTGGCCGACATCCTGTGGCAGCTGTTGCCGGCCTCGGCGTCCCCGGGGCAGCCCCACGCCGCGGTGCGGCTCGGTGGCGCGACGCTGTTCGATCCGAGCGCCGATCCCGATCGCGACGATTCGGGCCTGCGACTGGCGCTGGTGGGGGCACGACTCGCCACGCCGCATGGCCACGAGGTCGACGTCGAGTCGTCCGCGCCACCGACCGGCCGCTTGGGTGCGGTCGCGGTGATCGGGCCCGACCGGATGGACTACGCCGCGGTGATTCCTCTGATAGAATACGCCGCCAGAGCGCTGGCGGTTCGGCCCTGACGCATCGCGTCCTCGGCGACTTCTCCTGGCGGTGGCGCGAGGGCTTCGTTTGGGCCCCGCACGAGGAAGCGATGACGAACCCTAAGGACCCATCCTCTCCGGACGACCTCAACGACGAGATCAACCGCGCCATGGCCGAGGCCGAGGCAGCGGTGACCGCGATGGAGGGCGATGCCGACAACGACGACCCCGCGGCCGACACCGCGACCGGGCTCGCGGCCGCGGTGGTCGAGCTCGAGACCGAGCTGCAGGCGACCAAGGACCGCTGGCTGCGCGCGGTCGCCGACCTCGAGAACTACAAGAAGCGTGTGCGCCGCGAGGTCGACGACGCGCAGGTGCAGGCGGTGCAGAAGCTGCTGCCGTCGTTCCTGCCGACGATGGACAACCTCGAGCGCGCGCTCGAGGCCGCCGGCCCCGGCGCCAGCATCGACCAGCTCGTGCGTGGGATCCAGATGGTCCGCGACGAGTTCATGGGCGCGCTGCGCAAGCACAACATCGAGCCGGTGATCTCGGTCGGGGTCGCGTTCGATCCCGCGGTCCACGACGCGCTGCAGCAGGTCGACTCGCCCGATCACGCACCGGGCGTGGTCGTGCGGGAGTTCGAGCGCGGCTATCGCATGGGCGAGCGGCTGCTGCGACCCGCACGGGTGGTGATCGCCGGCCCGGGCTCGACCGGCGCACCGCCGGCGGGGACGACGGACTCGGAGGCCTGACGCAGATGGGCGGCAAGTCGCGGATCGTCGGCATCGACCTCGGCACCACCAACTCCTGCGTGGCCGTCATGGACGGCGATGAGGTCAAGATCATCCCCAATGCCGAGGGCAGCCGCACGACCCCCAGCGTGGTCGCGTTCACCGAGGACGGCGAGCGCATGGTCGGTCAGATCGCCAAGCGTCAGGCGATCACCAACCCGACCAACACGGTGTTCGCGGCCAAGCGTCTGATCGGGCGCAAGTTCGCCGAGCCCGCGCTGCAGGAGCTCATCAAACTCATCCCGTACAAGATCGTCGCGTCCGCCAACGACGACGCGTGGGTCAACGTGTGGGGCCGCGATCACTCGCCCGCCGAGGTCGGCGCCGCCGTGCTCGCGAAGATGAAGGAATCGGCCGAGGCGTTCCTCGGCGAGCCGGTCACGCGGGCCATCGTCACGGTGCCGGCGTACTTCAACGACGCGCAGCGGCAGGCCACCAAGGACGCCGGTCGCATCGCCGGGCTCGAGGTCGAGCGCATCATCAACGAGCCCACCGCGGCGACGCTCGCCTACGGCCTGCATCGCCGCAGCGACAATCGCATCGTCGCGGTCTACGACCTCGGCGGCGGCACCTTCGACATCTCGCTGCTCGAGCTGCGCGGCGGCGTGTTCGAGGTGCTGGCCACCGCCGGCGACACCTTCCTGGGCGGCGAGGACTTCGACAACGTCATCGTCAACTGGTGCGCGCAGCAGTTCCTGGCCGCCAACGGCATCGACCTGCGCACCGAGAAGCTCGCGACCCAGCGGCTCAAGGAAGCCGCGGAGAAGGCCAAGCAGGAGCTCAGCTTCTCGCTCGAGACCGAGATCAATCTGCCGTTCCTCGCCGCCAAGGGCGGCGCGCCGCTGCACCTGCAGTGCACGCTCTCGCGGCGAGCGCTCGAGGAGCTGACCAAGACCCTGGTCGAGCGCACGCTCGAGCCGTGCCGGCAGGTGCTGGCCGACGCCGGCCTCGCGGTCGGCGAAATCGACGACGTGCTGCTGGTCGGTGGCCAGACCCGCATGCCCATGGTGCAGGCGCGGGTGAAGGAGTTCTTCGGGCGCGACCCCAACAAGGGCGTCAACCCCGACGAGGTGGTCGCGGCCGGGGCCGCGATCCAGGGCGCGGTGCTCGAGGGCTCGGTCGAGGGCGTGCTGCTGCTCGACGTCGTGCCGCTCAACATCGGCGTCGAGACCCAGGGCGGGGTGTTCTCGGTGCTGATCCCGAAGAACACCACCATCCCGACCCGCAAGTCCGAGGTCTTCAGCACCACGGTCGACAACCAGCCCATCGTCAACGTGCACGTGCTGCAGGGCCTGCGCGAGATGGCCGACGACAACCAGAGCCTGGCGCGCTTCCAGCTGGCCGACATCCCGCCGGCGCCGCGCGGCGTGCCGCAGATCCAAGTGACCTTCGACATCGACGCCGACGGCATCCTCGGCGTGTCGGCCAAGGACCTCGGCACCAACCGCGAGTCCAAGGTCCGCGTGACGCCATCGTCGGGCCTCACCGAGGAGCAGCTGCTGAACATCGCGCGCGAGGCCGAGGTCAAGCGCGCCGACGACGTTGCCAAGCGCGACCTCGCCGACCTGCGCAATCGGGCCGAGACCCTCATCTACACCTGCAAGCGCTCGCTCGAGGCCTACGGCCACGCGCTGCGCGACGTCGATCGGCACGACATCGAGAACGACACCGCGCGCCTCGAGGCACTGCTGGCCGGGAGCGCCTCGGCGGTGGCGCTACGCGACGCACTGGCCGCGCTCGAGAACTCGTCGCACATGATCTACGAGGCGATGCTGGCGGGCTCCGGCTCCGGCTCGGAGTGATCCGCGAGGGACTGCGTGGCCGAACCCGATTACTACGCAGTGCTCGGAGTCGATGCGACGGCCAACGCCGACGACATCAAGAAGGCGTTTCGTCGCCTCACGCTGGAGTTCCACCCCGATCGCCACGCCGGTGATCCGCTCGCGGAGGATCGCTACCGGCAGATCAACGCCGCCTACGACACCCTGTCGGACCCGGCGCTGCGCGCCAAGTACGACGCACAGCGCCGCTTCGGTCAGCTCGATCTCAGCAAGGGCTTCGACGGCCAGAGCGCACGCGACCTGCTCGGCAACGTGTTCGGCGATGTGTTCGGCAACCGTCGCGCGCAGCGACGCAAGGGTCGCGACCTCCGCTACACCCTGAGCGTGGACCTCGCGGAGGCGGTGCTCGGCACCACGCAGGCGATCGGCTTCGAGGCCCCGGGCGTGTGCACGACCTGCAGCGGCAGCGGCACCAAGGCCGGCGGTCGGCCTGCGCAGACCTGTCCGAACTGCGGCGGCCGCGGCGAGGTGAAGGGTGAGGGCTTGTTTGCGCGGCGCACCCGCTGTGGCCGCTGTGATGGCACCGGAATGGTCCAGATCGATCCCTGCAGCGACTGTCGCGGCAGCGGCTCGCGCCGACAGGCCCGCGCGTTCGACGTGAAGCTGCCACCGGGCACCGCGGCTGGCACCGAGCGCGTGCTCACCGGGCTCGGCGAGCCGGGCCGCTTCGGCGGCGAGCCCGGCGACCTGCGCATCACCGTCAACGTGCGTCCGCACCCGCGGCTGGTCCGCGATGGTGACGACCTTCGCTGCGATGCCACCATCAGCATCGCCGAGGCCGCTCTGGGCACGCGGCTGTCGGTGCCGACGGTCGACGGCGACGCGTGGCTCGAGGTCCCCGCGGGCATCAAGAGCGGCACCAAGCTGCGGCTGCGGGGCAAGGGCGTGCCCACGGCCGCCGGCGGCAAGAGCTCGCGGCGGGGCGATCAGCTGGTGTTGGTGACCGTCGAGACGCCGGCGGTGCCCTCGGGTGCAGCGGGCGAGCGAGTCCGCGCTGCGCTGGCGGCCCTCGAGGAGGCCTGCAATGACACTGGCGCGCTGCCGCGACGCAGCGCCGAGCGTGCGACCCCGACGCGCGAGCGCAGCTGAAGACGCGCCCCTGGGCGCGGTCCTGCTAGACTCGCACGGGCGAAGCACGTTCGATGGTCTTCATCGACATCCAGCACCGCGAGGTGACGCTCAAGCTCGTCTACTACGGGCCTGCGCTCAGCGGCAAGACCACGAACCTTCAGCAGCTGCACGCGATGATGGGCGATCACACCGGCACCGGTTTGATGACGCTCAACACCCGCGACGACCGCACGCTGTTCTTCGACCTCTTGCCGCTGACGATGGCGACCGCCGCCGGCATGTCGATCAAGCTCAAGCTGTTCACCGTGCCGGGGCAGGTGTTCCACGCCGCGACCCGTCGCATCGTGCTGCAGGGCGCCGACGGCGTGGTCTTCGTGGCCGACAGTCGCATCAGCGAGACCCGCGCGAACAACGAGAGTTTCGCCGACCTGCGCAACAACCTCGCCGACAACGGCATCGGCTTCGACGACGTCGCGGTCGTGATCCAGTTCAACAAGCGTGATCTGCCGGGCATCCGCAGCGACGAGGATGTGCGGCGCATCGCCGCCAAGGGCAGCGAACCCGTCTACAGCGCGATCGCGATCGAGGGGCAGGGGGTCGCCGAGACCTTCACCGGCCTCGCGGCCTCGACGTGGCAGAAGCTCGAGCGCCGCTTCGAGCTCGAGCGCCGCTTCGGCGTGACATGTGACGAGTTCATGGCCCAGGTCGCGGGCCTGCTGCGACCAGGTGGCACATGAGCGAGTCGCCGGTGGCCGCCACCGATCGTGCGCCGCCGCTGGGCGAGCTGATCGATGCCGCCCTGCTGGCCCGCTGCCTGGCGCCGTGGCGCATCCACGGCGTCGAGGCGCTGGCGGTGTTCGACGCCGCCGGCCAGGTCCACGCCAAGGTCGGCGACGAAGCAGGCGTCGCGGCGAGCTGGGAGCAGCTGCCGCCCGAGGCTGCGGCCGCGCTGCGTCGCGCCGGTCCGCCGCGCTTCGGCGTCGGTGACCACGTGTGCGAGGTGAGCCCGCTGTTCGCCGGCAGCGACCGCGTGGGCGCGCTGGTGCTCGTGCGTCGCGCCCACGCCCAGCACGACGACGGCCTGCAGCCGGCGATCCTCACCGCGGTGGGGCAGATCCTGCAGTCGGCGTACGCGGCGTGGGTGACCTCCGAGCTCCACCTGCAGACCAGCGCGAGCGCGTGGCGGGCGATGGCGCAGCAGAACGCGGAGCTGCAGCGGGCCGTCGAGCACCTGCGCCAGCTCGACGAGCTCAAGGGCAATTTCCTCGCCACGGTCTCCCACGAGCTGCGCACGCCGTTGACGTCGGTGATCAGCTTCTCCAAGATGCTGCTCGAGGGCATCGCGGGCGAGCTCAATGCCGAGCAGACCGACTACGTCCGCACGATCCTGAGCCGCGGCGAGGAGCTGCTCGCGCTCATCACCCACGTGCTCGAGATGTCGCAGCTCGAGGCCGGCGCCGTGCGCCTGGCGCTGCGGCCCCACGCCGTCGCCGAGCTGGTCGGCAAGGCCATCGAAGCGGTCACGCTGCCGGCCTCCGCCGCCGAGGTGCAGGTGCGCGCCGAGCTGCCGCCGCTGCCCGCGGTGCTGGTCGATGCCGAGAAGCTCCATCGCGTGCTGGTGAACCTGCTGGGCAACGCCATCAAGTTCTCGCCGCGCGGCACCACGGTGGTCGTGCGGGCCGCGACCGCGCCGATTCGGCGCCCGTTCGAGGAGGAGACGCTCTTCGGCGAGGAGGCCCACGACGCGGTGCGACTGAGCGTGGTGGACCGCGGCGTCGGGATCGCCCCGGATCAGCTCTCGCGGGTGTTCGAGGCCTTCTACCAGGTCGACTCGGGGCCCACGCGTCGCCATGGCGGTGCCGGGCTCGGGTTGTCGATCGTGCGCAACCTCGTCCGCGCCCACGGCGGCGAGGCGTGGGCCTGCAGCGGCGAGGGTGGCGGCACGATCATGCACTTCACGGTGCCGCTCGCGTCGCCACAGGCTGCGCCCGGCGAGTGAACGATCGCGATCCCGGGATCTGCGGGGTGCGATCTTCGAACCTCGCTCCGCGGCGCTGAATTCGTGCCGCGAGCCCACCATTGGCCCTCGCTTCGAACTTGCGCGGTGCGGTCGGCATGGGACACATTGCGCAGGCGTCGAAGCGACGCGGTGGATGAGCGCGGAGCAACAGCTGCAGGAATTGGAACGCGTCGCGGAACAGCTGCGCGTGAAGGTCTGCTACGAACCGATGGCGGGCCTCGTGCAAGGCACCGGCGGCCTCGTGAAGCTGCGCGGTGAGTACCGCATCATCGTCGACCGCCGGCTCCGCGCGCCCGAGCGGGTCAACATCCTGGCCGACGCGCTGCGCCGCTTCGATCTCGCGGGGGTCGATCTCGGCGCCGCGCTGCGTCGGCTGCTCGAGCCCAAGGCGAAGCGGCGCGACGCGATGCCGGCCGCCGAGCCGTCCTGACGCGACGCGCGGACAAACGCGCCCCGACGGCGCTCGCCGGGGCCCGCGGCTAGGCGCGAAGCAGGCTCGCGAGCGTGGGATCCTCGGCCACCAGCGCCGCCACCTCGGCGCGGATCTCTGCGGCGAGCGCTGGATCGGCGCCCGGCCCCAGCGCCGTGGTGACCGCGTCTGCGACCAGCATCGAGGTCGCCGCGTCGACATCCAGGGCGCCCGCGGCCAGCCCCGCCGTCACCTGCTCCACCGCGGTGGCCTGGGCGGCTTCGACCGATCCCGCCGCGAGCGTGGCTTCGACCGCCTCTGCGCCCTCGGCCGCGCCCGTGGGCTCGGCGCGCGCGACACTGGGAATGCGCAGGGGATCGTCTTCGTTGGTCGGCATCGTCCCGGTCTCCTCGCGCCCCCGGTTCGGCGACGGGGCGGCTTGAAGCCTAGCATCGGCCGCACGTGGCCTGTGCTTGCATGCGGCCCGCGCTCGCACGTGACCCGGCGCAAAGGCGCTCGTGGGGGCGCCCGTCGGCGCAGCACCCGGCCGAGGTGGCCCCGCAGGGCGCGGGCTCGCCCGCGGCCGCGCGACGCGACCGCGCGTGCGCTCGAGACCGTGCGACCGGCCTCGCGCGTCGACGTCATTCGAGCCATCGGCGGGCAAATCCCGCTATACTGTCGCCCGACTCACGCGGGGTGCGCGCTCCGTGGGGTCATCGCGCGCAAGCCCCTTGGAGTCCGGCGTTGAACGTCCCCACGCAGTTCGGTCCGTACCTGCTGCTCGAACGCATCAGCGTCGGCGGCATGGCGGAGGTCTACAAGGCCAAGGAGTACGGCGTCGAAGGCTTCGAACGCACCGTGGCCGTGAAGCGCATCCTCCCGCACGTCGCGGAGGATGACGAGTTCATCGCGATGTTCAAGGACGAGGCGAAGATCGCCGTCCAGCTGAACCACGGCAACATCGCGCAGATCTACAACCTCGGTAACGAGCAAGACAGCTTTTACATCGCGCTCGAATACATCAACGGGCGAGACCTCCGCGCCATCTTCCAGAAGTGCCAGCAGCAAGCGCGACCCATGCCGGTCGCGCAGGCCTGCTACGTCATCATGAAGATCTGCGAGGGCCTCGACTACGCGCACAACAAGAAGGACAAGTACAACCGCGAGCTCAACATCGTGCACCGCGATGTGAGCCCGCCGAACATCCTGGTCTCGTTCGAGGGCGAGGTGAAGCTCATCGACTTCGGCGTGGCCAAGGCCGCCGGTCGGGCCTCGCGGACGCAGGCGGGCATCCTCAAGGGCAAGTTCGGCTACATGTCGCCCGAGCAGGTGCGCGGCATGCCGCTCGATCGCCGCAGCGACGTGTTCTCGGTCGGCGTGGTGTTGTTCGAGGTGCTCACGGGCAACCGGCTGTTCCAGGCCGAGACCGACTTCGCGACCCTCGAGAAGGTTCGCGCGGTCGATGTGCCGCGACCGAGCTCGCTCAACCCCGAGATCCCCAAGCCGCTCGAGAACATCATCTACAAGGCGCTCGCGCGCGAGCCGGAGCAGCGCTACCAGTCGGCGATCGAGCTGCACGACGAGCTCCAGGCCTTCATGTTCGCGCAGGGCCTCTTCTACAGCCGCAAGGACCTCGCGGCGTGGATGCGCCAGCAGTACGCCCGCGAGATCGAGCTCGAGAAGGAGAAGGCGGCTGCGCCCACGCCTCCGCCGGTCGAGTCGGGTGGCCGCCGCAAGACGATGATGATGGGCCCGAGCGCCGGCGCGACCCCGCCGCCGCCGCCGCCCGCCGGTGGCCGCAAAGGGCCGCCGCCGCCGCCCGGCGCGACCCCGTCGCCGCCACCACCACCGCGTGGTGGCACCCCGGCAGCGCCCCCACGTCCGCCCGGCGCCACCGGCCCCACGCCGACGGTCGAGGCCGCCGACGAGGACGGTCGTCCGCGCAAGGCGGTCAAGCGCAAGACGATGGTCATGACCACCGCGCGGCCGAACCTCCCGCCGCCGCCCGGTGGTGGTGGGCCGCCGAAGCCGAGGCCACGCCCGGCACCCGCCGCGGTCGCAGCCCCCGGCGGTGCCGCGCCGGCCCCCGCCGTGCCGCCGCCGCAGGCTGCCCGTGACGGTGGCGATCCGCCGACGGTGCCGATGACGCCGCCCAAGCCGCGGCCCAACGGCGCACCGCGGCCGAACAAGGCCACGCAGAGCTACGCCGCGACCGCGGCGGCCCCCTCGGGCGACTTCGACTGGGACGACGAGGAGCTCGAGACCCGGCTGTTCGGCGACAACGATCCGGCCGCACCACCGCTGCCCGACGGCATGCCGATGCCGCCGCGCGAGAACGATCGACCGGGCCAGGTCGGTGGTGAGCTCGATGCGGCGATCGACATCGATCTGTCGGAGCCGCCGACGCTGGCCAGCCCGAGCGTCACGGTGGTGCCTTCGGCCGCGCCAATCGGGCCGATGCCGGGGCGCACCATGGCCCCGATGCCGGTGTCGGCACCGACGATGCCGATGGGCGCGGCGCCGCAGATGGTCCCGCCGCCGACCCACAATCCGTTCCCGCAGGCGCCGGGTCAGCCGATGGCGTTCGCGCCATCGACCGCGACCATGCCGATGCCGGCGATGCAGATGCCACCGCCGATGCAGCAGCAGGGCATGGGTCCGACCGGCACCCAGCACATGCCGCAGTTCGCTCCGCCGCCCACGGCGATGCGGCCGATGCCGCCGCAAGGCTTCGACGACGACATGCCGCGCAAGAGCAGCGCGGGCCTGTTCGTCGGCATCGCCCTCGGTGCGGTGGCGTTGATCGGCGCCGGCTTCGGCGGCGTGTACCTCTACTCCAAGTACCGCACGTCGAGCTCCGCCGCCGCCGGGGCGAGCACCGCCACCGCCGGCACCAGCCCGGATGCACCGGTGACGACCATCGCCGCGGCCCGCTCGGGCATGACGATCCAGACCACGCCGTCGGACGCCAAGCTCGAGGTCGACGGCAAGGTCATCGACGGCACCTCGCCGTTCGTGGTGTCGGACCTGACCGCGGGCGCCCACACCGTGAAGGTCAGCCGCGACGGCTTCCTCCCATTCGAGCGCCAGGTGGACCTCGGCGCGGGTGGGCTCAGCCTGCCGGTCTCGCTGCAGCACCGCGACGTGACGCTGCTGCTCGAGGTCGACCCGCCGGGCGCCACGATGAGCCTCATCGTCGGCGGCAAGGCCTACGTGATGGGGCAGAGCGGCGCGCAGTACAAGATCCTGCGCGACGGCGCCGCGACCTACCAGATCGAGGCGATCGCGAAGGGCTACCTCAGCGAGCGACGTGACCTCGAGTTCACGGGCGAGCCTTCGCAGAAGATCAAGGTCGCGCTCGCGCGCGACACCGCGGTCGCCGTGGTCACGCCGCCGCCGGTCGCCGACCCGGGTACGCCGGTCGCGGACCCCGGCAGTGGGACGCCGGTGCCGGCGACGCCGAGCAAGCCACCGACCGCGCGGCCCAAGCCGCCGACCTCGAAGCCGCCCAAGCCCCGCGAGACGCCGACCGCACCGACGGCGGCGAAGACCTCGACGTTGGTCATCGGTACCAACGCCGGCGTGGTCTCGGCGCAGGTGTTCGTCGACGGCAAGCTGGTCGGCAACACGCCGGTCGGCGGCCTCAAGGTCACGCCGGGCGTCCACAAGGTGAAGTGGAAGTGGCCCGACCGCGAGTACTCCGAGAGCGTGCAGGCGGTCGACGGGCAGACCCACCGCGTGCGCGGCGGCTGACCGCGGGCACCGCCGTCGCGCCGCGTCGGTGGCGTGGGGACGCCGGTCAGGGCTCGGCGATGTGGCGTTGCTCGTCGCGCACGACCGCCCACAGCCCGTCGTCGAGGTAGGGCGCGCGCTCGCGGTGCTCTTGCACGAACGCGCGGCGCACCGCCAGCACGCGCTCTGCCGCCTGCGCGCCGCCGAGCTGCGAGAGCTTGCTACGCAGCATCCGGCGGTGATCCTCGTCTTCGGCCTGGGCGAGCTGCCGCTCGAGGAACGCGACCGCGAGGTCGCGCTCGCCGTGCTCGGACACCAGCGAGGCCGCGTACTGTCGCACCAGCGGGTCGGCACCGAACGCCGCCGCACGGCGGATGCAGTCGATGCCCTCGGCCCGCAGTGCCGCGCGCTCGTTGGGGTCGTAGCCCGGTGTCGACGGCACCTGCGTCAGCAGCAACATGCCGAGGGGATACAGGAGCTCGTGGCTCTCGGGGAACTGCGCCAGCCCCCGCCGATAGATCGCGATGGCGCCGTCGACCATCGCGCGGTCGATCTCGGACTGACCGGAGTAGACCGCCGTGATGCCGCCCCACACGTACGGCCGGCGAAAGCGCGGGGCGAGCCCGCTGATGGCGTCGACGTAGCGGAAGGTCGCGTCGACCTGCGAGCGGCCGAGGTTCTCGCCGGAGTAGATGAGCGCGCGCACCCAGATCAGATCGGCCAGGGCTTCACGGTAGCCGACCGCCATCGGCACCAGCTGGGCGGCCGGCGGCACGTACAGCACGTCGAGCTCGGGCGGCGCGGCCTGCTGACGGGCGAGCACGCGCTCGTGGGCAAAGTGGCTCGCACTCCCAGCCACGGCGACGACGAGCGCTGCGATCCAGTTCCGCAAGGGGGCCTGCGGCGGTCATGGTATCGCGGCCGCGGGACAACCAACGAAAAACGGCGGCCCCCTTCGCGAGGGGACCGCCGCCGTCATGCGCAACCGGGTGAGCCACCAGGTGAGCGACCAGGGCGGCGCGACGGTGCCGAGGGCACCGTCACCGCCGTTGGATCACTCGACCTCTTGGTCGATGTAGAGGCCGGCCGCGCCGTTGACACCCTGCTGGTCGGCGGCGCCGGAGCGCTCGTAGGTCGAGTACACCGCGACGTCGCCGTCGAGGTCACCGAAGGCCTGCGCGGTGAACTGACAGGTGCCGAAGCCGGTGTTGTCGTTGACCGCGATGAAGTTGTAGTGGAAGTAGTGCGCCTGCTCCATCTGGAAGTTCAGGCCGTTCCACACCGCGTTGTTGTTCCAGTCCGACATTTCGTAGTAGCCGGTGCCGGGGCTGCCGACCGACGGCACGCAGCGGCCGCCGGGGCCGGTGTTGCAGTCGAGCGTGATGGCCGGCGTGATGGTCGCTTCGCCACCGACCGGCGAGTCCTGCGGGTGGGGGCAGCGGTGGGGCGCCATGTCCGAGATGGCTCCGCCGGCGCCGATGACCTGCACCTGGCCACGCTCGACGTGCTCTTCGTTGAAGAACGCCGAGGCCGCGTCGAACATCTTCGACAGCTGCACGCGCGCCTCGCTGGTCTTGCTGCGGCGCATGTACTTGGTGAGTGCCGGAATCGCGATGGCGGCGAGGATGCCGAGGATCGCGACGACGATCATGATCTCGATGAGGGTGAAGCCCCTCTGCTTCTTCAGGCGCTGGATGTCGAGGAACATGGTGGGTAGGTCCTTTCTTGGATGCTTCGAGGCGGGTGCAGCGGGCACGCTGCGGTTGCGGATGACTGCATGACGCCGGGCCGTGGCCGCGGCTACTCGTTCTCTTGGTAGACGCCGGTGGCGTCCGTGGACATGTTGATGGCGGCGTTGCGGTGGGTGGTCGTGAAGGCCCAGTACACGCCGTCGAAGTCGAAGTCGCACAGGGCGTAGCTGAAGAACCAATCGCGGGCCGCGAACTGATCGGCGGTCGCGGCCGGGAACTCTTGGGTGATGAGCGCGCTGCCGAGGTCGGTCGGGGTGTCGGCGTCGCCACCCGCGGTCGATCCCCAGCCGGAGATCGTCGCGTAGCCGCACCACGAGTCGCCGCCCTCGGGCATGAACTGCAGCGCATCGAAGCCGTGCACGTCACCGCCGCCGCCGCGGAAGAAGGCACCGTCGGCGGCGCCCGCCGAGGTGTAGCCGGCGTCGGTGGTGTTCCAGCGGATCGGGGCCCGCTGCACCGCGATCGCCGTCGCCAGCGGGTAGGTGCAGCCGTCGCCCTCGCAGTCGGTCGAGCTGGCGTAGTGCCCGTTCTTGGCGAAGAGCGTCTTCTGGCGCAGCGTCAGGTTCGACAGATCCGCGACGACCTCGGTCTTGTGTGCGTTGCGGATGTAGCGGGAGTAGGCCCCGATCGCGACCACCGCGAGCACGCCGAGCACGACCACCACCATCATCAGCTCGATGAGGGTGAAGCCGGCCTGACGCGGCGACGGGGCTCTGACGGTTCGGGGCAAGCGGGCGGACCTGAGAGCACGCACCGTGCCAATGCGCTCGGGCGCTCGAATGCCCTGGCGTGGGCCCTGGCCGGGTCCCGCGATCACCGCGACGTCCCAGAAGGGGGCGGCCGCGTGGACAATTCTCGGCGCGCCCGAGGCCGAAAAATGTCACCGCGCCGCCGGCATCCTGACGCCGATGCGGCCGCGAACGGGCTCACTCGTCGTCGCCGCGACCGACTTCGATGCCGAGCTTCTCGAGCCGGTAGCGTAGCGAACGAAAGGTGATGCCGAGCAGCTTCGCGGCCTCCTTGCGCACACCGCCGGTGCGGCGCAGCGCGGCGCCGATGAGGCGACGCTCGAGATCGGCGACCTCCTGCTCGAGGTCGATGGTGCCCTCGAAGTCGGCCGCCGGCGCAGCGTCGCCGCTGATGCCCCGCTCGCGCCGGACCGGGAGGTGGTGCGCGGTGAGCAAGTCACCGGTCTCGAGCGCGACCGCGCGCTCGACCAGGTTCTCCAGCTCGCGCACGTTGCCGGGGTAGTCGTAGCCGAGGAACCAGTCCATCGCGTCGGGGGCGATGCCCCGCAGTGGCCGCTCGAGCTCCCGGGTGATGCGCTCGAAGAAGCGCTCGACCAGCAGCGGGATGTCCTCGGCACGGTGACGCAGGGGCGGCAGCACCACCTGCACCACGTCGAGCCGGAAGTAGAGGTCGTTGCGGAACTCGCCCGCCGCGATCGCAGCCTCGAGATCGCGGTTGGTCGCAGCCACCACGCGAACGTCGACCTCGACCTCGCGATCGCCACCGATCGGTCGCACTCGGCGCTCCTGCAGCGCGCGCAGCAGCTTGACCTGCATCGCCAGCGAGAGCTCGCCGATCTCGTCGAGGAAGAGCGTGCCGCCGTGCGCGGCCAGGAACACGCCCTCGCGCCCCGCGGTGGCGCCGGTGAACGAGCCCTTCACGTGCCCGAACAGCTCCGACTCCATCAGCGTCTCGGGGATCGCACCGCAGTTGACCGCCACGAACGCCTTGGTCGCGCGATCGGAGAGGTTGTGCAGCGCGCGGGCGACCAGCTCCTTGCCGGTGCCCGACTCGCCGCGGATGAGCACGTTGGTCCGCGTGGGCGCGACCTTGCGCACCAGCTCGAAGACCCGCTGCATGGCGCTGCTGCGGCCGATCATGCGGTCGAGCGAGCCAACCCCGCGCAGCTGGTCGCGCAGCCGCCGGTTGTCGGCCGCCAGGCGCGCGCGCTCGAGCGCCCGCGTCACGACGACCTGGATCTCGTCGACCTTGAAGGGCTTGTTCAGGTAGTCGTAGGCGCCGAGCTTGAGCGCCTCGATGGCGGTCTCCGCGGTGGCGAACGCGGTGATCATGAGCACCAACGGCGCAGGGTCGCGACGCTGTGCGTGACGCAGCACCTCCATGCCGCCGATGCCCGGCATCGTGAGGTCGGTGATCACCAGGTCGAATCCGCCGCGGTCGATCGCCGCGATGGCCTCCGCGCCGCTTGCCACCGCGACGACCTCGTGGCCGGCGCGGCCCAGGCAGATCGTCAGGAACTCGCGCATGCTGCGTTCGTCGTCGACGACCAGGATGCGCGCGCGCTGGGGCTCGGATTCCACGTGGGCGGGCTCGTCCGGCAGTGTCGCGCACGCGCATGGGCGAGGCAAACCCAGGTCGCCCCGAGGTGTCAGCGCGCGCGCTGCAGCACCAGCAGCAGGTGGGCACCGAAGCTGCGCAGCGGCGCGCGGTCGCGCGCGAACCACTCGAGCCGCGCGACGACGCGACCGACGATGGGCAGCTGCAGCACCCGCGGCGCTGCGGCGAACACCCGCAGGCCGTGGACGTCGGTCAGCACCAGCGATGGCGGCAGTGCCCGGACCACGCCGGGCACGGTGTCGAAGCGCGTCACGCCGCGCTCCGATTCGACCACCAACGGCCCGCGCTCGATCATCTTCGCGGCGCGACGGATGCCGTGATAGGCGCCCCACAGGCTGCGTGGGTTGTCGATCTGGCACAGCGCGGTGCCGCCGGGCACGAGCACCCGCGCAATCTCGGCCAGCATCGCCCCCAGCGCCTGCTCGGAGCTCGCGGCGTCGTGGCCGAGGTGGGGGAGGGTTCGCAGGCTGTACACCAACTCGTAGCTGGCATCGCGCAGCCCCAGCTTGGGCGTGGCGCCGCGGCCCAGGTCGATCGCGTCGACCACCGCGAGGCTGGCCGCCCGGGGCCGGACCCACTGCGTGACGTCGGGTGCACCGTGGCCCAGATCGAGCACACAGCGGCCGACCGCGTGACGCAGCACGATCTCGCCGGCCAGTCGATCACACAGCTCGAACATTCGCGCGACCCCGGCGCTGTGGTGGCGCAGTGCCGGCTCGGCGATGCGGGTGGCCCACTTGCCGCCATCGGGCGCTTCGGCGACACCGGCGGGTTCGGTGCGCGGCGAACTCTCGGCCGCCGGCTTCGTTGACCCGCTCACACGCCCCATGGTACGCCTTTGACCTGCCTGGAGCGCGCGATGCCGACCAAGATCCTCGCGATCGACGATAGCAAGACCATGCGGCTGGCCATCAAGATCACCTTTGCGGCCGAGGACGCAGAGGTGACCGCGGTGAGCAAGGGCAGCGAAGCCATTGCCCGCGCCAAGCAGCTCGGTGCCGACATCGTGCTCGTCGACGCGGCGCTCGCCGCCGGCGAGCCAAGCGGCTACGACGTCTGCCAGCAGCTGAAGGCCGACGGTGAGACCGCGAAGATTCCGGTGATCGTGTTGGTGTCGAACCAAGGCGGCGTGGACGCGGCGCGGCTCAAGACCTGCGGCGCCGACGGCTTCCTCGCCAAGCCCTTCGAGACGCAGGAGCTGATCGACAAGGTGTCGGAGCTGACCGGCAAGGGCATGTCGAAGGCGGTCCCGCCGACCACCGGGGTGACGGTGCCCGCGGCCGCAGTGGCGTCACCCGTCGCGGCGGCGCCTGCCCCCGCGCCGGCGCCCGCTCCCGCACCGGTCGCGGCCCGTGCACCTGCACCGTCGGCGGCACCCGTGGCAGCGCCGCGAGCCGCCGCACCGGCGGCCGCGTCGCCCGTCGCCGCTGCGCCGCCGGTCGCTCGACCCGGCCCGGCCTCGGCGCCCGCGCCCGCCGTGCGTCTGCAGCCCGCCGCGCCAGCGCCGGCCGCCGCGCGTCCGACCGCGGACACGCCGATCCCGATCGCGGTTCCGATTCCGTTCACCGCCGCCGCCGAGGCCACGCCCGGCATGCTCGCGCGCCTCAAGGCCGCGCAGGGTGGGGGTGCCACCGCCGGGCTCGATCCCAAGGTCGCCGCGGCGATCGTCGCGCTCAGCCGCGAGGTGCTCGAGGCGGTCGCGTGGGAGGTCGTGCCCGAGCTGGCCGAGCAGATCGTCCGCGCGCGCGCCGAGGCCAAGACCGCCTGACGTGCACGAGCCGCCCGCCGGCGGGCTGCTCGAGCACACGAAACCACGGTCGTCGCCACCGGGTCCTGGGAGCGCTCCAGGTGACGGTGATGAACGACGACGTGCGCGTGCTCATGATGAACTCCCTGCGCGGTGCGCCGCGCGTCGATGCCGCGCTGTGGCAGCCTGGTCGCGCCATGCGTCGATCGGTCGTTGCGCTCGCCCTCGTGTCCCTGGTCGCCTGTGAGAAGCGCGGCACCACCGTGCCGCCCACGACCGCGAGCCCCGAGACCTCGGCCGAGGTGCTGGGCAGCCTCGACCGTCAGACCGACCCCTGCAACGACTTCTATCGCTTCGCGTGCGGTGGCTGGATCGACGCCACGCCGCTGCCGGCCGACCAGCCCCGCTACGGCCGCTTCCACGTGCTGCGCGACCGCAACGCCGAGGCCATGCGCGCCATCCTCGAGCGCGCGGCGAGCAAGCCCGGCGACAAGGCGGGCGCGTTCTGGACCGCGTGCATGGACGAGGCCGCCATCGAGCAGGCCGGCACGCAGCCGCTTGCGCCGCTGCTGGCGGCGATCGATCGCGTCGACGATCCGACCTCGCTGATGACCGCGATCGGCACCCTGCACCGCGCGGGGGTGCCGGTGTTGTTCGACGTCGGCATCGATGCCGACTACAAGCAGCCCACCGTCAATCTCGCGTTCCTCGGCCAGGCCGGGCTCGGTCTGCCCGACCGCGAGTTCTACCGCAGCACCGACGCGCGCATGCTGCAGCTGCGCGAGGGCTACGTCGCCCACGTCGCCACGATGCTCGAGCTCGGCGGCGTCGCCGAGCCAGCCGCGCGCGCGGCCGACATCGTCACCTTCGAGACCGCGCTGGCCGAGATCTCGGTGCCGCGCGAGGCCCTGCGCGAGCCCGAGGCGCGCTACGCCCGGGTCGAGCGCGCCGCGCTCGAGCGCGAGGCGCCGCTGCCGTGGGCGGCCTACTTCGCCGCGGTCGGGCGCGATGACCTCGTCGCGGTCAGCCTGGCGCCGCCGACCTACTTCGCGGCGCTGCCGGGGTTGGTCGGTCGCACCTCGATGCCGACGCTGCAGGCCTATCTGCGCTGGCACGTGCTGCACAGCTTCGCCGACCACCTGCCGAGCAGCTTCGTCGACGCCTCGTTCGCGTTCTACGGCAAGAGCGTGCGCGGCCAGCAGCAGCTCGAGCCCCGCTGGAAGCGCTGTGTCGACACCACCGACCATGCGATGGGTGAGCTGGTCGGACGCGACTTCGTCGCCGAGCGCTTCTCGCCCCGCAGCCGCGAGGTCGCGCTCGAGATGATCCGCGAGATCGAAGATGCCTTCGAGGCCGGGCTGCCCAAGCTGGCGTGGATGGACGCGGCGACCCGCAAGGCTGCGGTCGGCAAGATGGAGGCGATCGTCAACAAGATCGGCTACCCGTCGAAGTGGCGCAGCTACGACGCGCTCGCGGTCACGCCCGCCCACGCCGGCAACGTCGTCGCCGCCGCCAGCTTCGAGTTCGACCGTCGGTTGCGCGAGGCCGATCGTCCGGTCGATCGCGAGCGCTGGGAGATGACGCCGTCGACGGTGAACGCGTACTACAACGCGACCGGCAATGAGATGGTGTTCCCGGCCGGGATCCTGCAGCCGCCGTTTTTCCACCACGAGTGGCCGATGGCGATGAACTTCGGCGGCATCGGCACGGTGATGGGCCACGAGCTCACCCACGGCTTCGACGACCAGGGCCGCAAGTTCGACGGTGCCGGCACGCTGCGGCAGTGGTGGGCGCCCGAGGCCGGTGAGCGCTTCGAGGAGCGCGCCGCATGCGTCGAGCAGCTGTACTCCGGCTACGAGGTGCAGCCCGGCGTGCACCTGTCCGGCAAGCTGACGCTGGGCGAGAACATCGCCGACTTCGGCGGTATCAAGGACGCCCACCGCGCCTACCTGCAGTGGGCCAGCGAGCACGGCGTCGACCCGCACAGCGAGGCGATGGACGGGCTCACCCACGAGCAGCTGTTCTTCGTGTCGTTCGGCCAGATCTGGTGCAGCAAGAGCACGCCGGAGACCGATCAGGTCATGGCCCTGACCGATCCCCACAGCCACCCGCGCTATCGCGTGAACGGGCCGCTCGCCAACCTGCCCGAGTTCTCGCAGGCGTTCGCCTGCGAGCCGGGCGAGCCGATGCGCCCGCAGAACACCTGCGAGGTCTGGTGACTCACTCGTCGACCAGCAGCAGGCGGAACTCCTGCTGGTCGGCGTGGATGTCCTCGTCGCGGTAGAGGATCGGGCGCCACTGCTTCTCGGAGAAGCGCTTGGTCTGGTCGCTGTAGTGCTCGGAGTCGGGGTTGCTCGACTCGGAGTAGGTCAGGAAAGCGGTGCCCTCGGGTCCGTCATCGGTGAACTTCATCGTCATGATGAAGCTGGTGCCGTAGTTGACGACGTAGCCCTCGCTGGTGAGGCCGGTGAGGTCGTTGATGACCTCGCCGCGTGACATCGGCGCCTCGCGCAGCGTCATGAGGACGTCGTAGTCGATGAGGTTGGTGATGCCCTCCGGCCGACCGCCGCCATGGATCGGGATGCGGGTGTCACCCTTCTTGGTGTACTGGGCGTCGCGCAGGGTCGCGCGAGGTGACAGGCCCGCCTTGCGCAGGCGCAGCGCGCCGCCGGCGAGGGCCGTGAGCGCGAAGTCGACCTCGCCCTCGGCCGCGCTCGCGAGCGTGTTCGGGGTCTCGATCGGGTCGTCGGCATCGAACGGTGTCGCGAACGTGAGGCCGGCGTCGAACAGCGAGCTGTAGGGGTACTCGCCGACGAACTCGCGGAATGCGACCGCGCCGACGCTGTCGAGGTCGAGCCGCAGGTCCCAGCCGGCGATGGCGTCGCACATGGGCCCGATCGCGACGTGCTCGACGGCGCCGGTGTCGGGGTTGTCGTAGGCGACGGTTTCGACGCCCTGGCAGCGCGCGACGACGTCGTCGCGCAGCAGCTCGGCGATCATGCCGCGGTTGGACAGCGCGGCGTTCTGCAGCTCGGTGAGATCGAAGCGGCCGTCGCCGCCCGAGGCGGTGCCGTCGCCCATCTCGGTCAGCACCCGCATGTTCATGCGCGTGCGCGGGGTCCTGGGCGTGCGCTCGAAGCCGTGCATCGGCGAGTAGCCGACCAGCGGCGCCGACGGGTTCGACAGCCAGTGGCTGTCGTTCGAGTTGAACACGAAGTCGTCGCGCTCGATCTGCGGCACGTTGGCGAATGCGACCAGGCCAGGGCTGCGGGCGTCCGGGTCGTCGACCCACTCGTAGGTCGAGTCGCCGCCGTCGAGCAGCACCACGTCGTTGTCGGCCAGCGCACCGGTGAGGAAGTCGCTCTCCCGGGCCGCGAGCCAGCCGTCGATCGCGGTCTGCGAGAGGTTGGGGGTCGGCGTGGTGTCGGCGTACCACGCGATGCCCTCGGCGCTGGTCGAGATGGTGTTGACCCACGGGATGCCCTGCTCGCGCGCGTGGACCTCCTGGAATTCGGCCATGCTCTGCGCGGCGTTCATGCCTTGGAACTGCGCGATGAGCTTGATGTTGTCGATGTTCGCGTCGCGGTAGCTGATCACCAGCTCGTTGGTCCAGCCGAAGGGCGCCACGTTCAGGATCGGCCCGTAGTGGCTGTGCCACATCGTGCGCGAGGCCGTGCCCGTGGTGCCGTCATCCTGCAGCACGTCGATCGTGAACGGCTTGGCGATCATGTCGCGGTAGCCGCCGTCGTACTGGTAGCGGGTGGGGTTGGTCGGGTCGAGCGTGAGCTTGTAGAACGTGAAGCGATGGCCGTCGGAGACGGTGTGGGTCCACGCGACGTGCTCGTTGAAGCCGATGAGCACGCCGACCACGCCCATCAGGCCCACGCCGTAGACGTCGAGCTTGCCGGGAACCTTGAGGTGGCTCTCCCACAGCTTGAGCTCGCCCTGCCACGGGAAGTGGGGGTTGGCCAGCAGCATGCCGTTGGCGCCGTCGCTGCGGGTGGGGCCCAGCGCCCAGCCGTTGCTGCCGGGCTTCGCACGGCCGATCGACGACAGCGGCGGGGGCTCCTCGCCGACCACCGCCATGCTCCCCGGGGGCTGTGCGCCGGCGATGTAGCCGGACAGCGCGCGGGCGCTCGCGAGCGTGCCGAGCTCGACGTAGTGCGCGAAGAGATCGATCTCGTCGATCGGGCGCAGCCACGGCTCGGCGCCGCAGGGGAGGCGCTCGCGGTGCTCGGCGATCGAGGCGTTGTAGCCGGCGACGTAGGCGACGATGAGGTCCTTGATCTCCTGCGGCTGGGCTTCGAAGCCGGCCCGCGCGCGCTCGTAGATGTCGAGCGTGAGCATCGTGAAGTCGCTGTCGAGGTTCTCACCCGAATCGCCGGGCCCGAAGAACGCCGAGCGCTCGCTGCGAACCTTGACGATCTGATCGGCGAGGATGCAGCCGGCATCGCGGGCGAACGCGAAGCCCTGCCCGTAGGCGACGCTCGGCACGTCCTTGCCCTCGATGTGCGGGATCCCGAACGAGGTCCAGCGGATGCGCGCCTCGTACAGCGAGTCGTCGGCGCTGCAGCCCAGCGCGAGCAGCAGCAACGAGGGGAGGAGGTGAGTCGGACGCGGCAGCATGGGCACGGATGGCCCCAAGCCTAGCGCACCCGCACAGCCCCCCACCATCGATGGCGGGTGGCATCGCTCACGGCCGCGACGTGATCGATCGTGCGCGACGCGAAGCACTCACGAGCGGACGAGTGCGCGGTCGTCGAACGCTGCCGGCAGCAGCTCCGCCATGCGCAGCTCTTGCCGCGCGCCGTCGCGGGCCACCATCACGATCACGGCGTCGCGGGCAAACTCCCACAGGATCTGCCGGCACGCGCCACACGGCGAGGTCGGCGTCGCCGTGTCGGTCGCGACCACGACGTGGGTGAATGCCCGCGCCCCATGGGTGAGTGCGTGGAAGATCGCCACACGCTCCGCGCACAGGCCCAGGGTGTAGCTGGCGTTCTCGACGTTGGCGCCGGTCCACACCTTGCCGTCGGTGTCGCGCAGCGCGGCGCCGACCTGGAACCCCGAGTAGGGGCAGTGCGCGTGGGGCAACATGGACCACGCGGCCTGCTCGAGGGCCGCCACGCCGTCGTCGCGGCCGTCGTCGTCGGTGCTCATGGGGCGAACGGATCCTCGTGAGGGGGCTCGTCGGGCTCGAACTCGGGCGCCCGCGCGTGGGTGAGCTCGGCGGTGGTGGTCCGCAGGCGCTCGGCCAGCACGCGCACGAAGCTCCACAGCAGCTTGACCGCGAGCGCCGGCTCCTTGCGGAGGATCTCGAAGAAGTCGTGGCGCGCGATGCCCAGCACCTTGCTGGGCTCGCTGGCGGTCGCGGTCACGGTGTGTGGGCTGGCGTCGATCAGCGCCATCTCGCCCAGGTGGGTGCCGGCGGGCAGCTCGGCGATGCGCACGCCGCCGCGCGAGAGCTCGACCTTGCCCCGCAGCAGCACGTGCAGCTCCGAGCCATCGTCGCCCTCGCGGAAGATGGCCTGCCCGACGTCGAGCGTGCGCGAGCGCGCGATGTTCATGATGCGCACCAGCTGCTGATAGCTGAGCTGCCGGAACAGCGGCACGCCCTTGAGGCGATCGAGGGTGAAGTTGACCTCGCTGGCGCGGTCCTTGTCGCTGGCCTCGCCGGCGATCTGCACCGCGACCGCGGTGATGTTGTCCTTGCCGCCGCGGGTGTTGGCGAGCTCGATGAGCCGCCCCGGCACCTCGCGGATCTCCGGCAGCGACAGCGCGCGCACGAGGTCGTTGTCGTCGAGGTACTCGTACAGCCCGTCGCTGCACAGCACGAACGCGTCGCCGGGGATGACGTCGAAGTCCAGCGTGTCGACCTCGACCATGGGGTAGACCCCGACCGCACGGGTCATCGCGTTCTTGAGGCCGGCGTAGGGGCTCTCCTCGAACTCGTCGGCGCGGATCTTCCCCAGGCGGATCAGCTCGTTCTTGAGGCTGTGGTCCTCGGTGAGCTGGTAGATGATGCCGCCGCGCGCGAGGTAGATGCGGCTGTCGCCGACGTAGGCGATGAAGCCGCGGGCGCCGATCAGCAGCAGCACCACGATGGTGGTGCCCATGCCGCGCTTCTCGGGCTCCTTCTGCGCGCGCTCGTGGATGCGCTCGCCGGCGCAGTGCACCGCGTACTCGAGCAGCGTGCACACCTCGACGTGGCTGCGGGGGTCCTCGTCGTCGTACTCGCCCAGCAGCACGCGCTCGCGGAACACGACGTCGCGCACCGCGTGCACCGCGATGGCGCTGGCGATCTCGCCCGAGGCGTGGCCGCCCATGCCGTCGGCGACGACGAACAGGCGCAGATCGTGGTCGACGAGGAAGTTGTCCTCGTTGGCGGCACGTTTGCGACCGATGTCGGTCGCGGCGAAGTAGCGCACCTCCATGGTCGCTCGGGGCGGCGCGATGATAACAGCTTACGCGTGGGCACCAGTGCCGGCGTTGCCCCGCGCGACGGTCGATCGCCCGCGTCGCGTCATCACGCGGTCAGGGGGCTTCGCCGGCGGGGATCGCCGTCCACAGCGACAGCGGACGACGCGCGCGCTGCCCCTGACGCACCAGGCTCGCGAGGTCGTCGAGCTCGGCGGCGGAGCGCGGGATCCCATCGAGCCACGCCCCCTCGGCGAGGCCGGTGGCGGGCGGCTCGTCGGCGTCGTCGCAGTCCTGGTCGGCGATGGCGTCGAGCGCCCGTAGCAGCTCGACCAGCGCCTCATCGGGCTCGCGACGAACGTCGGGGGCGGCCGCCAGCGCGCGCAGGTAGTCGAGCTCGCGCCCGCCCAGCCGCGCGGCACACAGCCGCTGCCGCAGCTGGGTCGCCACGAACGAGCGACCGAGGGCCCGCACGTGCACGGACAGGACGCCGGGGTGGGCGGCGCGGAACTGCAGCGCGCGCGGCAGCGTCAGGAACAGGTTGGGGTCGTCCTCGCCCTGGGCGACCACCACGAGCCGGTGCGGCAGGCCGACGCCGCCGAGGTCGGCCCCGCCCGGGGGCGGCACCCGCATCGTCTCGGACGTGCCGCGGATCGGTGGCGCGATGGCGGGCTCGGCCTCGATGCGCCACCGCAGCGCGCTGCGGACCGGCTCTCGGGCGAGCTCGGCCCGCACGCGGTCGAGGCCGGGGCCGTCGTCGAACACGAACGTGCCGACCACGAACGCGGGCAGTCGCAGCGCGCCAAGGGTGGAGCGGCGCGCGAGCTCGGCGGCCATCGCCGATGCATCGTCGACGCGCGCGGCGTCGCAGCGACCGGCGAGCGCGTCGTCGAGGGCGCGGCGCTCCACCGCCAGCGCGCGCGCGAGGCCGTCGTGGCGGGACTCGTCGGCCAGCGCGACCGCCACGAACTCGGGTCCGCGGCGTGCGACCAGCGCGAGCGCCTCACGGACGCGTCCGAGGCGGACCGCCGCGAGCGCGAGTCGGCGCACCCGCTCGATGCGCGGGTCGTAGGCCTGCGGCGGTCGCACGAACCACACCGCGATGGTGAGGCCGTCGCCGTGCTCGGCCACGATCCGCGTGAGCTCCGTCCAGGTCGTGGCCGCCGAGGTGCTCGCCGGATCGACGTACGCCGACAGTCGCAGCGGCGCGTCGGCATTGCCCAGCTCGACCGCGGCGGCCTCGTGGGTGGGGCAGCGGACCGGCGACGGCGCGGCGGCAAGCGCCGCCCAGAGCAAGGAGGTCAGCAGCACCGCCACCGATGATAGCCGAGCGCACGGGTGCGGGTGCCCTCGGGTTGCGAAGCGCCGGGCCGGGCTGCTAGCGTGCGGCCCCGGACGGCCCAGGTTTGTCGATGCGCGCCCAGTTCGCTCCGATCGCGATCCTCGTCGCCGCGAGCCTCGTCGGCGCGCCGCGATCGGCCGATGCCGCGCCACGCACCTACGAGGGACCGCAGCGCCCGCCGAGCCCGCCGGTCGACGGCACTGGGGTCACGCAGCCGCGCGCGGGCTTGGACGAGCTCGAGCCCGCGGGCCCCGAGCCCACGCCGCCGCCGTCCTTGGCCGCCGACGATCCCGACGTGCCCGAGGGCGCGTCGCCGGCGGCCGGCGATGACCTCGCGTCCGACGACGACGCGCTCGAGGCCGACTACGATCCGCGCCGCGACAGCCCCGAGGGGCAGCTGGCCGGTCGCCGGATCCGCGGCGGCATCATCTTCCTCGCGGTGGGCACGGTGATGGGCGTGGGTTCGTTGGCGCTGGCCGCCAGCGATCCCTGCCGACCGGCGGGGGGCAACGGCTGCCAGGTCAGCGCGCGCCGCCGCGGTGCGCTGACCCTCGGCATCCCGGCCCTCGCGGTGCTGGCCGCTGGTGCGGCGCTGCTCGGCATCGGCGTGCGGGCGCGTCGACGCATCGGCGCCGACCTGGCGCTCTCGCGCGAGGGCGCCTTGCTGACGCTCGGCGGCCGCTTCTAGCAGCCCCGGTTTCACCACCGGCGGCGAGCCCACAGCGGGCGCCACCCGACCGCGGGCGCGCTACGGTTCGGTCGGTGCGTCGCCGCAGTGCAAGACCGCGGGGGCCGCGGGATTGCGCGTGTCGTGGGCGAGGCGCACGGCGGCGGCGATCACCGCAACCGCACCACCGACCGCGGCCGCGCCCGCGAGCCCCTGCGCGACCGGACGCTCGGCGAGCACGGCTCCCGCGATGCCACCGCCGACCGCCACCACGCCGCCGCCGATCGTGAGTCCGGCCCACGCGCGTCGCCGATCCCGACGCGTCCGCGGTGCGCTGGCGTCGACGTGCACGCGCTGTCCCGCCGCGAGCGCGAGGTTGTCGTCGCTGCGCATCGTCGTCACGCGATGCACCCCGGGCGCGAGCACGCGGCGGCGTTGATCCTCGACGATGACGAGCGCGACGCCGTCGATGCATGCCCGCGAGCCCACCGGACCGCCCAGCTCGACGGTCGCGAGCAACGGCAACAAGGCGTCGCGCTCGCGGGCGGCCTCGGTGCGCTCGCCGTCGGTGGTGGCCGCGTGGCTGAGCGCGTCGAAGCTGTGGAACGCCGCCAACGCATCGCCGCTGCGCGACTGCGAGAGTGCGAGGTTGTAGAGCGTCCAGGGGTGCGGCGAGAGGGCCTGCGCCCGGGCGAAGCGCACCGACGCGGTGGCGTAGTCCCCCCGCTCGAACGCCGCCTCGCCATCGGCGAAGGCGGCCTCGGCCTCCCGTCGCACCGCGAGGTCGGTGTCGTCGCGCTCCGGTGCGCTCGGCCGCAGGCTCGGGGCGGCGCGCTCCGCCAGCGGCCCGCGCACCGACCATGGGGAGGCTGCGCTGATGCGCGGTGCGGCCAGCGACGCGAGCACCAGCGCGATGGTCCACGCTCGCCGTCGCCGTCGCGCGCTCACTCGGGATCGGATCACGCCGGCGGGGATCCTACGATCGATCAGGGTGCGTACGGGTTGGGCTTGAGCGCGCGGGCGCGTCGTCGGGCGCGCCGCTGGCCCGCGCCGCTGGGCTCGGGGGCGGCCACCGCCGCGGGCACGATCGCGGAGGTCGTGGGCATCGGCACCGGCACCGTGAGCGTGGCCGGTGCGGGGGCGGCCGGCGGTGGGGGCGGGCTGGCCGGCACCACGCGATCGCTGCCGCGGCTCGGCGCCGCGTCGGCGGCCAGCGCCGGCGGTTCGCGCTCGGCGGCCTCCATCGTGGCGTCGCGCTGCATCGTGCGCCAGCCGTACGCGGCGGTCGTCAGCAACGCGGCGACGCCGGCGGCCGCCAACCACCGCGTCGCGCGGCCGCGGGGGTTGCCGCTCGCGCCCGCCGGCAGCACCGCGGGCGGCAGCGCCGACACGCCACCGGCGCTGGCGGCCGCGACCTCGGCCAGCTCGCGCTGCAGCGCCACCACGTCGACGCCGGACATCGCCAGCTGCTGCTCGATCGCGTCGGCGAGCGTGGCCGCCGAGCCGAAGCGATCGCTCGGCTCGCGCTGCAGGCACGTCAAGACGATCTCCGCCAGACCCTTGCCGAGCGTGTCGGAGGGGTTGTTGCCGGCGAAGCGTTGGTGGAGCAGCGTCGCGATCGCGGCGGTGTCGCAGGCCAACAGGCGCTCGTGGGTCTGTCGCGAGTCATCGTCGCCGAAGGGCAGGCGACCGGTCAGCAGCTCGAACAGCACCGAGCCCAGCGAGAACACGTCGCTGCGGGCGTCGAGCGCCTGCAGCTGGGCCTGCTCCGGGCTCATGTACTGCAGGCGTCCGCACAGCACGCCGACCTCGGTGTGCTCGCTGCGCGCGTGCAGCTTGGCGAGCCCGAAGTCGATCAGCACCACGCGACCGTTGCGGTCGATCATCAGGTTGTGCGGCGAGAGATCGCGGTGCACTGCCTGCATCGGTTGGCCGTGCTCGTCGACGGCCGTGTGCAGCGCATGCAGCCCGCGCGCGACCGTGGCGACCAACAGCGCCGCCTGGCTCGGACGTAGCGGTACGCTGCGCGAGAGCATGAGGCGACGCAGATCGACGCCGTCGACGTACTCGAGCACCAGGTAGTCGAGCCCGCGATCGACCCCGAGCTCGATGACGTTGACGATGTTGGGGTGGCGTACCCGCGAGGTCAGACGCGCCTCGTCGAGGAAGCGACTGCGCAGCGACGGGTCGAGGTGCGGATGCAGCACCTTGACCGCGAACTCCCGTGCGAACCCGCCTTCGCCGAGCGCCCGCGCGAGATAGACGGTGGAGGTGGCGCCGCTGGCCAGCCGCCCCACGAGCAGGTAGCGGCCCAGCTGGACCGCTCGTGCGCCGCGCGTGATGATGGCTGGGGGGGCCATGGGAGTGATGGCGCGGAGGCGAGGCCCCGCATAGGATGGCGCCCGCGAACGGATGCCAGGCTCCACCATACCGCACGATCGGGCCGCCGAGGAACAGCTTTTGTTTGCGGTGTGTGCCAAAACACTTCGTCGTCTCGGAGCGGAAGTTCGGATCCACGCGGGGGCCGAGAACTCGGTGCGCGCACTGGCGCCGACGGATCCGTTCGCCGACCCGGTGCGGGGTGATCCCGCCGGCTGGACCACACCAGCGGCCTGGTTTCGGCCGCCGGAGCCCGCGCTCGCGGGCGATCCCCCGCGGGTCCGCATCGAGGTCGAGGGCCTGCCCAACCTGCTGCACGAGCTGGTCCACGTGGCCCTCGCGGGGCGCCTCGCCGACGACCATGGCTTCGACTACGGCGCGATCCCCTACGACACCGACACCATCGACGGACGTGCCGTGTTGTGGGACGAACTGTCCGCCGCCGTGATCAGCTGCGCCTACCTCATGCCCGAGCGCGAGCCCACGGCCGATGCGTGGACCCGCGCGTCGGCGTGGTTCGACGAGCAGCTCGGGATCCAGCCGGTGTTCTATGGCCTCGAGCACGAGCCTGCGAGGTTCTGGGATCGCGTCCCCACGCTCGCACGCACCCACGCGTCCGAGCTCGCAGCGATGACCGCATGTGGCTACGCCCGCGTCGATGCACTGCTGCGCTGGGGCGGCGGCGAGCCGTGCCCGCGACCGGCGGCGCTCGATTTCTGGCAGCTGTGGCAGCGCCGGGGCGGGCAGGGGGAGCGCGCGTGAGCGCGACGCAACCGTGGCCGCGGCGCATCGCGGCGTGGCTCGTGCGCGAGCGCTGGACGCTCGCGATCTTCGTTGCCGCGCTGGTCGTGCGCGTGCACTGGAACCTCTTCGTTCACCCGCCGGCCGACTACGTGTACTCGGACATGAACGGCTACGTCGGCCGCGCCGAGGGGCTGTTCGTGCAGCCGTGGTCGAAGCGCGAGTACGCGGCGTTCTACCCGTGGGGCACGCACGTGCTCATGTTCGCGGTCGAGCGCGTGTTCGGGAAGGGCCAGCTCGGCCCCGTCGGTGTGGCGTTCGCGGTGATCGGGGCCGCGAACGCGATGTTCGGGTATCTGCTCGCCCGTCGCGCCAGTCGCTTCGCCTGGGTTGCGCCCGTGGTCGGCACGTTCTTGGTGCTCGACTATCCGATGATCTCGCTGTCGGGCTACTTCCTCAGCGAGACCCCGTTCGCGCTCGGCATGCTCGCCGGCACGTGGTTGCTGCTGCGCGTGGTCGACCACGGGCGGCGACGCGACGCGTGGTTGGCCGGCTTCGCGCTGGCCTTCGCGACCGTCATGCGGCCGCAGATCCTGGTCGCGGTCGCGTTGCTCGGGCCGCTGTGGTTCTTCGGCCGGCGGCTGTGGCCGCGGCTGACCCTGCGGCTGTTGCTGCACGCGGCCGCACCGCTGCTGCTGGTGCTGGCGTTCTCCGCCTGGCGGCTCCACTACCACACCGGTCGCTACGGCTTGATCTCCGAGAACGGCAGCTTCAACCAGGTCTTCGGTCGCTGCCACGTCACCAAGATCATCGCGCTGCCGGATCAGCCGTCGCGCTCGCGCACCGTGTTCGGGCCGCCGCCGCTGCTGCAGCTGGCCAAGCGTGCCAGCCTCGCGCCCGGCGAGTGGCCGCAGCTCGATCCCGTGATCGACAAGTACTTCTACTACTACGGCTACATCGGCGACGCCGAGAAGCACGGCGAGTACATGCGCCAGTGCGTGGCGCAGGGCGGCCTCGCCAAGCAGGCCGAGTTCGCGCTGGTCCACGTGCTGATGCTGTGGCGGTACAACGTGCTCTGGCCCGACTCCGGCAAGGGCAAGTGGGCCGCGGTCGCGACCACCTGGGGCGTGGTGCACGCCAGCGTGTTCGCGATTCCGGCCGTGCTCGCCGCGCTGCTGGTGTTCTGGCCGGCACGGCATCCCAAGCTCGCGCTGGTCGCGGTCCACCTGTGGTCTGCCTTCATCGTCGCCGCCATCTACTTCGGCGACGTGCGCCTGCGCACGCCCTATGACCCCATCATCGTGCTCCTGGCGGTGGAGCTGTGCGCGATGCTGGGGACCGCGGCATGGCGACGTTGGACGCGAAACCGGGGGCGGCAGGGCGGGGTCGAAGCGGTTGGCAGCGATCCTGCGCGATGACCCGACGTACGCCCTCCACGCCCGTTGAGATCTCGCGCCGGGTCGCGCCGGTTCTGCCGGCGGTCGGCGTGCTGGTGGGCGCGCTGGTGTTCGGGGTCGCGACCGATGCCCACGCCGCCGAGCCGACCATGGCAATGGACGTGTGGCAGCGGGCCTTCGACGTCGTCGACTTCGGCATCGGCTGCGCCGAGCAGGTCCACGCCGCGGGCGCCTGGCTCGAGCTGCAGGTCGGCGTCGACGGGCCGAGCGCGAGTCCGCTGCGTGGCTTCGGTGTGGTGTTCCTCGCGCTGGCGGCGTTGGTCGTCATCGCGCTGGGGCGCATGCGGCTGTCGGCCGAGCACAAGCGCCTCGAGCTGGCCCGGCGGCTGGTCGAGCAAGGCCATGAGCCGCCGCCGGGTCTGCTGTCGGCGCCCGCGCGCAACGACCTGCGCCGCGGCATCGTGTTGGGCTTCGCTGGATTGGGTTTGGTCGTGGCGGGGTTGCTGACCGGCGATCGCGGGTTGTGTGCCGGGGGCCTGGTGCCCGCCTTCATCGGTGCCGGCTATCTGTTGAGCTTTCGGCTCGCGATGCGGAACTGAGGATCTTCGATGGCCATCGCGATCACGAACCTACGCGCACCCGAGCTGGTCGGCACCGTCGACGCGAGCACGACCGGCCCCCGCGAGGACGCGGCGCTCGTCCGCGCGGCGGCCGAGGGTGACCGTCCCGCCTTCGCCGAGCTCGTGCGCCGGCACCAGGGCAAGGTCCGCGGGCTGTTGTTGCGGCTGTGCGGCGATCGGACGCTCGCCGACGATCTCGCGCAAGAGGTGTTCCTGCGGGCCTATCGCGGGCTGTGCGGGTTCGAGGGCCGCGCCAGCTTCGGCACCTGGCTGTACCGCATCAGCTACAACGCGTACCTCAACCACGCGACCCGGGCGAAGACGTTCGCCGTGCTGCCGCTCGGCTACGACAGCGCTGCGGTCGCGCCCGAGGACGCCCACAGCGCTCCGCGTGCGGACCTGCGTCGCGATCTCGCGGCCGCGGTGGCCGAGCTCCCGCAGCGCTACCGCGGCGTGGTGGTGCTCTACTACCTGCAGGATCTCTCGTACCCCGAGATCGCCGAGATCCTCGAGCTCCCGCTGGGCACCGTGAAGACCCACCTGCACCGCGCCAAGCGATTGCTGCGCGGCAAGCTGCACGGCTGGGACGCGCGACTGGACGACGGCGACGACGACGTCGGTGAGGACGAGCCATGAGCACGCACGTCCGTGCCCACCTCGAGGCGAGCGACGATGCGGTGGGGGAGGACCTCGGCATCGATCCGTTCTTCACGGCGCGGGTGCTGTCCTCGCTGCCGTCGGCGCCACTGGGCGCGGGCCTGTCGCCGCGACGGCGTCTGAGCGTACTGGTCGGCGCTTACCTGCTGGCGACCGCGGTCGGCTATGGCGCGCTGCGCGGGCTCGACTCCGCCGTGGTCGACACCGTCACGACCACCGCGGGCGCGTGGTTCGAGCCGCTCGATCCCGCGATGCCGTGGCTGGTTGCGGTCGCGCTGCCGCTGGCGCTGCTCGCGATCGCAATCGCGGCGCGCAACGGCCATACTGAAACCGCATGATCGACGATCGCGTCGGCGACTCGCCGCGTCACCCGGCGTGGGCCGATGTGCCCGCAGCATCGTGGAACGACTGGCGCTGGCAGCTGCGCAACCGTGTCACCACGCTCGCACAGCTCGAGACCCGACTGGCGCTGACCCCGTCGGAGCGGCGCGGCATCTCCGAACGGCGCGACTTCTCGTTCGCCGTGACGCCGTACTACCTCTCGCTGTGTGGCGGCCCCGAGTGCCCGGTGCGTCGCCAAGCCATCCCGTGCGAGGACGAGCTGCGCATCACGCCGTCGGAGCTCCGCGATCCGCTGGGCGAGGACGCCCACAGCCCGGTCGAGCACCTCACGCACCGGTATCCCGATCGCGCGCTGCTGTACGTCACGCACAACTGTCCGGTGTACTGCCGGCACTGCACGCGCTCGCGCAAGGTCGGTGACGAGACGAGTGCACCGCGACGCGAGGAGCTCGCGGAGGCGTTCGCGTACCTGCGACGCACGCCCGAGGTGCGCGACGTGCTCGTGTCCGGCGGCGATCCGCTGAGCCTGTCGGATGCTCGGCTCGCTGCCATCGTCGCCGAGCTGCGGACCATCGACAGCGTCGAGGTCGTACGGCTGTGCACGCGCAACCCCGTCACGCTGCCGCAGCGCATCACCCCCGAGCTGGTCGCGGCCCTGCGCCCCTTCGGGCCGCTGTTCGTGCACACCCACTTCAACCATCCGCGCGAGTGCACGCCGGAGGCCGCCCGCGCGCTGGCGATCCTCGCCGACGCCGGCTTCGTGCTCGGCAACCAGATGGTGCTGCTGCGCGGCATCAACGACGACGCGGCGTGCGTCGAGCAGCTCAATCGCTGGCTCCTGCGGCAGCGCTGCCGGCCGTACTACATGTTCCAGTGCGATCCCGCCCCGGGCACCGCGCACCTGCGGACCCCGATCGAGACTGGCATCGAGATCCTCGACCGCTTGCGGGGGCGCGTGAGCGGGTTGGCGATCCCGCAGTTCGCCGTCGACCTGCCCGGCGGCGGCGGCAAGATCACCCTCGTTCCGGAGCGCGAGGTCGCCCGCGGCGCCGGCCACCGGCGCTTCCGGGACGCCTTCGGCCGCGAGTTCACCTATGTGGAAGAGGACTGAGCATCGATCCAGGTGTGACCTGTGTCCGACCCGGTCCGACCCTCGTGCATACTCTCGGCGACCCTGCCGTCTCACGCAGGCTCAGCGCCCCATGACGATTGCACGAACGTTCGCGGCCGCCACCCTCGCTCTGACCCTCGCAGCCCCGGCCGCGGCCGCACAGGGGGACGTCCACTTCCTGGTCCTGCGCGAGAACGGGGCCGGCTCCCCCGCCACCGCGCAGACCTACCTCGACAGCCTGATGGTCCACGTCGCGAAGGCCAACGGCTGGACCGCGGCGAGCGGGAGCTACCAGACCAAGCGGGCCGCGGCGAAGACGTACGTCGAGGCCAACAAGCCGGAGTTCGGGATCCTCTCGCTGGGCGCCTATCTCGCGCTGCGCGACACGTACAAGCTCGCGGTCGTCGGTCAGGCCGAGATCGAGGGCGGTGGCGGGGCGCAGTACTACGTCATCAGCAAGCACCACACCGACCTGGCCGGCTGCAAGGGCAAGACCCTCGCGAGCAACCACGCCGGTGATGTGCCGTTCATCGAGAAGGTGGTCGCGGCGGGCGCGTTCTCCCTGTCGGACTTCACGATCGTGACGACGACGCGACCGGTGCAGACGCTCAAGAAGGTGCTCAAGGACGAGGCCGAGTGCGCGCTGGTCGACGACGCGCAGATGGCCGAGCTGCGCAACCTCGTGGGTGAGGCCGAGGTGCATCCAGTGTGGTTCTCGGCCGCGTTGCCGCCCATGCCGGTGGTGGCGTTCGGCGTGGCGTCGGCCGACGCCGTGACCACGTTCAAGGGCTCGTTGGGCTCGATCTGCGCGGGTGAAGGCGAGAAGGCCTGTGCCGCGGCGGGGCTCAAGTCGCTGCGCGCCGTCGAGGCGTCGGCCTACGAATCGGTGACCAGCGCGTACGCGAAGAAGAAGTAGGCCGGCAAGGCTCGGCGACGCCGCACGGACGGCAATCGTGGTAAGCCTGTCGCCGTGCGCTGGTTCGCGACGATCCTGCTGTGCATCGCCTGTACTCCCAAGCCGAGCGCCGATCTCGACCACCCCGGCGACGCCCCCACCGACCCGGTGGCGGTCTACGAGGCGCTCGAGCGCGACATCGGTGACGGCCGCGACGGCGAGCAGGCGCGCGTGGACGCACTCGCCCGCGTCGAGCGGAGCCCCGACGACGGCACCGCGGCCTACGCCTTCGTGCGAGCGGCCCTGCTGGGACGCGTCGCAGAGCTGCGCGGCGCCGACGCGGGCAAGCTCGTGACCTCGGCCGAGCAGTGGGCGCGCACGAGCCTCGAGCGCGATCCGGCCTACCGCGATCAGGCAGCGACCGCGATGCTCGGCTCGCTCTACGTGATGGCGCCGGGGCGCCTGCTCGAGCACGGCGACTCCGAGCGCGGGCTCGAGATGCTCGAACAGTTGGTCGCGGCCGCACCCGGCCGCATCGATCTCCACCTGCGCCTGGCCCAGGCGTACCTGCACCTCGGTGACGACGACGGTGCGCGGCCGGAGCTGTGCGCGAGCCTGGCTGGACGCGAGCAGCTGCGAGGCGACGAGCGCAAGCTACTCGACGCGCTGGTCGGCGACGCTGGCGGTGCGGCAGCGCTCGCCTGCGCGGCGTCGTAGCGGAACCGGAGGGCACGCCCTTGTCGCGTCGCATCGCACTGGGACTCTCGCTCTGGCTGCTGGGCTGCAACGCGAAGCTGGTGCGGCTCGAGCATCGCGGCGACCACGACGCGGTGATCGACGCCGCCGATCACATGCGCTGGCGCCCCGCGAGGGCGGGCGCCCGCGCCTATGCCCGTGCGCTCGAGGCCGAGGGGCAGCACCAGCACGCGCGCGCGGTGCTGCTCGGCGACTTCCGTCGACATGCACAGCTCGGCTCGTTGCTCGAGCTCGCGGCGCTCGAGCAACGCATGGGACGCGACGGCATGGCTGCCGCCCACTACACGCGCGTGGCGACCATCGATCGCACGTTGCTGCGGGGGCGTGACGATGTGTGCGCGCTGCTGCGCGCCCGTGCAGATGGGTGGATCCGCATCGGGGAGGGCGACGCAGCCCTCGACGATCTCGACCGCGTCCGCGCGGCCTGTGGGGAGCAGGAGTCGCGCCCGCGCCGGGCGGCGACTGCGATCGCAGCGGCGCAGGTCGATGCGCGGGTGCAGGCGTCGTTGCCATGTCGCGATTGCGACGTGGCCACCGACCGCGATCTCGAGCGCGACGACGCGGCCGCGATGGCGCGCGCGACCGAGCAGGGTCCGCTTGCGTTGCGTCGACTCGCGGCCGAGCACGGGCGCGAGCTGCCGGCCGCGACGATCGTCGAGCTGCTGCTGGCGGACATCCGTGGCGAGCTCGGCTTCGCGCTGGTCGACGACGACGAGCTACGCGGGTGGATCGGCGAGCTACCCGACGACGCGTTCGTGCCGCTGTTGACGACGCGCAGCGCCCCCGAGGCGGCGTGGCTGCGCCTGCAGCTCGAGCGCGTCTTGGGACGCAGCCCCGACGGTGGCGCCGTGTCGAGCGCGCAGCGCATGCTGTGGGCCGATCGCGCGGCGATGATCGACGGCATCGTCGACTGGCGACGACTGGCGTACGTGGACGATGGCACCGGCGTCGAGCAGGACCTGGTCGCGCGCTGGCGACCACAGGCGCGCCGGGACGCGCCGAGCGGACCCGTCGATCGCGACGTCATTGCGCCGACCTCCGGCCACTGGTCGCAGCGGGTCGAGCCGACCGCGCGCAGCGTGCCCGAGCTGCTGCTCTACGCGCGGCTGCGCGACGCCGCCGGTGACCGCGAGCTGTCGCTCGCCACCGCGATCGCGGTGCTGCGGGGCGCCATCGCAGCGGGGCTGCCCGATGCGACGACGTGGCTGCAGGACGAGGTCGCGCGCGCGCTGGCGTGGGGGCGACCCTGGCGGGCGCTCGCGCTGGCCAGCGCCAGCGAGCAGGCCGACCTCGAGCCGCTGCGCGCCGCCGCGGCGACGGCCGTGCTCGTCGAAGAGCTGCTCTGCGAGGGCCCGTGCGCGGATGGGGCCGCCGATCGCACCGCGATCGAGGTCGTGCTGGGCGGTGAGTGGCTTGGCGCGACGCGATCGAAGCTGCGTGAGCTGGCGTTTGCGCGGGCCCACGCCCGCGCAGCGGCCGGTGCGTGCCCGGGACTCGATGAGGCGCTGGTGCCGGGCGCCCGCTCGCCGCTCGGTGACGCGTTGGCGGCGGCGCGCGAGCCTGCCGCGGTCGATGCGGCCGAGCGGATCGCGGCCGGCATCGAGGCGGACCCCACGTTGGTGTGCAACGCCCGGCTGCTGCTGCCGCTGCTCGCGGCCCGCGGTGCCGGTCCGACCGCTGCGCGGCTGTCGGAGCTGCTCTCGCACGCGCCCGAGCTGCGGGTTGCACCGCTGCTGCTGGTCGGCGCCGAGCTGGCGCTACAGAGCGGTGACGGCATGCGTGCCGCCCAGCTCGGCACCGCGGCGGCGGCCGCCGCCCGTGACGCAGCCGCCGCGTGGCGCGAGCTGGCGCGCATGGCCGCCGGCCACGATGCACGCGACGTGCTCCGACTCGCGCTGCGCGAGCTGGTACTGCACGCGCGCGGCGCGGAGGCCGAGGCGGCACGGCACGCGATGTTGATCGGCGCGGTCGAGGACGGCTGGCTGGCGTGGGGGCCCCGCGACACGCCGGCGGGGCGCGAGGCGGTGCGTCGCCACGTCGTCGAGGCCGCCGCCGGGCTGCCGCAGGCTCGACGCGCCGCGTGGCGCGAGCGCCTGGTGGCCTCGCTCGCGCCACGCATCCACGACGACACCGCGATCGAGGTGACGATCGCGGCGGTGCTGCCCGGCGAGCTGCTCGCGAGGCATCCGGTCGCAGCCACGCGACTCGGCCGCCGCGAGCTACCGCGCGCGCCCGCGTTCGCGAGCGACCAGCTGCTCGCGCTCCAGGTTGCGGCCCGACGGGTGCCCGAGCTGCCGTCGTGGGTGTCGAGCTTCGGCGCGCCGAACTCGTGGACACACACACGCTTGGCGCTGGCAACCCACGCGCGCGAGTGGACCGTGCGTCGTCGGCTCGCGATTGGTGCGTTGGTGCTCGGCGACGCGCGCACGCGCGCGAGTGCGGCGGCGCAGGTGGTCACGATGGCACCGCCCGGCTCGCGGGTCGCGCTCGAGCGCGTGCTGCTCGAGCGACCGGCGGCGCTGCGGCCCGATCGCGACGGTGGCTGGCGCCCGACGGCGGTCGTCGACGACGACGTGTGGCTGCTGCGGGTGCTGTTCGCCCTGCCGCTCGCGCCTGCACTGTGGCTGCCGGAGCCGGAGACGCCGTGAGCGGGGCGCCCTCGACGTCGGGCGCCGGCCGTGCGCGTGCGCGGATCGGGCTCATGACCGCCTGGGCGCTGCTGGGCTTCGCGCTGGCGAGCATCGATCGTGAGCAGGTCGCCGCGGCGTTGCTGCCGACGATGGCCGACGACGAGCTGCGCGCGCTCGAGCAGACCGCGGGCCTGGTGCGCGGCGACGCCACGCAGGGTGGGACGCCGGCGAAGGTGCCGGTCTTGCTCGGCATCGATGGTCCGGCGTGGGTCGATGCGCCGCTGCGCGCCGCGATCGAGCGCCGCGGGATCTTCGAGCTCGATCGTGGGCCCCATGGGCTGCGCGCCGAGATGATCGTGCAGGACGACGCGGCGGTGCTGTCGCTCCGACTCGAGCGGCGCGGGTGGGCGGTGCGGGCCCCGACGCCGACCCGCCGGCGACTCGCGCCGGCACTCGCGATCGGCCCAGCACTGCTGGCGGGCGCGGTGTGGCTCCGCACCCGCCGGGGCGCGCCGTCGCTGGTGTTGGCGGGGCTGCTGGCGCAGCTGCTCGCGTGCATGTGGCCGTGGCCGGCGGCGCTGCCGAGCCTGGCGCTGGCCGACGAGCTGGCTGCATCGCCGCTGCTGCGCCCGGTGGTCGCGCTCGCGCAGGGCCTGGGCGACGGCGCGGTCGTGCTCGGTGCCGGTGTGATCGCGGCGTGCCTCGTGCTGGCCTGGTTCGATCATCGGCGCAGCCGCGAACGACCGTGGGCGCCGCAGCTGCTGGGCATCGCGGCGGTGATCGGCGCGTGCGCGTGGATCGAGGCCGCGGTGCGCGTCGGCGTGCTGGGCTGGTGGTCCGCGCCATTGCCCGCGATCGCCACCGTCATCGCGACCACGGCGCACGTGGTCGTGCGTCGACAGGACCGCACGACATGACGCGCCGAACCACGCGGTGGGGGGCATGGATGTGGCTGGCGCTGCTGGGTTGCCCCGAGCCGCACGCGCGCGAGGACCCGTCGGCGTCGCTGCCGGAGATCGGCCGGGTCTCGGAGCCCGCACCCGCGGCTCCGACCCCGCGGCTCGAGAGCAAGGACGGCTGGCTCGATCTGCTGGCGCAGCGGCCCAACGCGGTGCTGCTCCGCGACGGCGCGATGGTGGTCGACCTCGGCCTGCAGTCGTCGACCAAGCACCTCGCGCTCACGCGGCAGTCGGCGTGGCGGGTCGCCGAGTCCGTCGATGGTCGGCGCGCGGGGCTGGTCGTGGGCAAGACCGCGGCGCTGGATCTGCCGATCGACGGCGAGCTCTCGCCCGCGCTGCACCCCGAGACCGACGGCCACCCCGGTCTCGCGATGGCGATCACGTTGCGGGCGCTGGCGCCGGAGCAGGCCGTGACGGTGCTGTGGAACGACCGCCCGCTGGCGAACCTGATGGTGTCGAGCGCGTGGGAGCGTCGGACCTTCTCGCTGCCGCCGGATCTCACCCACCACGGCGACAATCGCCTGCGGCTGCACTTCCGCCGCACTCTGGGCGAGCACGGTGCCGAGCTCGCGGCCGCGGTCGCGAGCGTCGAGATCGGTACGCACGAGCGCATCACGGCCGTGCCCCACGGCGAGCCGCCGCCACCGTTTCGCGTCGATCACGACGACGCCGGTCGGCCGTCGCTGACGCTCGCGGCCGGCACTGCGCTGGCGTACTACGTGCGACCGCCCCGGCGGGCGCGACTGGAGCTCGACGTCCACGGCAAGGGCGTGTTCGAGGTGCTGGTGTCGAGCAGTGACGATCATCGGCAGGGGCACGCACCGACCATGGCCGCGCAGGATCCGTTGCGCGAGACCGGCAACCACCGCGTGATCGATCTGAGCGCGTGGGGTGACACGCCGATCCGCATCGAGCTGCGCACGCGCAGCGATCGCGACGCCGAAGCCGGCGCCCGCATCACCGCGGCGCGGGTGGTCGCCAAACGCGACACGCCGCTCGACCGGCGCACCCGCAAGCTCCGCGACCTGATCGTGCTCGCGGTGGAGGGCGCCCGTGCGGACGAGCTCGAGCTGGGCCGACGCCCGCCGCTTCCGGAGCTCGAGGCGTTGATGAACGAGGCGCTGGTGTTCGACCGCGCCTACGCCAACTCGCCGCTGGCGATCCCGAGCCACGCCAGCTGGCTCAGCTCGGTGCCGCCGCCGGTGCACATGACCGTGCGCGGCACCTACGTCGCCGATGGACAGACGATGCTGCCCGAGGTGCTCGCGCGCGCGGGCCACTACCGCGAGCTGGTCGCGGCCAACGAAGACATCACCGCCGACCGCGGGCTCACCCAGGGGCTCGACGAGCTGCGCATCGTCGGCGGCGGGCACGGTCAGGACGACCACGGTACCGCGGTGGTGAACGAGGCCGTGAGCCGCACGCAGGCCCGCATGGGGCGGTTGTTCCTGATGCTCGACCTCGCCGATCCGCTGGCGCCCTACGAGCCCACGCGCGACAAGCTCGACGACGCCGTGATGCCGCCGCGCGGCCCCATGGCCCACCTCACACACGTGTGGGTCGGCCGTGTGAAGCTCGGCAAGGTCGTGCCCGACGAGAAGGAGCTGGCGTGGGTGCGTCGGCTGTACCGCGGCGAGCTGCAGATGGTGTCGCAGGCCACCGGCGAGCTGCTCGCGTTCCTGCGCGAGAGCCATCGCCTCGACGACGCGATCGTGGTGTTCATGGGCGTGCACGGCGAGGAGTTCCTCGAGCACGGCAGCGCCGGTCACGGCCTCACGCTCTACGAGGAGAGCCTGCGGGTGCCGCTGGCGATCCGCGCGCCCGAGCTCGTGGCGTCGGGGCGCATCGACGCGCCGGTCGATCTGCTCGACCTGGCGCCGACCTTGGTCGACCTGCTGGGCCTACCGCCGGCCCAGGCCTGGCAGGGCGAGAGCCTGGTGCGGATCATCGACGACCCGGTGCCGCCGCCACGACTGCTCGTGGCGTACCTCGGCGACGGCAGCAAGGCCGGCATCGTCGACCAGGCCAAGCTGTGGCTCGGGCCCGGTCTGAGCGAGCGCTTCTACGATCTGTCGCGTGACCCCGGCGAGACCCAGGATCTGCTCGCGGATGGCGGCGTGGCGCTGCGGATCGTGCGCGCGGCGATGGCCTGGCAGCTGGCGTACGCGGACCGCTGGCGGCGTGCTCGCTGGGGCACTGGGGCCGAGCTGCGGCCGGCGTTTGCGCAGGATCTGGGGATGTAGTAAGCCCGGCGCCCGATGACCGAAGCGGCTGCGCTCATCCAGTCGATCCCGAACCTCCTCGCCGCGCGCGACGCTGCGCGCCTGGATGCCCTGCGCGACCATCCCGACAAGGACGTCCGCAAGGCCGCTCGCAAGGCACTGCACACGCTCAAGAGCAAGGGCGTCGATGTGCCCGATGGCGAGCGCAAGAGCTGGTCGCTGGGCCAGGGGCTGCAGTCCATGCGCGGCAACCTGCACCCGCAGGCGACCCTCGACGCGCGCTCGATGCCGGGTGCGCTGCGGTTCGTGATCAGCATCCCGGACACCGAGGGCGCGCGGCTGTTCGCCGGCACCATCGGCCCCGACGATCGCGTGCTCGACTTCAACGCCTATCACCAGACCGATGGCCAGCGCGCACGCATGCTGCGGGACTGGGAGAAGAACCACGGCGATCGCGAGCTGCCGGTGTCGTGGCTGGGCGCGCGGGTCCGTTGGGCCCGCGACAACACCATCGCCGCCGGCTTCAGCGTGCCGCGGGCGCTCGACGAGGCGCTCGCGCTGCTCGGCGATGCGCCGTCCGAGCGCCCGGCGGCGTTCGTGCACGAGCGCGTGGCCGAGGCGCCTGCCTTCGAGCCGAGTGAAGTCGAGGCCGTCATGGCGGGCGCCCGCGTCGACCTGTGGCCGCCGTTGGTCAACCTCGACGGCATGCTGCAGAAGGCCGCCGAGTTGCACGGCGACGCGCCGCAGCCGACCGACGACGACGCTCGCGTGGCGCTGATCGCCAAGGCCGCGGCGGGTGACGAGGAAATCCGCAAGGGCCTGAAGGGGCCGATCGCCAACGCGCTCGAGGACGCGGCGAGCCACGCATGGCTGATGGGCTCGCCAGTGCCGGCGCGCGCGCTGTCGGACATGGCGAAGGCGCTGCGCGACAGCGACGAGCCCGAGTCGATGGTGTGGGCGCACCGTGTGCTCGGCTACCAGGTCGCGAGCCTGCTTCGCGTGGTCACCCGTGGCGGTCGTGTGCCGGTACCCGGTGCGCCCGCGGTCCAGAGCCACGATCACGATCACGCTCACCACGATCACGACCACCACGATCACGATCACGATCACGATCACGATCACGATCACGATCACGATCACGATCACGGCTAGAGCCGCACGCGGTCGTGGCCGGCGCCGCCGCTCGCGAGCGTCACAGCACGCCGAGACGGGTCGCGACCGCGAGCATCTCGTCGGTCATGAGCTGCGTGAGCAGCTCCTGGGCGGTGCGCGAGCGATTGATCCGCTGCTTGAGGCTGCCGCCGATGACGCCATCGAGCGCACACGCAGCCGCGATGACGGCCGCCGGATCGGCGCTGATGAGGGTCGCGAAGCGCAGGTCACTCGCCCGCGTCGCGCGGGCGGTCGCGCCGGGGTCGAACGCGTAGCCGGCCAGCGCGCGGCAGGTGTCCTCGACGGTCTTGAGATGGCGTCGCGGCAGCAGGTTGCGCAGCTGCGTGACCAGCTCGCCGAGCGCACGGGGATCGGGGTCGGCGGTCAGCGGGTTGAACACGCCGGCGATCTCGAACGACGCCGCCAGCAGCAGATCGATGCTGGCCGGCGGCAGCGCGCGCACCCGTGGCGCCCCGAAGGCCATCCGCGCAAACGCGACCGCGACCAGGCCCCGCAGCGCGAGCTCGTCGCCGAGGTTCCACAGGTTGATGCCCAGGCGCACCGTGGCCAGAGGGTCCTGCAGGAACACCACGGTGTTGTGGGTGGCCGAGGCCTGCAGTCGCGGAGGGCGGGCGCCGAGCAGATCGGCGAGCCGGCGCCCGAGGTCCTGCATGCCGGTCGGCGTCTCGCTGCGCGGCATCGCGGCGATGTCGGCGGCACCGACGATGGGGAAGTCGTGCGACAGCCGGCCGGTGGCGCCGTCGAGTGCGGTCAGCAGCGTGTGCAGGGGCTGGGGCTCGTTCTCGGCCAGCACCTCGTGACGTTGATCGCCGGCGTCGAGGAAGCTGCGCAGCGCGGTCGGGCTCGGGGGCTTGAGCGTCGCCGGGCTGTCGCCGCCGGGCTCGATCGCGGCCGCGAGCGCGTCGGCCATGCGTGACAGCTCGGCGTTGGCCCGGCGCGCGACCTTCCCGAGCAGCGCGAAGTCCCGCAGGCTCACCGCGCCGCGGGCGATGTTGGCGGTCACGGCGTTGCGGATCGGGCCGAGGAAGCTCGCGATGCGCTCGGTCTGGCCGGTGCGCTCGAGCTGATCGACGAACATCGCCACGGTCTCGCGGTTGCCGGGGTTGAGCGTGGCTGCACGCTCGATGGCATCGAGCGCGGCGTCGTCCTGACCGGGCTGCGCAGCCAGCAGCTTGGCGCGGCGCAGCAGGATGTCGTGCAGCTTGTCGCGGTTGCGCTCACGCGAGGCCAGGCGATCGAGCATGTCGGCGGCCGCCAGCGGCTGCGCGGCCCGCTCGAGCAGGTCGGCCATGAGCTGCAGCGCGCGCGGATCGTCGGGGCGGGCGTCGAGCACGATGCGGGCGTGGTCGAGCGCGCGCGGCAGGGTCTCGGCGGCGGTCGAGAGGAACGTCGCGATGCCCATGCGCAGGTCGATCGCCGACGGCTCGGTGGGATCGAACTGCTCGAGCAGACGCTCGGTGGCCGCGGCGGCGCGGCGATCGTCGCCCATCTGGCGGTACGCGTGGACCAGACCCCGCAGCGCGCGACGACCGGTGGGCTTCGCTGCGGTCGCGGCCTCGTAGTAGTGCACCGCGCGCTCGAGCGCGAGCGCGTGCTCGGCGAGGAACAGCGCCAGCTCGTAGCGCAGTGCCGGCTCGTCGACGCGTTGCCACGCGTGCTCGAGCAGCTCGACCACCGGAGCGGGCTCGGCGAGCTGCCCGGCGAGTGTGCGGGCGAGCGCGATGGCGTCGCGGTGCTTCGGATCGCGGCCGAGGATCTCGCCGATCAGCGCCAGCGCTCGCGCCCGCGCCGGCACGTCGCCGCGGGTCGCTCGCACCGCGGCGTCGCGGGCCTCGGCGACCAGCACGTGGATCGACTGTCGCCCTTGCGCCGCCGTGACGGTGCGCCGCGAGTCGTTGGCCAGGCGCGCGAGGCCGAGATCGGCGGGCGCGAGCTGGGGCAGGGCGCCCTTGGCCGCGAGGTAGGCCCGGCGCGCCTGCCCCCACGCGCCGACCTTCTCGAGCAGCTCGGCGCTCTCGACGTAGAAGATTGCCCGCTCGGCGTCGGACTGCGCCCGCACGGCACGGGCACTCACGGCGTCCTTGATCACGAACGGCGAGTCGGGCTCGGTGAGCAGGCGCTCGAGGTGGCGCACCGCGTAGGGGTTGCCGGGGTCGACGCGCAGCGCGTCGAGGATCGCGTTGCCGGCGAGGTCGTGATCCTCCTGCTCGCCGGTCGACAGCAGCAGCTCCGCGGCCTCGACCAGCAGCGTGGCCTGCAGGTGCTTGTCGGAGGTGTCCCGCGCGGCCCGCAGGCACAGCGCCGGCAGCGAGCGACGATCGCCCTGCAAGCGCAGCAGCACCTCGAGCTCGTGCCGCACGATTGGATCCTCCGGCGCGGCCTCGAAGGCCTGCTCGTAGGCCCGACGCGCGGTCTCGAGGCTGCCGGTGTCGGCCAGGTGCAGCCGCGCCAGCGCAACCCAGGCCAGCGCGCGCGCCGGCCCCGAGGCCGCCTGTGCGGTGGCCTCGAACATGCGCACGAGGTTGGGCAGATCGTTGTGCGCCACCAGCAGCCTGCGCGAGCGCTCGAACGCCAGACCGTGATCGGACTGGTGCACCAGCGCGGCGCGGTAGTGCTGCAGCGCCGCGTCCTCGCGGCGCAGCTTGGCGACGGCATCGAGGTCGCCCTGGCGCGCGCAGGCCTCGGCGAGCAGGCCCAGGCGATAGTGATGATCGGCCGCGGCTGCCGGGCTGCGGGGCGGGTCCTGGGCGCGCAGCAGATCGTAGGCGGCGATCAGCTTGCCGCCGGCGGTCAGCAGCTGCAGGAGCAGCTCGCGCGCCGATGCGAGATCGGGGTTGCTGGCGTAGGCCGCCTCGAGCCGCGCGACCGCGCTGTCGAGGTCGCCGATCTCGTCCATGAACACGCGCGCGGCCTTGAGCGCGAGCACGGCGGGGTCGGTGATCGGATCGACGTCGGGCGAGAGCAGGCCGACGACGTCGTGCAGGTCGCCCTCGTCGCGGTAGAGCCGACCGAGGGCCCGCAGCGCGGGCGTGTAGCCGGGCGACAGCGCCAGCGCGCGCTCGTAGCAGGTGCGGGCGACCGCGCGCTGCTTGAGGTGCAGCTCCTGGACCTCGCCGAGCTCGACCAGCAGGCCGGTGCGGGCGATGTCGTCGTCGATGCGCTCGGCGAGCTGCTCGAGTGCGGACACCAGCACCGTCGGGCGGCGGGCGTTGCGGCTGGTGCGGGCCAGCTCGTACATCGCCAGCAGCTCGCCGGGCGCGAGGCGGATGATGTCCTGCAGCGCCGCGATCGCGAGGTCGGTGTCGGCGAGCTCGTGCTCGGCCATCGCCGCCAGTCGCCGCAGCCCCGTGAGCTTGTCCTGCTCGTCCTGGCCGTTGTCGATCTGCCGGCGCAGGCACTGCGCGGCCTGGGCCCACCTGCGCATGCGCTCGTAGACCGAGCCGAGCGCGCGTTGGGCGTTGGGGTTGTCGGGATCCTCGGCGGCGGCGAGCTCGTAGACCTCGGCGGCGCGCGGCAGATCGCGGCGCTGCTGCTCGTGCAGCTGACCCAGCCGCAGCAGGATCGCGGCGCGATCGGGGCCGTCGGCCTGCGTGCGCGCCCACTCCTGCAGGTGCAGCACCAGGCCCGGCAGGTTGCCCTGCAGGCGCAGCACCTCGGCGAGCGCCTCGCGGACCCAGCGGTGCTCCGGCAGGTGGACCAGGCAGAAGCGCAGGTCGGCCGCGATCGCGTCGGCCAGGGCGGCGCGGGCGGGGTCGGCCCGCAGCGCGTCGGCGCTGGCGTGCTCGCCGAGCATGCGTCGCAGCTCGGCCAGTCGCAGTCGTGCGAGCTGCTCCCGCACCAGCGCCTGCTCGCGGGGATCGTCGAGGCATCGCCACAGCCGTGCGAGCACGTCGAGGTTGTGCGGCAGGTCGCGGCCGTCGTCGCCGGCGGCGATGCGCTGCTCGACGTAGAGCGCGACCTCGGAGAGCGGCGCGAGGATGTCGGTGGCGTCGGCGCGCTCCGGATCGCGGGCCGCGAGCTCGAGCACGAGGTCCTGCACGGGCTGGCCGGCCTCGGTCAGCGCGAGGAAGGCGAGGTGCAGGGCGGTGCTGGCGGAGATGGGATCCTGCGCGACCTGGGCGAGCTCGCGGTACAGCCCGCCCAGGCGATCGCCGGCGCCGATCGAAGGGATCGCGCGGATGTAGCGACGCAGCACGCTCTCGTCGCCGGGATCGGCGACGTGGGCCGCCTGCAGGTGGGTGAGCCGGCCGCTGTCGTCGTCGGGCAACGACTCGGCGAGGTCGACCAGGGTCGCGGCCCGCTGCCGCGGCGAGCCCAGGTGCGGCAGCATCGCGGCGAAGTGGTTGGCCGCGGCTGCGTCGTCGCCGAGCTGCGCGGCCGCCTCTGCGGCGAGCATGAGCGCGGTGACGTCGGTGGGGCGCAGCTCGAGCGCGCGCCCGTAGGCCTCGTAGGCGCGGCGACGGCTGGGGGTTCGCTCTTCGCACGCGAGCCCGAACTCGATCCACGCGGCCGCGCGCGCGTCCTCGTCGAGGTGCTCGTCGCGGGCGGTGGCCTCGAGCGCCGCCAGCTCGGCGGCGAGGCCCCGGGTGTTGTTGCGGTTGCCCTCGCGCAGGCGCTCGGCCAGCGGGCTGGCGCTGCGCCGCAGCAGCAGCTCGCCCTCCTCCTGGCGGCCGAGCCGCTCGATGAGGATGCGCCCGGCCTCGCACAGCATCGCCGCGCGCAGCTCGGGATCGTCCGACAAGCGGCTCTCCTCCGCGAGCTCCTCGACCAACGCCTGCCACGACTCGGCGGTCCCGGTCTGGGTCGAGACCGACACCAAGCTGGCGTGGATGCCCGAGCTCGCCGGCCACAGCAGCGACGGGTCCTCGACCAGCTCGGGGGGCTTGCTGCGATCGACGACCTCCTCGAGCACGAGCTCGTCGAGCTCGATCGGGCCGGTACCGTCGTCGTAGGCGATGCTGCTGGGCGCGCCGGGCCGGAACATCGCGCCGGTGAGCTCGAGCTCCTCGCTCATCGCGAGACCTCCTGCGCGCGACGACGCGGCACGTTGAGCTCGAGCACGTAGCCGAGCGTACGGCGCAGCCCGATGTGATCGTCGGACAGCAGGTAGCCCACCAGCATCGCACCGCGGGTCTGCACCAGCTCGCCGGTGCGACGCAGGTGCTCGAGCGCGGGCCGGGGATCGGCCGAGGCCAGCACGCCGGCACGATCCTCCGCCATCGCGAGCGTCGCCCGCAGCACCAGCGGGTCGAGCCCTTCGCTGGCGTCGCGGAACGCGAGCGCGGTCTCTTGCAGGTGGGTCATCGCGTCCCGAGTCGGCAGCTGCTCGGCGACCTGCTGTGCAAAGGCGCGATCATAGGGATGGGTGACGTCGAGCGTCACGCCGCAGGCCTGGCACAGCGCCACGCACAGCGCCAGGATGCGCGTCGGCTCGGTGTGGCGGTGCAGGCCGTCGCCGCCGGTCGACAGCCGTAGCAGCGCGCGCCCGATGCGGTCGCGGGCGGCGGCGCCGAACGGCGCGGCCGCGAGTCGACGACCGACCACCAGCGCCGGCGCGCCACCGAGCCGCGCCTCGATCTCGTGCTCCTGCGCGGCATCGACGAACACCAGCGGCTGCGGCACGCCCATCGCGTTGGCGATCGCCCGCACCGCGATCACCACGGGTGCGTTGGCTGGCATGCTGCGGCTGGGCGTGAGATCGACGGTGGGCTGCGGGGTCTCGGGCAGCTCGCCGAGGTAGAACACGCCCTCGCGCAGCAGGTCGAACGCACTGGCGTGGGGGAGGTCGCCGACGAAGGCGTCGAACGGTCGGCCCTCCTGCGGCTTGGGCAGCGGCCACGGCTCGGTCGCGAGCTCGTCGCAGCTGCGGCCGGCGGGGATGAGCTGCGGCGCGAGCACCTCGAGCGCGGCGGCGCAGAGGTACACGCCGTCGTTCTCGATCGCGGCGTCGAACAGCCGCAGCAGCCCCAGCACCGGCTGTGCGGTGGTCTCCGGGCGGTGCTCGCGGGTGGTCGCGGCCGCCCGCAGCCACGCGCGCTGGTGGGCCACGGCCGCCAGCGCGGCGGCGGCGGCCTCTTCGTGGCGACCGAGCCGCAGCAGCAGCCGTCGCAGCTCGAGCGCGACGTCGACGTCGGTCGGGCGCAGCAGCAGCAGCTCGCGCATGAGATCGACGGCGACCTCGGGCTGGCCGAGCTGTGCGCGGTGGACCTCGGCGAGCGCGTGCAGGCTGTGCGCACGCTCGGAGCCGTCGGCGATGTTGACCAGCCCCTGCAGTGCCGAGACCCGCCGCTGCACGTCGCCGTGCACGGCGGCGATGCGCTCGGCGTTGCGGTAGGCGTGCTTGGGGTAGTACCCGCCCTCGGCCGCGGCGAGGAAGTGCTCGACCGCGGCGGCGGCCGCACCGGCGCGCTCGCGGGCATCGGCGGCGAAGTAGTGCAGCGCCGCGCGACGCTCCGGCGAGTGCTCGCGGGCCAGCGCGAGGTCGAGCTCACCGACCGCGTCGGCCCAGCGATCGCGACGCGCGTGGGCGTGGGCGAGGTCGACGTGCAGCCCCGCGTCGTCCTCGACGTGGGGTAGCCCGGTCTGCAGCATGCTCGCGGCCAGCTCTGGCCCCGCGATCGCCAGCGCCGTGCGGGCCAGCTCGCGCAGGCTCGCGGCCCGCAGCGAACCGTCGGCGATCGACGCCATCATGCGCGCCTGCAGGGCCTGACCGAGCGCGGGGTCCTCGAGGGGCGGTCCGCTGGTGCGCAGTCGCGCGCGCCGCAGGCCCACGAACGCGCGATCGCAGCCGGGGTCGACGGTGAGCGCCTCGGCGAACAGCGTCCACGCCCGCGAGCCGACCACGTCGTCCTCGGCGGTGCGCAGCGCGAGCGCGCCTGCGCGGCACAGCGTGCGTGCGCGGTGGCTGCGATCCTTCTGCATGGTCGCGAGTCGCTCGAGCGTGGCGATGGCCTCGTCGCGCGACGGTGCGTCGCCCATGCGCTCGAGGATCCGCGCGCGGGCGTGCCACGCCGGCTGGTAGCCCTCGCAGGCTTCGATCGCCATGTCGATGGCGGCCAGCGCCGCGCGGAGATCGATGCGGTGTTCGTGCTGCTCGGCCGCGATCGTGAGCAGTGCGGCGCGCTGGGCCGGCGCGGCCGCGGCGGTCGCGGCGGCCTGCAGCTCGCTGGTCGAGCGTGCGACCGAGGCCTCGCGGCGACGCTCCTTGAGTCGCAGACGACCGCGCCGCGCGAGCGTGTGGGCCGGCGCGACGTCGTGGATCGCGGCGTAGCCGGCGTCGGCGGCGTCGAGGTTGCCGGCGCCCTCCTGCGCGCGCGCGGCCCGGTAGCGCAGCGCCAGCAAGCCCGCGTCACCGGGCTCGACACCGCCCTCGAAGCGCGACAGCGCGGCGGTCAACGCCCCTGCCTGTCGCGACGGCCGGCCGGCCTGTCCGCACGCCCGCGCCAGTCGCAGCTGGGTGACGTAGTCGTCGGGGCGCGCCTCGGCGACCGCACCGAGGTACTGGATCGCGACCACCGGCTTGGGCGTGAGCTCGGCCAGCTGCAGCGCCATCGCGCGTCGATCGTCGGCGCCGCGCTCGGCGGTGAGGCCGGCCTCGGCGAAGGCCTGTAGCTCCCGGCTGTTGCCGAGCTTCTCGTACAGTCGCAGCAGTCGCGCGCGCGCGACCCCCAGCTGTGGCCACAGCTCGAGCGCGCGCACCAGATCGCGGACCGCTCCGTCGTCGTCGCCGCCGGCGCTGCGCAGCGAGGCGGCACGGTGCAGCAGCAACGCGCGCGTGCGCGGACCGCTGACGGCGGCGATGTGCTGCTCGAGCAGCGACAACAACACGTCGGCGCGACCGAGCCGCGCGGCCAGCCCCTCGGCGGCGTGCAGCGCCGGCAGGTGCCGGGGCCAGCGCGCCAGCAAGGCCTCGAGCTCGGTGAGCGCCTCGTCGGCGCGATCGAGTCGACCCGCGAGCACCGCGGCGATCTCGAGCTGCAGCGCGGCCTGCCGACCGCGGTCGTTGGCGTACAACGACTCCTTGCGCAGCAGCGCGACCAGGGCCTCCCAGTCGCCGTCCTCGCGCAGCAGTCGACCGAGCGCCTCCATCGCGGGCTTGTGATCGTCGACGGCTTCGAGCGCGCGCGTGAACTCGGCCCGCGCGCGTCCGCGATCGCCGAGCGTCAACGCCAGCTCACCGCAGCGATGGAGCAGCTTGGCTGCGCGCGGGGGGCTGCGGGTCAGCGTGATCTCGCGTTCGGTGACCTCGAGCAGCTCGGCGTGTCGTTGACCGCGGGCCAACAGCCGCGCCTGCAGCTGCAGCGCGCCGAGCGAGTCGGGGCGCTCGCGGAGCAGGCGCCCGAGGTAGCCGATCGCTGGCTCGACGGCGTCGTCGGTGGCGTGCAGCTGCGCCAGCACCGAGAGCAGGAACGCCCGTCGCGCGGGCGTGCGTGCGGCGGCCAGCTCGGCGGCGTAGAACCCCTGCAGCGCCGCGCGGTCACCCATGTGGTGGAGCAGGCGCTCGAGCCTGTCGCGGGCCGGGCGGTAGTTGGGCGCGGTCGCCATCGCCGACTCGTAGTGCCGGCGCGCGCCCTCGAGCTCGCCGAGCCGCTCCTCGAGCAGCTGGCCCGCGCGCAGGTGCAGCAGCGCCAGCTCTTCGCTCGAGATGCCGGTGTTCTTGGCGCCGCCGATCTCGACGCGCACCAGCTCGAGCAGCTGCGCCCACATGCCACCGGCGCCGAGAAAGCGACCGGTGTCCTCGAGCGCGGGCACGTGCGCGGGGTTCAGCTTGAGCGCGCGTCGCATGGCCGCGAGCCCCTCGGGCGCGCGATCGAGGCGGAACAGCGCCAGCCGTCCGATGCGATAGAAGAGCTCGGCCCGCAGCGGCGCGTCGTCGGCGGGTGTCAACGCGCGCACCTGTCCGGCGAGCGCGTCGAAGGCGACCTCGTAGCGGCTCATGCCCATCGCCAGCTCTTCGAGGCTGCGCCACAGGCTGAAGCAGTGCGGTTGCTCGTGCGCGGCGGCCTGCAGCAGCTGGAGCGCGGCCTGGCGTTCTCGTGCGTCGCGCAGCGCGAGGCTGGCCCGCGCCAACGGCATCGCGCGACCGCCGACCGGCCGCGCGTCGGCCTCGAGCTCGAGCGCGTGCAGCATCAGCTCGGTGTCGCCCGCGACCTCGGCGATGCGGAACAGATCGCCGGCCAACACCGCGTGCCCGGGCACCAGCTCGAGCGCGCCCAGCAGCAGATCACCGGCCAGCCCGAGGTCGCCGCGGTGGCGGGCCTCGAGCATCGCGAGGTCGTGCAGCAGGCCCGCGGAGAGTCCCGGGTCCTGCAAGACCTCGAGCTGCGACTCGAGGTTGGCGATCAGCCAGAACACGTCGCCGCGGGCGAGCGACACCCGCTCGACCGCACGCAGCACCGCGAGGTCGCGGGGCGTCGCCTTGAGCGCGGCCTGGTAGCACTGCTGTGCGGCGCTCAGGTCGTGGAAGTAGGCCTCGACCAGCACGCCGCGCTCGCGGTACAGCGCGGCGGCCTCGCGGGGGTGGCGGGTCGCGCGGATCTCTTGATCGAGGTACATCACGGCGGAGCGCACGTCGCCGCGATCGAGGTAGATGCGGTGCAGCAGTCGCATGGCCGGCCGCAGGTCGGGCACCATGTCGAGCGCGTGGCCGAGGTGACGGATCGCGTCGTTGGTCTCGCCGCGGACGATGTGCCACCTCGCGCAGGTGGTCGCGAGCGCAGCGCGTAGCTGCGGCTCGCCCATCGGTGTGCGCGAGAGAGCCTGCAGCACCTCCTGCAGAGGCATCTCCTCGACGCCGTTCACGCCCGCGAGTCTACACGAGCCGGCGCCCGGCGATCACCGGCTTTGCGCGACCGCGGGGCCCGGACCACGGGGCCCGCTCGGTCGCGTCACGCCACCCCTCGTGGACCTGCTGCGGGTGTCGCCACGGTGGGCGCGCGTGGGTGCACGCGGATCGCACACGATGCGCCGCGAGCTCGGGCCGCGGCGCGAGTCGACCGCGCGGGCGCAAGCGTGACCGCGGGGCCGCGGACGCCGACGTCAGCTGCGTCCGGAGATCACGTCGACGTAGTCGTCGACCGTGTAGAGTCGAGGCTCGCGGCCCTCGCCGAGGTGCTTGGTCGCGAGCAACTCGAGCACCAGCTGCAGCGTCTCGAAGCGGCAGGTCATCGTGTAGTACTCGGCGGCGCCGACCTCGGGCAGGCTCGCGAGTCGCTCGACCAGCCAGCTCGAGTCGTCGGGCGGCGGTGCTTCGTCCGCGAGCGGCGGCATCGGGGTCGGCCGCGCGTGGAAAGTGGTGTCGAGCGGGGGTGCGTCGTCGTCGTCGTCGTCCGGCGTGGCGTCGCCCCGTAGCACCTCGCGCGCCTGATCCACCGGGGCGAAGTGGAGGAACTGGTGCGCCATCAACAGGCGCAGGGTCGCGGGATCGCGGCCGTCACCGATCCAGGTCGCGCCGAGCAGGACCCGCACCAGCTCACCATAGTAAGCGCCAGCCTCGGCCGCGATGAGCTCCGCGACCGGGCCCTTGGCGGTGCCGCGGGCGGTGCGTAGATAGTGATCGACGAACGCCAGCGAAGTCTCGGTGTCGTCGAGCGCGAACCCCAGCGCACGTCGCACGTGATCGCGGAAGGCCTCGGCGAGCGAGGTCGCGAGCGCCTGCGCCGACGCGGACGACACCGGTGCGACCGCGCCGGCGGTGACGCTGTCGTCGTCATGCCCGAGCGAGCGTGGCGTGACGGCGCGTGATGGCGCGCGACCGAGCGCGGGCTCGTCGTCGTCGGGCGCGGGCTCGTCGCGATCTCGGGGCGGTCGGCTCATCGCCCACTCTCGGGTGCGCAAGGCATGGGTGGCGCGCATGCTCTCACGAATCGCCGCGGGTGCGTCGTGGCCGGCTCGCGCCGGTCTGGGCCGGACCGCTTTACAGGGCCCGAGCCCCACGGCTATCGTGCCAGACGCTGGTGGACTCGCCCGACGCCTCGCGGACCACGACCCGACTGTTCGCCTGCGCCTGCGGGTCGACGTTCCCGGCGCTGCGTCGCGTGTGCCTCGATCTGCCCGAGGAGGCGGCGGTGGCCGAGCGACTGCGCCGGCTGGGTCCGTTCGAGGGCCACTGCCCGTCGTGCGGCCGCGCGGCGATCGCCTCGGGTGCGTGGCTCGAGCTCGACGCGCTCGCCCGACTCGCCACGCTGGTGATTCCCGACGATCGTCGCGGTGACGTGCTCGAGGTGCTGGCCGATCATCTCGCGTGGCTGCGCGCGCACGTCGAGCGCGCCGAGCCGTGGCTGCTGCAGCCGAGCCTCTCGCTGCTGCCACCGGGCGAGTCGAGCGAGCGTCGCGAGATCATCGCCGAGAGCGAGACCACCGCCCATCGTGCGCGTCGCCGATCCCAGGTGTTGAGCGAGCGGCCCGCGGCGGCGGCCCCCGTCGCGGCGCCGACCGGCAGCGGCGTGCCGCAGGCGATCGCCAACGACGGCGTGGCCGCTGCGGCGCCGCCCCGGCGCGACATCGGGGCGCTGGTCGGCGCGCTGGTGATCGAAGACGGCGTGCCGACGGTGCGGGTCGAGCTCGACGACGAGCGGCTCACGAAGTGGCGCGACGCCAAGCTCGACGTGCGCCCCGTGCTGCTGCGCGGCCGCGGCTACCCGCTGCTGGGCGTCCGCGTTGTGGTGGCGTGGATGGGGCAGCAGGGCTGCGTCGACGCCTTCGTCGACGTCGGTCGCCCCGACGCCATCGAGGTGTTCCGCCTGCTGTCGCAGCGCTTCGCGGTGCGCGTGCGCGCGTGGGCGCCGGGGGGCGAGCTCACCCGCGACGCCGGCGCGCTCGGGCTCGAGTCCAACGCGGCGCTGTGCCTGGAGTCGGCGCGGGGTCTGCTCGCGCAGGGCGATCATCCGCCCGAGCGCTTCCGCGAGGCCTGCGAGCGCGTCGCCGCCGAGGGTGTCGAGGAGCGGCTCGCGCAGACCAAGGTCACCATCTCGCCCGGGGCTTACCAGCACATCGTCGGCGCACAGGAGGCCACGCGCGCGCTCGAGCACCTCGACCGGGTGTCGCGCAAGGAGACGCTCGCGCGCTTGCTCGAGGTCGAGGGGCTCCCCATGACCGAGTACGACGCGATCCGACGCCGCGTGCTGGCCGGTGCGCTCGAGCACGGCATCGTCGCGCCGCGTCGCTTCTGGCGGCGCGTGGTCGCCTCGGGGCTCGCCGATGATCTCGGCGACTACATCGCCAAGCTGGCCCGCAACCGCGAGCTGCGCGAGGGTGAGGAGGGCGATCTCGACGGCGAGGCCGCGCGCGCGGCATGGCAGGCCATGCTGGAGGTCTGCGAGCGCAAGGACCTCGAGCCGCCCGAGGCGCTGCGACGCGCGCTCGATCTGCCCGAGTGGGACGCGCGGCCGCAGTCGCGCGCGCAGGCCCCGACCGCGGGCGTGATCGACGTGGTCGACGGCGACGCCGCACCCAACCTGCAGGCGCAGCTTTCGGACGTGCGCACGCGCCTGCGGGCGGCGACCGAGTTGCTGCAGAGCAACCGCGCCACGCCCCAGCAGCTCGAGCACCTCTTCGGCGCGCTCGAGCGCTTCGACAACGACGAGCTGCTCGCAATCCTCCCGGATCTGTCCGACCTCGGACCGCGCGCGGTCTCGGGCCTGGTCGGCAAGCTCCGCTCCGATCGTCGCGAGCTGCGGCAGGCCGCCGCGATCCTGCTGGGGATGTCGCTCGATCCCGACGCGCTCGGCCCGTTGTCGGACGCATTGGTCGCGGAGCCGACCAACGTGTGGTTGGATGTCGCCCGCGCGCTCGGGGGCTTCGGGCCGATCGCGCTGCGCCGCCTGTGTCAGCTGCTGCGCCGCGAGGCCGGGTCCCCGCGCGAGAACCTGGCGATCGAGCGTGTGGCTCGGGCCTTGGCCGAGATCGCGTTGTCCGACGGCCCGGCCGACCGGGACGGCGCGCAGCCCGGGCACGACGCGGTCGCGGCCCTCGCCGATGCCCCGGACCCGCGGGTTTCGACCGCGGCCCGTCGCGCGCTTGCTACACTGCGGGACGTGAGCGAGTCGGGCGCAGCGTTCCGCGGTGAGCTGCCGCTGTCCGAGGTCACCGAGATCCGCGGCTTCTCGCGGCGGGCCTATGAGGCGATCATGGTGCCCGAGCTCGAGGTCGAGGCAGACGTCTGATGCGCTACGGCATCTTCAGCGACTCGCACGCGAACATCGACGCGCTGCAGACCGTGCTCCGCGAGTTCGACCGCGCCAAGGTCGACACGCTGGTGTGCATCGGCGACACCGTCGGCTACGGCGCGCAGCCCAACCCGTGCTGCGATCTGGTCCGCGCCAACGCCCGTCACACCATCCTCGGCAACCATGACGCCGCGGTCGGCGGGCGCATGGACTACAGCTACTACTACGACGCTGCTCGGCAGGCGCTCGATCACCACGCCAACCAGCTGTCCGACGCCAACATGGAGTGGTTGCGCGGGCTGCCGTACAACGTGACCGAGGGCGACACCCACTTCTGCCACGGCTCGCCGGTCGACCTCGAGCAGTTCGAGTACATCTTCACGATCGATCAGGCCGCGACCTGCCTGCCGATCTGGCAGCGGCTCGGACAGGTCACGTTCATCGGGCACTCGCACCTGTGCAAGGCCTACGCGCTCGGGCGCGAGCGGGTCTACGAGGTGATCACGAAGCGCTTCGAGATCCACCCGGAGTTCCGCTACATCATCTCGGTGGGCTCGGTCGGGCAGCCGCGCGACCACGACCCGCGCGCGAGCTTCACGGTCTACGACGACGTCGAGCGCACCTTCGAGTTCCTCCGTGTCGAGTACGACGTCGCGACCGCGGCGCAACGCATCTTCGACGACAAGCGGCTGTCGGACAGCTTCGGCGCGCGACTCTTCGCCGGCGTCTAGTACCGTCGCCGACGCGGCGTGTCAGCCGTCGCGATCGTGCCGCACGAGGCCCAGCTCGGCGTGCAGGCCCCGCGCGAGCTCGGCGGCGGAGATCATCCGCTTGCGGTGCATGCGTCGCAGGTGGTGGCGCAGGCCGTCGAGCCACGCGTCGTCGACCTCGCCGCTCGCGAAGCGGCGGCTGAGCCCGTTGGGCGCCGGCGCGAGCGAGGCCAGGTGCACCGCCTGCAGCGGGTTCAGCTCGTCGGCGGCGACGCCGAAGTGATGGCGCGCGGCGGCGTCGATGCCATACACGCCCGGGCCGAGCTCGATGAGGTTGAGGTAGAGCTCGAGGATGCGGGCCTTGCCGACCGCGGACTCGAGGCGCGCAGTGAGGTAGGCCTCCTGGAGCTTGCGGGCCAGCGATCGATCGACGCCGAGCCAGAGGTTGCGCGCGGTCTGCTGGCTGATCGTGCTCGCGCCGCGCCGCACGCGGCCGCTCACGACGTTGTGCCAGAACGCGCGCTCGATCTGCTCGCGATCGAAGCCATCGTGGTACCAGAACCCGGTGTCCTCGAGCGCGATGAAGGCGGCGGCGATCCGCGGCACCCGCGACAGCGGCACATAGCCCGGCGCGCCTGCAGCCAGCACGCGGTCGATCGTGCGGCCCTCGTCGGTCGCAAAGCGGTGGCGGTAGGGCCCGCGCAGCGCCTGGAGATCGACACCCGAGGGATCGGTGGTGGTGCGGCAGCGCTCGAGGAATGGGAACGCCAGCGACAACGTGCCGGGCGGCGGCGCCGACACGTCGTCGGTGTCGGTCGCGGCCAGGGCATCGAGCGAGAGCGAGAAGTCGAGGCGCGCGTCGATGTTGCCCGACAGCTGCGCACCGACCAGCGCGTCGCCGAGTCCGCGCGGCAGGGAGTCGAGCAGCGCCTGACACGGCAGCTCGGCCAGGTCGACATCGACCTCGACGTTGCGCCCCTCGAGGCTGGCCGCAGTCGCCAGGCGAGCGTCGCCGTGGGCGAGCCACAGCTGCGCCGAGCCGCCGCCCTCGCCGTCGAGTGCGAGATCACCGTCGATCGTGACCGGACCGAGTCTCACCGCGCTCGGCGCGAGGCGGCGATCGTCGATGCCGACGCCGGCGATCACGAGGGCCTCGGCGTGGGCCCGGATCGGCGCCTGGGTCGTGAGCTCGAGTGCGCCGTCGAGGGTCGCGTCCGCGAGCGCGAGCTGCAGGCGGTGGCCCGCCTGCAGCCGCGCGAGCCGGGGCGCCAGCCCGAGCGCGGCCAGCGGGAACGACTGCGCCGCCAGCTCGACGTCGCCATTGTCGCGATGCAGCGTGATCGTCAGGCGCTGCTGCGCGCTCGGGTCCCGCAGCGTGACCGCGAGCCGTTCGTCGTCGACGCGCCCGCTGGCGCTCAGCGCGTTGCCGCCGTCGGGGGTGAAGGCGGCCTCGAGCAGCCAGGCGCCGTCGCTGCGGCGCACGTCGAGGTGATCGAGGGTCGCGGTGAGCTCGGCGGGCCCCTCGATCTGCCCGCTCGCGCGCAGCGACGGCCAGCCGGCGCGATCGACCGTGAGCACGGTGTCGTTCAGCCGGAGCTCGGCGCCGCGCGGGAGCTCGAGCGCGAGCGGGTCGACCACGCGGATCTCGAGCGGCACGCCGCCGTTGCGCACGCGCCAGGGGTCGACGGCCGCCGCGGCCGCGGCCGCGGTCGGATCCTCGCCGGGGGTTGCGGCGGTGGTTGCCGGGGTGTCGTGGTCGTCGCGCCCGCGGACCTCGAGCGCGTGGACGGCCACGGCGATCGTGCGCCCGTCGCTGCCGATGTCGATGCGATCGGCCGCGAGTGCGCGCGTGCCCACCACGGCCTCGACCCCGATCAGGTGGAGCCCGCCCACGTCGACATCCCACGCCGCCACGGTGGCGCCGCGGGCTGCGAGCTGCGACGCGGCGGCATCGAGCGCGCCCGCCTCGCACCACGGCGTGGCGGCGGCCAGCAGCAGCAGGCCCGCCTGTGCGCCCCGCTGCAGGCGAGGTGTCACTGCAGCATCACCGCCGCCGAGCTCGCGCGGGTCTCCGGCACGCGCAGGATGAGGCGATCGATCGTCTCGGCGACGAGCGCGGGGTAGGGCATGCCCGCCGCGAGCGCGACGCGGGCGACCACGCCGTCCTTGGCGAGGCTCGGCAGCGGCTCGACCTCGAGCACGACCTCGTTGTGGCGGTCGTGGACGATCATGTCGACGCGCGAGATGCCCTCGTGCAGGCCGAGCGCCGCGGCGGCCCGCCGGGCGATGTTGTGGATGCCGTCGAGGCGACCCCGCGACAGTCGCGGCGGGCAGGTGAGCTCGCGCCCGCCGTCCTCGTACTCGACGCGCTCGGCCGAGCCGAGCACACGGTCGCCCAGCAGCACCACCTGGATCTCGCGGCCGGCGGCGGCGCGCTCGAGCAGCAGCTCGTGGTCGAGCGCGAGCGCGCGCTCGATGGCCTCGCGCACGTGCTCGACGTCCTGCAGCACCGTCACGCCCAGGCCGTGGGCCCCGCGGCGGGGCTTCACGACGCAGGGCCAGCCGAGCAGCGCCAGGGCCCGCTCGCTCGCCCGCATGTCGCGACCCAGGGCCACCGCCGGGAGCACCGGGACGTTGTGGTAGGCCAGCATCTGTCGCGCGCGGACCTTGTCGAAGGCCAGCGCGACCGAGCCGGCGCCGGGTCCGAAGAAGGGGATGCCGCGTACCGCCAGCAGCGACTGGACGTCGCCGTGGCCGCCGCGGCGCCCGTGCAGGGCCAGCAGGCAGGCGTCGACGTCGGTGCTGCGGAGGGTCAGGTCGAGGTCCTCGTCCGCCGCCAGGACCTTCGCGCCGTGTCCCAGCTCGCGCAGGGCGTAGGCGAGATCGCCGGCGCTGCGGAGATCGACCGCGGCCTCGATCTCACGGTCGTAGCGGGCCAACATCGCGTCGTCGGCCTCGTAGGGCTCCGCCGCGGCGTCATCGTGGTCCGCTGTGCCGGTCTGGGGTGCACGGCGGGGGCCGGCCCCGCGGGTGGGTCCGACGGACAACAGGACGCCGAAGGTGAGCGGACGCATTGCTCCGGCCGCTAGCAGGGCTTGCCAACTGCACGCAAGTTTTCGGATAGTCGGGGCCGAAACGAGCGCCGACGCCTCGACTCCGCCCGTTCCCTCAAGGGGCTCGTCGAGCGACGGTAGGACAATCGGATGACCTTCCTCGAGGCCGCGATCGAGATCCTTCGCAACGCCGCCGAACCGCTGCACTTCGCCGAAGTCGCCAAGCGGGCGGTGGCCGAAAACCTTCTTTCGCACGTCGGGCGAGACCCCGAAGCTGCGATGCGGAGTTGTCTCAACTCCGCGTCGCGCATGGGCAACGACGACGAGCCGCCGCTGATCATGCGCGACAAGCCCGGCTTCTACGTCGTGCGTGCCGGCGCTGCGCTGCCGCCGTCACCCCCGCGGCCGGCACCACCCATCGTGGTGGCGCCGACCCGTGCCGTGCCGTCGCGCGCCCCGACGCCGGCCGTCCCCGCGGGCCGTGACGGCGGTCGTCGACACAGTGAAAATCCCAGGAGTTCCCAAGGTATGGACGGAAAGTCTAAAGTGAGATCGCGACGCCGTGGTGCGGCCGCCGAGGGTGAGCCCGAGCAGGCCGCGGCGGTCGAGACCGCCGAGTCGGCGAGCGACGCTTCGATGCCGCGCACGTCGCGATCGGTGGAGTTCGTGGCGCCCGAGGGCTCCGGCCTCGACGGTGTCACCGACGTGGCGTTGGTGATGGCGAACGCGATGTCGCGGCTGGTCGAAGAGCGGCCGGAGCTGCGCCACGAGCTCGACGCGATGCAGCAGCAGGCCGAGCCGACGCGGGCCCGCGACGCCGAGCGCGAGCCGCCGCGGGATCGCGATCGCGATCGTGATCGCGATCGTGATCGCGATCGGGCCGCGACCCGCGACGATCGTGGGCTCGACGATCGTGGCGGCCGCCGCCGCCGTCGTCGTCGTCGTCGCGGCAAGCGGGTCGAGTGGACCGGCGGCGCCGAAGCCCGCCCGGCGACCGCCGCCGACCGTCTCCTCGACGAGGTCGCTGGCGTGCTCGAGGCCGCCGGCGCCCGCTCCCTGCACGTGCGGCAGATCGCGGAGCAGCTCGCCGCCAAGGGGGTGCTCGGCGGCGAGATCTCCGAGATCGAGCGGGCCGCCACGGCCATGCTGCTGATCGACGTGAAGACCCACGGCCGCGCCTCCCGCTTCGCGGCCCGCGGCGACGCCCGCTACCAGCTCCAGGGCACGCGCGTGCCCGACCGCGCGGCCAAGGCCGAGGCCGCCCTGCGCGAAGCGTTGCGCGAGGTGGAGCAGGAAACGCAGGCGCAATTCGTTCAATGGTTGCAGTCTCTTGGCGCCCGAGCCCTCGAGTCCCTCGTGAGGATCTGGCTCCGCACCGAGGGCTACCCACTGCAGGCCTCGCTGCCGCCGGGTCGCGGGGTGGGGCGCCTGGTGGTCGAGGACGCGGAGGCCGAGGACGAGGACCAGCGCCTGCTCGCGGTGATCGTCCCGCGGCGCACCGCGCTCGACCCCAAGGCGTGGGAGGGTGAGCCCGAGCGCCACGGCTGCGCGGGCGTGCTGCTCTTCGCGATGGCCGACGGCGGCGAGGAGGTCGTCCCCGACGCGCGCGTGATCGGGGCCGGCGAGCTGGCCAGCTGGCTGCGCGAGCACGGCATCGGCGTGCAGAAGCTCCGCTTCGACGTGACGGTGCTCGACCCCACGGTCATCGAGTCGGTGGCCGGACTGGACAGCTAGGCGCGGGCGGGCGCATGGCGCAGGAGTCCGACGCCGCGCCCCTGCGGGCCGCCTGGCTGGGGCGGATGCCCTTCGCGCCGGCGCTCGAGCTGCAGCTCGCGCTGCGCGAGGCGGTCGCCGACGGGCGGGTCGCGCCGACCCTGCTGCTGGTCGAGCACCCGCCGGTCGTGACGCTGGGGCGGCGCGGGGCCCGGAGCGACGTCCTGTTCAGCGACGCCCAGCTCGCGGCGTTCGGCGTCGAGGTCTGCGAGACCCCGAGGGGCGGGCAGGTGACCCTGCACGCGCCCGGGCAGCTGGTCGCGTACCCGATCGTCCCGATCGGCTTCCAGGTCCGACGCCATGTGACGCGGCTCGGGCAGGCCGCGGTCGAGCTGCTCGCCGAGCTCGGGGTCGCCGACGTCGAGCTGCGCACCGACCCCTTGGGGGTGTGGTATCGGCCCGGCATGCCGGAGCGGGCCAAGCTCGCCTCGATCGGGGTCCACGTCAGCCGCGGCGTCACCGTGCAAGGGATCGCCGTCAACCTCGCGGTCGACCGGCGGCTGTTCGCCGGCCTGGTGTCGTGCGGGATGCCAGGGGTGTCGATGTCGAGTGCGGTCGACGTCGGCGGCGCCGAGATCGCGATCGAGACGGCGGCGTGGGCCTACGCGGGGCGCTTCGCGGCGCTGGGGGGGGCCACGCTCGCGCCCGTCGCTCGCGACGCGTTGTTGCCGTGACGCCGCGGTCGCGATCACGCGTCGGCGCCCCGGGTCTGCTAGCATCCCGCCGCGACGGTCGACCCCGGATGCGCACGGCGAACCCACGCTCGCGGGCCCTGCTGACGGGGCTGGTCGCGGCCCTCGCGGCCTGCCGCGAGCCCGCGCCGGTGGTCGACGAGGCCACGCGGAGCTTCCGCCTGCAGGTCGAGAACGTGATCGCGCGCCCGATCGACGGCGCCGTGCCGAGCGCGGCTGCGGTGCGGGACGGGTTGGCCACGGCCGCGGCGCGACGCGCCTCCTTCCAGGCCGACGCCGCGGCGGCGACGCTGGTGACCGACGTCGCGGTCGGCGAGGTCGAGAGCGCCGCCGGCGGTCGAATCCTCCGCGTGGAGTTCACGGCCGCGGTGCCCGACGGCCTGCAGGCCCTGCTCGGCGCCGAGCTCGATGCCACCATCGAGCTCGAGCGCAACGACGGCACGCTGAGCGCGGCCGAGGACCTGCCCGTCGCCCTCGCGCGCGGGGTCGGCGTGCTGGATGCCAAGCTGCAGCTGGCGACCGGGGCGATGGCCCAGGCCAAGGCCCTGCTGGACGACGAGGACCCCGAGATCGTGGTGCTCGCGCTCGAGCACATCGCGCGCAAGCGTTGGCGCAGCCTCGCCGCCGACGTCGCAGCGCGGTTGCCAGCGGCCGACGAACGGGTGGCTGCCGCCGCCATCGAGGCCCTCGGTGCGGTCGGCGGGCCCGAGCACACCGCAACCTTGTTGCGGAACACGCGGCTGGCCGATCGGGACCAGGCCGAGCGCCTCTACGAGGCACTGGCGACCCTGGGTGGCGACCAGGCCCGCGGCTTCCTTGAGTTCGCCGCGCGCAACGAGGACGATCCGAGCCTGGCGGAGGTGGCCCAGCGTGCGCTGCGCCGGCTCCAGGGGGCCGGAGAGCCGCTGGGCGAGGTCGTGGCCGAGAGCGCCGCGGAGGAGCCCGAGGGCCGCGGTCTGCGGGGGCACCGACCATGAGCATTGGGTTGGCGCTCGCCGCCGCGGTCGCGTCGGTCCCCGTGGGCGTTGCGCCAACTTCGGTGGCAGCCGGGGAGCCGACGGCGGCGCTGACGACGACCCCGGCGCCGGGCGGCGTTGCCGAGCCGCCCGCGGCGACGGCTCCACCGGCCGCCACGCCGGCCCCAGATTCCGCGGCGGCACCCGAGGTGCCCGCCACGGTCGCGCCGGTGGCGGTCGAGTCACCGCCCGCGACCGCGGCACCGGCCCCATCCACGCCCGGGCCGACCCCGGATGCCGTGCCCGCGGCCGCCGACGCGACGCCGTCCACCGGGGAGGCACCCGCCGGGCCACCCGAGGCGGTGGGCAGCGACGAGCCGCCGCTGCCACCGGCGCCGCCGCGGGCCACGGGCCGGATCCGCAGCGGTGGCTACACCGGGGTGGGCTGGTTCGCCCTCCGCTTCGCGCTCGAGGGCGGGCTGCTGCCGGCGGGTCGCCGCACGTTGTCGGCGGGGATCGGCTTCGAGGGCGGCTGGCGGCCCCATCGCGTGTTCGGCGTGCTCACCCGCTTCGCGAGCTGGGGGTCCACCGTCGAGCAGCGGGTGGTGCAGGACGATGCCGGCGACCCGATCGCGGTCCGTGACGCCGGGATCCTCAACGGCTGGGACGTGCTGGGGATGCGCCTGTTCGTGCCGCTGCGCGGCCGCATCGAGCCCAGTGCCGACGTCAGCTCGGGCTTCGCGGTCGAGCGCCGGCCCTTCGACCCACGCCGGACGTGGGCCACGGTCCGCATCGGCGCGGGGGTCGGGGTCTGGCTCGCCCGCACGGTGACCCTGCGCCTCGAAGCGAGCTGGCGGCTGCTCGCCCGCCGCTCCGAGCTCCGCCACTACGTTGGCGGCACCCTGGGCTTCTCGGTCCACTTCTGAGCCCGGGCGCTCCGCCCCGGTGACCTGCGTTGGCGACATTCGCCGACGAATCGGGCCGCGCTGCGGATCTGCGCCAACAAAAGTGCCATCATGCGGTGTCGAAGCTCCGGCCCCGCCATGACGACCGTCCCCGCCGCCAACATCGATGCCGACGCGCTGCGCTCGCGCTATGTCGAGGTGCAACGGCTGGCGGACGGCGCCGAGGGCGGCAGCTTCCTCGCGCGGGAGCCCGGGGGCGCCAAGGTGGTGTGCAAGCCGGTCCCTGCGGCCTCGCTCCCGGCGGTCCGCTTCGCGTTCGACCTGCTGCGTGCGGCCGCATCGCCCCACCTGCCCGCGCCGCGGGAGCTGTGGACGGGCCCCAGCGGGCACCCATGGATGATCACGGACTGGATCGAGGGCGCGCCGATGGCCCCCGCGCGACAGCCCGCCGATGTTGCGTTGGCCGAGGTGCTGGCGGTCGCGCGGGCGTTGGCCGTCATCCACCGCGCTGGCACCCACCACGGCGACGTCAGCCTCGGCAACGTCGTGGTGACGCCGACCCGGGGCTGCGTGCTGGTCGACCTCGCCCAGCTCGGACGGCTCGGCAGCGGCACGCCTGGGTTCCTCGCCCCCGAGGTCCTCGCCGGCGGTGGTGGACCGGCCGCCGATCGCTTCGCCTTGGGCTCGCTGGCCTGCGCGCGGTTGTTCGGTGAGGTGCCGTGGCGACGCCCGGAGGCACTGGTCGGGCTGACCGCCGCCGCGGTGCGAGCCCGGCTCGACGCGCTCGGTGCCAACGGGCTGCAACCCGCCGTCGTCGAGCTGCTCGCGGGCCTGCTCGACCCCGATCCGACGCGGCGGCCGGCCGACGCGGCCGCACTGGTCCATCGTCTCGAGCAGCTGCAGTGGCTTGCCCGCGCCGATCGGCCGGCGCTGCCGGTCGCCCGCTGGCACCTCCCCACGCGGGCGCCCTACCGCGGGGTCGACCCGGCGCCGTGCGTCGCGCGGGTGATCGCGGGGCCGGCCGCCGATCCACTGCGGCTGGTGGTGGTGGCGGGCCCCGACCACAGCGGTCGACGTCGGCTGGTCGAGGAGATCGTGCAGGGCGTGCAGCTCGCCAGCACCCGCGACGCGCGGCTCGCCGAGCCGGTGCATGACGACGATCCGAGCGCGTGGCTCGAGCGGTGGTTGACGGCGCCCCCGGGCGCCGTGATCGGCTGGCGGCTGCCGCTCGACGCCGCGACGCTGCCGCGACAGGCTGCGACCGCGGTCGCAGCCGCCTCGCTGACCCACGCGATCGCCGTGGTCGCGGCCCCGCCCGCCTGGGCCGACGCGCTGGCGTCGTTGGCGAGCCCGGCGGTGATGCTCGTGCACACGCGGCCATGGCAGCGCGACGAGCTGGATGCCGCGCTCGCGGAATCCTACGACGGCGAGTCCCAGGCGGTGCGCGAGGCCGTCCTCGCGCACACCGGTGGCTGGTCCGGTCGCGTGGTGCGGGCATTCGCCGCCTGCGCGCGGGCCCGCGACCCGCTGTTCGATCGCACCGCGATCGAGCGGGCGCTCGCCGCCACCTCCGAGGCGGAGCCGATGGTGCCCGCGATCGCCCGCGCGGTGCTGCGCGCCCACTGGCGTGTCGCCACGGGGGACGAGGCGCGCGCGCTGCCGGGGCACCTGCACGACGGCGAGCAGCCGCTCGGATCGGCGGTGATGGCTGCCCGCGTCGGGCTCGGCGATGACGCGGTCGAGTCGCTGGCGCGTACCGAGCTGGCCGGCCACGACGATGCGAGTCTCTCGCTCGCACTCGATGCCGACGCCGCCGCAGCGGTGCAGTCACGGGTCCAGCGCCAGCCGCCTCGCCCGGGCAGCGCCGACGCGGCGGCGCTGGTCCGGTGGGTGCAACGTCGCCGCGGCGGCGTGCCGCCGTCGGTGCTGGCGATCACCGCGCGGGTGCTGCTGGCCGAGGGGGCCTCGAGCGCCGCGCTGGCGCTGGTCGATGCTCGCCGCGAGCCCGAGCTCTCGCTCGAGGCGGCGCGTGCGTTGCAGCGGCTCGGTCGGGCCGAGGATGCGTTGGCCCGCCTGCCGCGTGCACCGGCCGGCACCCGGGGCGACCTCGCCTTGCAGATCGAAGGGCTCGCGCTGCGGCTGTTGGTCGATCTCGGTCGGGCCGAGGAGGCCGTGCGCGGGATCGACGATGGTGCGCTCGCCGGCCACGGCATCGGCTGCGCCACCTTCGGCCTGTGGGCCGGCTATGCCCGGCTCGCGATCGACGATCGCGAGGGCGCCGAGCGAACCCTGGCGGCGGTCGACGCCGCGGTCGCAGGGCTCGACGATCCGCGCGCGGCCGGGCTCCGTGCGCGCGCACTGCAGCTGCAGGGCAACCTCGCGCTCGCACGCGGCGAGCTGGCCCGCGCCGCCAGCGTGTGGGCAGCGGCGGCGGCGGCATTCGTCGAGGGTGGTGAGCCTGTCGGCGAGCTCGCGCTGCGGGGATCGCTGTGTGGCCTCTGCGTGCAGAGCTTCGCCGCCGAGGGCCTCGTGCACGGACGCGTCGCACTGCGCGGCTTGCTGGTGCGGGGCGATCACGATGCGCTCGCGACCGCGGCGGTGAACCTCGCCCAGCTGCTCGCGCGCACCGGCGCGCGCGACGAGCTGGCGGTGCTGTGTCAGGGGCTCGCGACCGCGCTCGGGGCCTGGGCCCCAGCGGCGGCCCAGGCCCGCCGCGAGCGCGCGCAGGCCGAGCTGGCATGGTGCGACGCGGTCGCGCGCAGCGATCGCGACGGCTGGCAGCAGGCTCGCAATGCCTTCGACCACGCCGCCCGGCGGCTGGCGCGGTGTGAGCTCCACGCCGAGGCCAGCGAGTCGTGGGCACGTGCGTGCGCGTGTGCCCGCGCGGCCGCGCGGCTCGACGTCGCCGCCGGCGACCTCGCGAGCGCGCGCCTCGAGGCCCGTCGCGCGGGCGACGATGACCCGTGGCGGATCGTGGTCGAGGAGTGTGCGCTGGCGGCCGCCCGCGGCGTGAACGAGCGCAGTGCGGCGGCCCTGTCGTCGCTCGGCAGCGATCAGCTCGACGGTTGGCTCGCGCGCGGCCAGCTCGATCGCGCGTGGGCCGTGACGCGCACTGCCTGGGCCGCGACCCGGGTCGGGCTGCCGCTCGGCCATCCCCAACGCGAGCGCATGGCCCGTCGGGTCCTGCACATCCAGGAGAGCATCATGGACAAGACAGCTGCGGCCGATCGTGCCGCCGTGCGGACCGCGTTGTGGGCGGAGAGCGAGCGAGAGGCGCTGCGCGACCTCGTCGACGCGACCGCGCCCAGCGAGCCCAGCCCCGCCGTGGGCGCAGCCTCGCCCGCCGGCCTGCCGCCGGTCGGGCCGCGCGCCGCCGATCACCTCGAACGGTTGCTGCGGATCCATCGCCGGCTCGCCCGCGAGGATCGCCTCGAGCCCCTGCTCGAGCAGGTCATCGATGCGGTGATGGAGCTGACCGACGCCGAGCGCGGCGCCATCGTGGTGCTCGCGGGCGACGGCACCCGTCGCGAGCTGACCCGCGAGCTGGGGAGCAGTGGCCAGGCGGTGCAGTTCTCGCGCTCGATCATCGATCGCGTGATCGAGGGTGGCGAGCCGGTGCTCAGTGTCGACGCCGCCGCCGACGATCGCTTCGACGGCTCGCGCAGCATCAGCCACCTCAACCTGCGATCGGTGCTCGCGGTGCCGCTGTCGTTCCGCGGGGAGCGACTGGGGGCGATCTATGTCGACCATCGGCTGCGACGCGGCAACTTCGTCGAGCACGACCTCGAGCGGGTCGAGGAGTTCGCCGAGCTCGCCGCCTTCGCGATCGCCCATGCCCGCGCGCTCGCGGCGGTGCGGGACCAGGCCGCGCGGCTGGCCGAGCAGCACGAGCGCCTCGCGACCCTGCTCGAGGCCCGCGACGTCGAGGTCGTGGGCCTGCGTGCGCGCGTGGCCGAGGTCGAGACCGGTGGCGAGCGCCACGGTCTGGTCGGCAGTGCGCCGCCGATGCAGCGCGTCTATCGGCTGGTCGAGCGGCTCGCCGACACCGACGTGCCGGTGGTGGTCTATGGCGAGAGCGGCACCGGCAAGGAGCTGGTCGCCCGCGCGATCCATCGCGCCGGCTCGCGGCGCGACAAGCCGTTCGTGGCCGAGAACTGCGGTGCGATCCCCGAGACCTTGCTCGAGAGCGTGCTGTTCGGCCACGCCAAGGGCGCCTTCACCGGCGCCGATCGGGCCAAGCCGGGGCTGTTCGAGGCCGCCCATGGCGGCACCATCTTCCTCGACGAGGTCGGAGAGACCAGCGCCGCGATGCAGACCAAGCTGCTGCGCGTGCTGCAGGAGGGCGAGGTCCGTCGGGTCGGCGAGAACGCCTCGCGGCCGGTCGACGTGCGGGTGATCGCGGCCTCCAACCGCGACCTCGATGCGATGGTGGAGCAGGGCCGCTTCCGCCGCGACCTCTACTATCGCATCCACGTGGTGCGGGTCGAGCTGCCGCCACTGCGCGCTCGCACCGAGGACATCGGCGCGCTGGTGCAGCACTTCTTGGTACGCCGCGGCGGCCAACGCTTGACGGTGCTGCCCGCGACGCTGCGGGTCCTCGCCAGCTACGCGTGGCCGGGCAACGTGCGCGAGCTCGAGAACGAAGTGCAGCGTTGGATCGCGCTGTGCGACGACGAGGTCGGACCCGAAGACCTCTCACCCGCGCTGTCGGGCGGCGAGCCGGCGCTCGACCCCGACGACCTGCGGATCCGCCCGCGGGTCGAGCGACTCGAGCGCGACCTGATCGATCGCGCACTCGATCGCGCGCGCGGCAACCAGACCAAGGCGGCCGAGCTGCTGGGCCTGTCCCGCTTCGGTCTGCAGAAGAAGCTGCGCAAGCGCAGTGATCCCCACGCCGACGACGCCGACGGCTCCGAGCCGTGAGCACGCGGCGCGACCCGCCCCAGCGCGACAGGGCGCTGCGCCGCGCGGCGGCGTCGACGACGGCGCCGATCACTGCCGCCGCCACCCGGGCTCGCGCCCGGCGGCCCGGTTGGGTCGGGCGCCGCGCGCCGACGCCGGCGTTGGCGACGACGCCAACCTGGTTGGCCGCTCGGCGGGGTGGGGCCCGCGTCGCCACGGGGTTCGTCGCGCGGCGCGCTTCCTGCAGTCGTGGAGACCCCGAGACTTCGAGACTTCGAGACTTGGAGTAGACTGGTCATGGTCGTGCCCACCACCCGCAGCTCCCTCGGTCTCATCGCGTTGGTCGCGATGCTGGCGTCGGCCTGTGCCACCCACGAGGCGGGCCCGGCCTTCCGCCGCGCGGTGTTGTTCGGCGACCGCGGCATCTCGCTGCCGTTGCCGCCTCCGAGCCTCGTCGACGCGCCCGAGCAGGACGTCGATCTCGAGGGCACGGTCGAGGGCGACGACCTGCTGCCCGCCGACGCCCGGGTCCACGTCGAGGACCTCGAAGGGGACGCGTCCGCGATCGTCACGATCGGCCCTGACGACCGCTTCACGGTCGAAGGCCTGCGGATCGACGTCACCCGCCACTGCTTCGAGGTCTGGGTGGCGAGCGCGAGCGGCGAGAGCGAACACGTGTTCGTGCAGGCGGCGATCGAAGGCGCGAACGGCCTGCGCACCCACGTCGGCTGCGACTAGCGGGAGGCTCGCCCGAATTGCGAAGCGGGCGTGGACGCTGTTGTCGCGTCGGCACGCCCGCTCGGCGGGAGCCCGAGCCGCGGTCACCCGCGGCGAGCCGGCGTCACTTGGTGCGCTTGGCCTTGAACGGCATGTAGAAGGTCGCGCCCAGCTGGAAGGTGACGTTGTGGAACACGTCCTTGTCGGCCTTCGTGAGCTGCGGCGGGATGTCGGTGACCGTGGTGTTGAGGCCCGCGATGTTGTTGCGGGTCACGATGTCCTGGAACTCGAGGTTGAGCGAGACCCAGTCGGCGAGGAACAGGTTGAGGCCTGCACCGAAGCTGCCGCCGATCTTCACGCCGGTGTCGGCCTTCACCGGGTGCAGCAGGCACTCCTGGTTCTGGCCACCGCCGGCATCCTGACAGAAGGTCGGCGAGTTCGGGTTGGTGTCGAGGTTCAGCAGGTCGGTCGTGCTCTTCGCGTTCTTGTAGTGCTTGTTCCAGCCGACCAGGCCGAGACCGCCGAAGAGGTAGATGTCGTACTCGGTGAAGATCGCCGAGAAAATCCCGAGCTTGCCGGAGAACGGGGTGAACACGACGTCGAGGCTCGACTGCCACTGTGCGCGCGTGAGGCCGGCACGGAAGTCGTGCTGCAGCGGCGCCGGGTTGTCGTCCTCGCCGGCGGGGCGGCACGGGGCCGCGGAGTCGGCTGGGCAGGCCGCCGCGCCGGGCAGCGACGTGTCCGGATCACCCGGCGCGATGCCGTCGGGCAGACCGCCGTTGTTGATCGCCTTGAGCAGCTTCGAGTCGAGCTTCACCACGCCGTAGCCGAAGCCGGCACGGATCCCGACCCAGTCGGTGAAGTGGACGCCGACGCGCGCGCCGACGTAGCCCATGTGCACGAACGGCTGCGACAGGCTCATGCCGACGTACGGCGTCAGCTGGAAGCGGAACTTCCGCAGCTGCAGCTTCTTGCGGACGATCGGCTCGCCCTCGAGGACGCCCTTCTTGCGTGCGTGGGCCTGATTGGGCGCCCACAGACCAAAGGCCGAGAAGGCCGCGACAACGGTGAGGATGGTACGAGTCTTCATGGTCGTCGGATGCCTCAGCGCGGTTTGACGTACTCGAACTTGGGCGGCAGGTAGAAGCTCACCCCGAGATAGAAGACCACGTTGAAGGCGGCCTTGAAGTCGGCGCCCTTCTTGGCGGCATCGGGATCACGGAAGTTGGGGTTGTCGACGCCGCCGGCGCTGTCGTCGGGACCGCGATTGATGGGCTCCTGTTTGTCGGCGTAGACCCACGTCCGCACGCCGGCGTTGACCGACAGCCAGTCGATGCGACGGGTGTAGAAGCGGCCGTTGACACCGAACTGACCGCCACCGGTCACGGTGCGGAAGGGCTCGTGCAGTGCGGCGTAGCGCGGCAGCACCTGCGTCTGCGTGGCACCACCGCCGATCGTGACGCTGCCTTCCCAGTGCAGCAGCGCGCGATTGAAGATCGCGATCTTGCCGTAGAAGGGGTTGTACGTGAAGTTCACGCTGGCCTGCCACAGCACCTTGTTGGCGGTGAGCAGCAAACCTTCCTGCTTGCGGATGTTCTCGTAGCGCGGCGTCTTGGCGCCGACGAGACCAGTGCCGGTGAGGCCGACCGCCATGCGGTTGTGGAACCAGTAGTTGAGGTCGAGCCCGAAGCTGTAGTGGCGAACGTAGGGGTCGTTCACCGAGATGCCGATCTGCGGCATCAGCTCGAAGCGCTTCTTCTTCAGCATCCGCTGGCGCTGGACGACGTTGATCTGGCCCATCTCGGCCTTGATCTGCTTGGCTTCGGAGTCCTTGTCCTCCTTGCCGGCTTCGCCGTCGGCGGGGACGGTCTTGTCGTCGCCGCCGAGGACATCACCGAGGTCACCGCCGTCGCCAGCGTCACCGGTCGGCGTCTCGCCGGTCGGCGTCTCGCCGGCCGGCGTCTCGCCTTCCATTTCGTCGTCGACCACCACGACTTCGTCGTCGCCGCCAGCCGGACCAGCGTTGCCCGCTGTTCCGACTGCACGTGCGTCCGCAGAGGCGGAAGCGGGAAGGGTCCAGAGGACCGCGAGGGCCACCGTCGGGCCCGTCAGGATGCGTCGCATGCTCACCTCAGACACGGGTCGAGAACTCGGAGGAAGGAACGTGTGCAGTCGCGAATGCCTGGGAGATAGGCCCGTGGACATGGTTTCTCGGCACGAGGGCGACGGGACCGTACCACAGCGCTCTATAGGTCACAACGGGGGAAGACGGCCGTGCGCTCGCATCTTCTTCTCCGGCTTCGGCCTTGGCTTCGGCTTCGGCGAAGCGCTGGCGGGACGTCGCGGGGGCGTCGCAGGATGGCCGCGAGCGGGATGTCACCCGCGTGCGCGATGGCGCGGTCGCGCGGCGCAGCCGTGGCGACGGTGCATGGATGCGTGGCCTCGAATCCATCACCGCATCCATGGTTCGAGCGGGGATTCGAGCGGGGATTGGATCGGGCTGCATCGGTCCCGACGTGCACGGCTGCGGACACGGTTTCGCGTCGACGCACGTCGCGGTGCCCGTTCGTTGCGCAGTGCCGTGGATCCCATGCTGTCGCACGCCCGCGGGGTGAAACGCCGCAACGCTGACCGGTCCGCCGTGCAAGCCGATGCGCAGCGTGCCTGTGCACGCTCCCCCCGGGGCGTGGCACGGCCGGGAGTGCCCGTGGGTTCCGGGGCAGTACGCTCGTTCAGTCATCCGCACCCACGGCGCGATCGCGGTCGGCGAAGAGTGCCGCCACGTAATCTTCGGGATCGAAGGGGCGCAGGTCGTCGACGCCCTCGCCGACGCCGACGTAGCGGATCGGCACCTGCAGCTCGTCGCAGACCCCGAGCACGACGCCGCCCTTGGCGGTGCCGTCGAGCTTGGTCACCACGAGGCCGGTGAAGTCCGTGGTCTCCTTGAAGAGCTTGGCCTGCGCGAGGGCGTTCTGGCCGATGGTCGCGTCGAGGACGAGGAAGGTGTCGTGCGGCCCGGCGACCGCGTCACGGGCCGTCGGCGGCAGATCCTGGGCGATGGCCTTGGCGACCGCGCGGCGGACCTTGCCGAGCTCGTCCATCAGCTCCTTGCGCGTGTGCAGTCGACCGGCGGTGTCGCACAGCACCACGTCGTGGCCCTCGCGTCGACCCCGACGGATGCCGTCGTAGACGACTGAAGAAGGATCGGCTCGCTCGTCGCCGGTGTGGATGTCGCAGCCGACGCGGCGCGCCCACACGTCGAGCTGATCCACGGCGCCCGCACGGAACGTGTCGCCGGCCACCAGCAATACCTTGCGCCCCTCGCGGAGGTGGGCCGCGGCGAGCTTGCCCAGCGTGGTGGTCTTGCCGACCCCGTTGACACCGATCATCAGCAGCACGTAGGGCGCGTGCTCGGGCGTGAAATTCGACGGCGCCGCCGGGATCTTCACCACCTCGAGCGCGGCCTGCTCGAGCGCGCGCCAGACCGCCTGCGCGTCGGCGGTGTCGCTGCGGTCGAGTACCTCGCCGACACGATCCATCAGCTTCTGCGCGACCCCGGTGCCGATGTCGGCGGTGAACAAGACCTCTTCGATCTGATCGCGCAGCGCCGTGGTGACCTTGGGCTTGCCGAGCACCAGGCGTGCGAGCTTGGCGACGAAACCACCGCGCGTCTTCTCGAGACCGCGACGGATGCGTTCGCGATCATCCTCGCGATCGCCGTGGCGGCGCTGCTCGACGCTGGGCCGATCGAGCCCCGGACGCTCGACCGGCAGCGGTGCGCGTGCAGCCTCGTCGCGCGCTGCCGTGGGTACGGTGCGTGGGAGCTTCGGTGCGGTGTCGGCCACCGGCGCGCGCGGTGACGTCGACGCGGGCGCGGCGTCGGGATCGCGGGCGCTCGCGGCATCATCGTCACGCGCACGCGAGACGGCCGGCGACGGTACGACGGGCGGTGTGCCGACGGCGTCGCGATCGCGCGTCGATGCAGCGTCGTCACGCGCGCGGCCGCGCAGCCACGCCACGCCGACGATCGCGATCACCACGATCGCGACGACCAGCACCACGGCGAGCTCGGGTCCCATCGGCGTGGGCGCAAGCTTCGCCAGCGGACGCCCACCGGCGCAAGTCCCCGCGTCTCGCGCGAGCGGCCGCGGTGGGTGGGAGATCTCGCGCCGCCGGGCGGTTACCCACGCTCGGGCCCCCCGGCGCGCGGGTAACCGTCGGGCGAGGCGGCGGACGCCGTCCGCGGGGCGCTCGGCCACGCCACGGGTGGGCCCGCACGCCCGCGGTGGCGCCCTGGCGTGCGGCCGGGCCGGGCTTTCCGCGGCTCGGGCGTTGGTGTATCCGGTCGGTGGCGTCGGGTTTCCGCGACGGACGAACGAAGCGCATGCGGCTGAAGAAGATCGAGGTCCTGGGGTTCAAGTCGTTCGCCGATCGCCAGGTCGTGGTCGTCGACGATCACATCACGGGCGTCATCGGACCCAACGGCTGCGGCAAGTCCAACATCGTCGACGCGATCCGTTGGTGCATGGGTGAGCAGAGCGCCAAGCACCTGCGCGGCAGCGGCATGGCCGACGTGATCTTCGCCGGCTGCAGCTCGCGTGGCCCCGCCGGGCTCGCCGAGGTCACGCTCACGTTCGCCAACACCGGCGACGCACCGCCGCCGTACGGTGATCTCTCCGAGATCGCGCTGACGCGGCGCCTGTTCGCCGACGGCACCAGCGAGTACCTCATCAACAAGGTGCCCGCGCGTCTGCGCGACATCACCGACCTGCTGGCGGGCACCGGCGTCGGCACCAAGGGCTACTCGATCATCGAGCAGGGCCAGGTCGGCAAGATCGTCAGCAGCAAGCCCGAGGATCGCCGCTCGATCATCGACGAGGCCGCCGGCATCACCCGCTTCAAGGCGCAGAAGGCCGCCGCGAGCCGGAAGATCGAGGCCACGCGGCAGAACCTCCTGCGCGTGCGCGACGTGGTCGCCGAGCTCGACGACCGCCTGGGGACCCTGCGGCGTCAGGCGCAGAAGGCCGAGCGCTACAAGAAGTACCGCGAGGAGCTGCGCGACCTCGAGCTGTGGCACGGCGCGCACCGCTGGCTCGAGCTGGGCGCGGCCCGGAGCGTGCTCGATGCCCGCCGCTCGCTGCTGCTGCAGCAGATCGACGACGTGCGCGCCTCGCTGGCTGCGCGCGACGCCCAGACCGCCGCGCTGCGGGTGAGCGCGACCGAGACCGAGCAGCAGCTCATCGAGCTGCAGCAGCAGGTGTTCGACGTCGACAACCGCATCCGACTGCGCGAGGCCGAGGACGACTATCGTCGCCGCGAGCGCGACGCATCGATGGCCAGCGGCACCCAGGCGCGGGCCGAGGCCGACACCGTCGCGCGCGCGGTCGAGCAGGTCCGCGGTGAGCTCGAGCTGCTCGACGCGGAGCGCCGCGAGCTCGGCCACGAGCGGGGTGAGGGCGGCGAGCAGGGCGTGGTCGAGGAGCTCGGCGCACGCCTCGAGCGGGTCGAGGGCGAGCTCTCGCTCGAGCGTTCGCGCCGCGACGCGGCCGCCCGCGAGCTCGGCGAGCGCGGCAGCGCGTTGTCGGCCGCCCGCGCGCGCACCGACGCCATCGCCGAGGCGATCGTCGGCGCCCAGGGGCGCGCCAGCGCGTTGTCCGAGGGGCTCACCGCGACCGCGCAGCACGAGCGCGAGCTGTCGCGTCGCAGCGAGGAGGCGCTCGTGGCCCGCGATGCCGCGAGCGCCCGCGCCGAGGCGCTGCGGGCGGAGCGGGTCGCGCTGGAGCGCCGCCGTGCCGAGCTCAAGGAGCACCTCGCGGCGGTCGAGGTCGAGCTCGACACCGGGCGTGCGGAGGTCCATCGCGCGCGCTCGCGGCTGCAATCCCTCGAGGAGATCCAGTCGCGCTACCGCGGCTGCGCCTCGGGTGTGCAGGTCGTGATGGAGCACCGCGACGAGCTGCGGGCGCCGACCCAGCTCGAGGCCGGCGCGGGTGGGGGCGTCGCCGCGGCGGCGCCGGCCATCGGCATCGTCGCCGATCACCTCGAGGTGCCGCAGCACCTCGAGGCCGCGCTGTCGGCCGTGCTCGGCGATCGGCTCGAGGGCATCGTGGTCGACGCGCCCGACGAGGCCGCCCGCGGCGTCGAGCTGCTCAAGCGCGCGCAGGAGGGGCGACTGTCGTTCCTGCCCCGCAGCTGCCGTGTGCCCGGCCCCGCGTCGACCCGCGCGACGCAGGCCGAGGGCGCGATGCTGGGCTGGCGCGATCCGACCGCGGCGCGCAGCGGCGGTGCGATCGATCTCGTCGACCTGTCGCAGGACCGCTCGCCCGACGAGCTGCCGCCCGACGACGTGGGCGCGGCGGGCCGCGACGTGACCGACGGCCCCGCGCCGTCGGTGGCGGCCGCCTCCGTGCCGACGAGCGCCGCACCCGAGCCCGGCGTGCTGGGCCGGCTGCGCGACCTCGTCGGTTGTGGCCCCGCGCTGGGTGAGCTGCCGGCAGTGCTGTTCGGCGAGACCGTGGTCGTCGAGGGGCTCACGCGGGCGCTCGAGCTGTGGCACGCCCGCCGTGTGCGCGCGCCGATGGTCACGCTCGACGGCGATCGCGTCGACGAGAGTGGTGTCGTCACGGGCGGCTCGCCGACCGCCCTCAACGCGGCCCTGCTGCAGCAGAAGCGAGAGATCCGCGAGCTGCAGGAGATCCTCGCGTCGCTGCAGGAGGCCTTCGAGCAGACCCGCGGTCGCCACCTCGCGATCGCCGGGAGCCTCGCCGACGTCGAGGCCGAGCGCGAGCGCAACGAGGCCGATCACCTCGCGGTGCAGACCCAGGCCGCCGCCGCCGAGGCCGAGTGCGGCGCGATCGCGGCCGAGCTGCAGCGCGTCCAGCAGGACCTCGCCGCGCGCCGCGAGCAGCTGTCGGCGACCGAGCGCGACATCGAGGCCCGCATGCGCGAGTCGGCCTCGCTGCAGCACACCATCGGTGAGCTGCAAGCGCGCAACGAAGAACTCACCCGCGACGTCGATCAGGGTGGCGGTCGCATCGAGTCACTGGCCCACGAGCGCGACCTCGTCGCCGCCGAGCTGACCGAGGCCAAGGTCGCGTTGGCACGCTGGCAGCAGAAGAGCGACGCACTGGCCGGCACCGCCGAGCGACTGCACCGGCAGATCGAGAGCGAGCGGGTGCGGCTCGATCGCCTCGAGGAGACCGCCAGCCGCGCCAGCGCGCGCGCCGAGGAGCTCGCGGCCGCGTTGGCGGCGTCGGCGATCGAGCGCGAGGCCCTGGTCGAGCACAGTCGCGAGGCCACCGCCAAGGTCCACGACGTCCGCGAGCGTCACGACGGCATCCGCCTCGAGCTCGAGGAGATCGAGAACTCGATGCGGACCCTCCGCAGCGAGCTCGACGGCCACCGCGAGCAGCAGCAAGAGGTCGAGCTGGGGCTGCGCGAGAACCAGCTCGAGCTGTCGCACCTCCATGTCGACGTGCGTGAGCGGCTCGACGTCGAGCTCGTCGAGGTGCTCAGCGACTATCACGATCGTCGCCAGTGCGGTGAGGTCGAGCGCGAGCGGGCGGCCGAGCTCAAGCGCGTCATCTCGCGCATGGGCGAGGTCAACCTCACCGCCATCGAGGAGTTCGAGGAGGTCTCGGTGCGCTACGAGTACCTCACGCGGCAGCGCGACGACCTCGAGAACTCCGTCACGCAGCTGCAAGAAGCCATCGATCGCATCGACAAGACCACGCGTCAGATGTTCCGCGAGACCTTCGCAGCGGTCGACGAGAAGTTCCGACAGATCTTCCCGCGGCTGTTCGCGGGCGGTCGCGCGGAGCTCAAGCTCACCGACCCCGACGACATGCTCAACACCGGCATCGAGATCGTTGCGCAACCGCCCGGCAAGCAGCTGCGCAGCCTCGACCTGCTCTCGGGCGGCGAGAAGGCGCTCACCGCCACCAGCCTGATCTTCGCGATCTTCCTCATCAAGCCGAGCCCGTTCTGCCTGCTCGACGAGGTCGATGCGCCGCTCGACGAGGTGAACGTCGGTCGCTTCAACGGCCTCGTGCGCGAGCTGGCCGCGAACACGCAGTTCGTGATCATCACCCACAACAAGGTCACCATGGAGATCGCCGATCGGCTCTACGGCGTCACCATGGAGCAGCGCGGGGTCTCGAAGCTGGTGTCGGTGAACATTCGCCGCGCGGTCGAGATGGCCTACAACTGAGGCGCCGGCCCCGGGCCCGCGCGACGTAGTAGGCTTGTCGGGCGATGAGCGGTTCGACGAGCACCACCCCGAGCTGGTCGCCAACCCGTCGCGACGCCGTGTTCCTGCTGCTCGCGGGGGTCTTCATCGCGCACGCGCTGCTCGGCGAGATCCTGGGCGGCAAGCTGGTGCGCGTCTCGGGCTACGTGATGAGCGTCGGCGTGGTCCCGTGGCCGTTCGTGTTCGTCACCACCGACCTCGTCAACGAGTATTTCGGGCCCCGTCGGTGCGTCGACTGACGCTCTTCACGATCGGGCTCATCGTCTACGCGTTCATCATCATCTTCGCGTGCATTGCGGTGCCGACCGCCGACATCTCGCCGGTCTCGCAGGACGCGTTCGATCAGGTGCTCGGCCAGTCGATGTGGATCATCGTCGGCTCGCTGGTGGCGTTCGCGACCAGCCAGCTGCTCGACGTGGTGGTGTTCATGTTGGTGCGCACGCGGACTGCGGGGCGCATGCTGTGGCTGCGCGCCGTCGGCTCCACCGTGGTCTCGCAGCTGGTCGACACCTTCGTCATCAACACCATCGCGTTCGGGCTGTCGGGCAAGCTCGGCGCGGGCGACGTGCTGGCGCTGTCGGTGACCAACTACACCTACAAGTTCGGCATCGCGATCGCGACCCTGCCGCTGGTCTACCTCGGCCACAGCGTGGTCGACCGATTCTTGGCCGCCGACGGGCGCGGGCAGGGGCCGGCCTAGCGGCCCGCGGCGTCGACCGGCGCTGCGGCGGCCGCCGGTGGCACGCGCCAGCGCCAGCTCAGCACCGTGATGAGCGCGAAGTTGACGATGATGGTGCCGCGGGTGGCGATCACGAACACCGCGATGTCGGCCGGTGCGACCCCGAGCACCGTGAGCGCGCCGGCCCAACCGCCCTCCTGCAGGCCGAGTGCGCCGGGGGTGATGCCGATGAGGCCGGCGAGCTGGGCCAGCGGCGCCGACGACAGCAGCACCATCGCCGAGAGCGTGACCCCGAGGCCCGCGCCGCCGCCCCAGTACTGCAGCATGATGGTCGCGTAGCGGGCCAGCGACAGCATCGTCACCCGCAGCGCGAGCGGACGATCGACCGCCGGCACCTCGATCGCGTCACGCTCGCGTCGGATCCACCGGCGCACGCGCAACGCAACCACGACCATCAGCCGCAGCGACGCGATCGAGACCAGCGAGAACACCACCACCAGCGCCACCAGCGAGCTCCACGCCGCGGCCTCGTCGAGCCCGCCGGCACGCCAGGCCAGCGCCCAGCCCAGCAATACCGCCGGCAGCACCAGATCGAGCACGCGTTCGAGCACCAGCGGCGCGAGCAGTCGACCCATGCTCTCGCTGCTGCCGGCCGCGCGCAGGCTCGCACTGCGCCCGACCAGGTCGACCACCAGCGAGGGCAGGAACTGACTCAGCACGCGGGTGTACGCGAGGTGGTGAAAGTACACGCCGTAGGGCAGGAGGGTGGAGGTCATGGTCTCGCTCAGCAGCTGCCAACGCCGCGAAGTGACCGCGTTCGCGAGCACGCTGCCGACCATGCCCACGCCCCACGCCCACGCCACGAAGCGCAGGTGCGGCGTGCCGCCGGCCTCGAGCAGGAACCACAGCACCGCGCCGAGCAGCGACAGGCCGAGCACGAGTCGGACGATGATGCGGAGCCATCCGAGGTTGCCCAGCTTGCCGAGCGTGGCTTGCGTGCCTTGCTGGCCCGGCGGCACCGCGTCGTCGCTCATGTCGACCCCTGCTGCGGTGGCCGAGCGCGCCACAACGACGCGATCGACACGCCGGTGCTGCGTTGGGCGAGCAGCCCGACCGCGACGATCGAGCCCAGCTGGCCCGCGTACAACCAAAATGCCAACACGCTGCCGCGATCGTGCACCAATGCCCGCGAGGCGACCAGCAGCAGCCCCACCGCAATGCCGCCCTGGAACACGCCCATCTGCGCGGGGCCGCCGGGCAGCGCGAGCGCGAGGTTCATCACCGCCGTCACCAGCGCGGCCTCCTGCAGCGACAGCGGCAGGCCGCAGCCGCCCGCCAGCCACCACAGCGCAGCGACGTTGGTGGCCCAGTAGGCCAGCGTCGTGAGCACGAAGCCGGGCCACGCCCGCGGCCCCGACAGCGCCGCGAAGCCCTCGCCGATCTGCGCCAGCAGGCCGTCGATGCGATCGAGCGGCGCGACCGCGCGACCGCGCCGCAGCGGCGACGACAGCCGCCGCCACAGCCGCGGCCAGCGGGCGAGCACCACCAGCCCCGACAGCACCATCGCGAACAATGCGGTCGAGATCATCGCGGCCAGCTCGACGCGCGCGGCGAGGGCGTCACCATCGTCGGCGAGTCCGACACCGACCGGGGCGGTCGCGAAGAACAACGCCGCCACCACGAAGCCGTCGGCGATGCGCTCGACCGCGACCACCGCGAGCGTGCGACCGACCGCGATGCCGTGGCGCTGCGCGACCATGAGCGGCCGCGCGAGCTCGCCGAGCCGCAGTGGTAGCACCGCGATCCACAGGTAGCCCGCCAGGCCGATCGCGACCGCGCTGCGCCACGAGACCTCGCCGAGTCGCCGCAGCAAGAACCACCACCGCAGCGCCCGCAGGCCGTGGTAGGGCACCAACGCCAGCGCGAAGCCCAGCAGCACCCGCGGCGCGATCGCAGGGTCGGCGGGCACTGCCGCCATCAGCGGCCACACCACCCACAGCAACGCGCCGCCCAACACCGACGACACCGCGAGGCGCAGCCAAAGGACCCGCGCTGCGCTGGGTTCGACCATCGTCGGGGTGGCGCGAGTCTACGTCAAACCGCGCGCGGGGGCGCGGCCTGGCGCGGCCGCGACGGACTCACTTGCTCTTGCGGAAGCGCGACTGGCCCGGCGGCAGATCGGCGATCGACGGCCAGGTCTTGTCGGGGTGGATCTTCTGCGCGCGGTCGTACAGATCGTCTTCGCTCTCGCGCCGACCGGGGTCGGGGATGCAGCACTCGACCGGACACACCGCCTGGCACGCCTCGTAGTCGTGGAAGCCCACGCACTCGGTGCAGAGGTTGGGATCGATCACGTACTTGTCGTCGCCCTCGGAGATGGCCTCGTTCGGGCACTCTGGCTCGCAAGCGCCGCAGTTGATGCACTCGTCGGTGATATGCGTGGCCATGGTGTTGGGGTCACGAGCATATGCGACCGGGGCAGTGGGTCAAGCACGAAGACGGTGCGTAAACGCTCGGGTCGTGCGTCCCGCGAGCGATCGGGCATCCGCACCCGGATGCGTCACGCGAGCATGCGTTCGAGCTCGTCGCAGGCGCGCTCGAACTCCCGCAACGCGAGCCCGAGGTGGGCGCGGGCACGCAGCACCAGCACCAGCGTGAGATCGTCGGTGCGCGGCAGCGTTGCACCGAGCAGACACCCCTGCGAGGCCTCGACCAGCACCGTGTTGCGATCGAAGCCGCGCCGGCGTGCAACCACCTCGATCGCCAGCAGCGTGCGCGCGCACTGGGCCCCGGCGATCTGCAGGTCGAGCTCGTCGATTGCAGTGGCGTCGTGGGCGTAGTCGATCGCATGGCCGTCGCGATCGGTGAGCACCGCGCCACGGGCCCCTGCGACCCGCCCGACCACCTGCGCCATCACCACGCCGAACTCGGTCTCGAGGTGCGGCGTGATCGTGCCGGTGGCGCGCGGCTTGGTGGTCACGGCGCCCCGCCGCCGTCGCTGGCGATCAACGCGACGTGGCGCGTGCGCAGCTGCTCGAGCCAGCGCCCGAACGCCTCGGTGCGCCACGGCAGCAGCACCGCCTCGCGGACCTCGGCGTCGAAGCCGGGGTCGTCGGGGCCGCGCGCCGGCAGCACCTCGAGCACGAGCGCGAGGTGGACGCCGAAGCGCGTGGTGAACGGTCCGCGCACGCCGGGCGTGGGCCCGTCGCCGATCACCGCGGTCCACTCGGGGGCGAAGCGGGGCTCGCTGCAGCTGCCGTCGGCGGCGGGGGCCACCGCACAGGCTGTGAGGTCGAAGCCGCCACCGCCCTCGCCGCGCAGCACCACGTCGTCGTCGGGGTCGTCGTGCTCGAGCCGCAGCATCGACAACATCAGCGCGCACGCCTGTGGATCGCCCAGCGGCACCGTCGCCTCGACGTGGCGGCGCAGAGTCGCGATCACCTCGGTCGCGCGGGCCTCCCAGCCGGGTGCGGCGAGGGCGGCCGCGAGCGCGTCGCCCTCGAGCTTGCCCGGCGGCGTGGCGATCACCTGACAGACCCGATGCAGGCGCGGGTGCACGAAGCGGCCGTCGGCGCGCGCGCGTTGCAGCATCGGGTCGTCGTCGGGGATGTCCTCGGCGCCGTGGCTGGCCTCGAACAGGTCCGCCAGCGCGACGCGGGCGGCGGCGGTGCGCGCCAGGTGGGCGCGGCGGGACGGCGAGAGCAGGGCCTCGGGGAGGTCGGCGCCGGCGAGCGCATCGGCGGCGATGCGTCGACGCGCCTCCACGCGCTGCCGCGCGGCCTCGGCGTCGAGGCCGTCGCGGGCGGCGACCATCGCGACCACCCGCGCATCGTCGCTGCGCGCGACCGCCTGTGTGAGGCTCGGGCCCTGCGCGCGCTCGCAGCCGCCGTGCGCGAGCGCGACGGCCAGCAGCGCGCCCGCCGGCTCAGAACGCCAGCGACAGCGCGAGGTTGCCGATGCGGGCGTTGCCATAGCGGTTGTTCTGGAACGCGTGGTTGTAGGTGGCCTCGAGGTAGCCGCCCTCGAGCCAGTGCAGGCCCTTGTGCCGGGCGATGCCGTCGAACTCCCAGGTCAGCTGCAGGCCCGGCGTGTGCGAGTCCCACGGCATCACCTTCACGTCGGCGGTGGCGCAGTTCTGCGGCGCGTCGCGGGTGCACTGCGCGTCGCCGTCGACGTACTGCCCGTCGGCGCGCCAGAAGAACGCGGCGGTCTGCTTGTAGTAGCGATAGCGGGCGCGCAGCACCAGGTGCCGGGCGACCCGTGCGTGCACGCGGAGCTCGGGGCTGTGCGCGCGCATGCCCCAGTCGTCGGTGTAGAAGGCGTAGAACGGCTCGATCACCAGGCGCGCCTGCGGGATCATCCATCGCACGCTCGGGGTCAGCACGACGCGGTTGCGCACGTGCGGATGGGTCTCCTCGATGCCGCCCAGGAAGCCCTCGCGGTAGGGGTTGTCCTGCGGCCCGACCTGGTGCGCGACGTTCACGTGGAAGCCCGCGAGCACGGTCTTGTGCAGGGTGTGCGAGTAGTCGACGCCGAACAGGTGCACCTGCAGGAAGTTGCTGCCGATGCCGGTGCCCTTGGCGCGGCAGTCCTGCGGCGCGATCGCACCGCCGCACCACGGCTGTCGCACGTCGATGTTGTTGACGATGCGGTAGACGCGGTCGATGTTGACGGCGTACGAGGCGGTGAGGTTGATGTTGCGCTGCAGGAAGTCGCGTCCGACCGACACGCCGGCGGCACGGCTGGCGTAGTCGGTCTCGGTGGAGTAGCGGAAGAAGCCGCCCAGCTGCCACTCGCCGAGCTTGGAGCCGACCGTGGTGGTGAGCTCGTGGCGGATCTCGTGGAAGACCTTGTCGCCGCCGGTCACCTGCGATGCGCCCGAGCCGATCGAGGCCGAGCTGATCGCGTCGAGCAGGTAGCCGGCGCCGAGCGTGAAGCGTTCGTCGGGCGCGTCGGCGCTGAGCTGCACCATCGGCTGCAGCACGCGGGTCGACTTCTCGCGGTAGTACTGCCCGCGCATGGTCGCGCGGTTCTCGGCCTGTGCCGCGCCCGGGCGCGCCAGCCACAGCGTGACGAGCCACAGCGCCCACGTCAGCGCGCGCAGCCAGCGGGGAGTCGTGCTTCGAGCCCGCACGCGCGCGTTCATCCGCAACCGCAGCCGCCGCCCGCACCACCGTGACCGCCCATCGCGCCGTGGCGCGCGGCCTCGATGTGGGAGTGCCACACGTCCTCGTGCGCATCGGCGGCGGGCGTCATCTCGGGCTTGCTGAGGTACTCACGCTGCGAAGCCTTCACGCTCACGCAGCCCGCCAGACCCCACGTCAACACCGCCAACGCCACGCGCGTGCGTGCGCGTCGACCGGCACGCGCGCGCTCGCGACGTGCGCCCATGGCTTGCAAAGGACACATGCCCGAACGCTACGTCACGCACCTGGGCACCGACAAGCGGCGCTTGTCGCCACGCTCGGGCGATGGCAGGCTTGCCGCCGGCCTCGCCCCCCGATGACGCAGCCCGACGACGCCGGACGCTTGGTGGTGATCGATGGCCCCGCGGGTGCCGGGAAGACCTCGGTCGCGCAGCGGGTGGCCCGTGCGCTGGGGCTGCCCCTGCTCGACACCGGCGCGATCTACCGCACCCTCGCGCTGGTCGCCCGTCGCCGCGGCGTGTCGTGGGACGACGCGCAATCGCTGGCCGCGCTCGCGCAGGGCTTGCCGATCCGCTTCGGCGAGCTACCGCCGCCGGGGCAGCCGCAGCCGGTCGCGTGGGGCGACGAAGACGTCACCGCCGCGATCCGAGCGCCCGACATCTCGCAGGGCGCATCGAAGGTCTCGGCGCACGCGCCGGTGCGCGCGGCGTTGCTCGAGATCCAGCGCGAGCTCGGCCGTCGCGGCTGCGTCGCCGAGGGGCGCGACATGGGCACCGTGGTGTTCCCGTACGCACGGCACAAGTTCTTCCTCACCGCCGACCTCGGCACGCGGGCGCGTCGTCGCCACGCCGAGCTCGTCGCCAAGGGCGGCGAGGTGCCGGCACTCGCGGAGGTCGAGCGCGAGGTTGCCGAGCGCGACGCGCGGGACAGCGAGCGCGCCGCGGCGCCGCTCAAGCAGGCCGACGACGCGGTGCTGCTCGACAGTTCGCGCCTGGGCGTCGACGCGGTGGTCGAGACCATCCTCGCTGCGGTCCGCCGCGGCGGCTGAAGCGTCGCGCCCGGCCGCGCGTGCGCGGCTCCGGCCCCGGCCCGCGGGCGCGCCCGAGCCCGACCCGCCGCGTCCGGCCCCGAGCCGCCCGCGTGGGCCACGAATGCTGCGGGTGCGGTTGACCGCCCCGGGCAAACGACCTACCGTCCGCACCTCGCGCGTTCGCCCGGCCGAGCGTCGCCCACACCAGTGGACGGCGAAACGGTACGGGCGCGTGGACCCGCCCCCTCGGAGCGTCTCCCCACGACCGGCCGCGTGAAATCAAATCCGAGCGCGAAGCCAAATGACCGAACTGATGATGGAAGAAAATTTTGCCGAGCTCTTCGCCGCCCATACCGAGGCGGGCGGGGACATCCGCGAGGGCTCGATCGTCAAGGGTGTGGTGGTGGACATCATCGGCGACTTCGCCGTGGTGGACGTCGGCCTCAAGGCCGAAGGTCAGATCCCACTGCGCGAGTTCCGTGAGGAGGACGATCCCGAAGACGCACCACCGCGCGTGAAGGTGGGCGACGAGGTCGAGGTCCTGCTCGAGACCGCGGAAGATCAAAACGGGCTGGTGGTGCTCTCGAAGGAGAAGGCCCGCAAGCGCAAGGTCTGGGACGAGATCAGCAAGGCCGTCGACATGGACGGCCTGGTGGCGGGCTCGATCCAGGCGCGCGTCAAGGGTGGCCTGGCCGTCATGCTGCAGGGCGGCGTGAAGGCGTTCCTGCCGGGTTCGCAGGTCGATCTGCGACCGGTGCGGAACCTCGATGCCTTCATCGGGCAGGAGTACCAATTCAAGATCATCAAGTTCAACAAGAAGCGCGGCAACATCGTGCTGTCGCGTCGTGTGCTGCTCGAGGCCGAGCGCGCCGAGTTGAAGGAAGAGACCCTCAACCGCCTGCAGGAGGGCCAGATCGTCGAGGGCGTGGTCAAGAACCTCACCGACTACGGTGCGTTCATCGACCTCGGCGGCATCGACGGCCTGCTGCACATCACCGACATGAGCTGGGGCCGGGTCAACCACCCGAGCGAGCTCTTCCAGGTCGGTGACAAGGTCCAGGTCAAGGTCCTCAAGTTCAACACCGACAGCGAGCGCGTCAGCTTGGGCCTCAAGCAGATCACGCCCGACCCGTGGATCAACGCCGAGGACAAGTACATCCCGGGCACCGTCGTGCAGGGCAAGGTGGTCTCCATCAAGGACTACGGCGCCTTCATCGAGCTCGAGGAGGGCATCGAGGGCCTCGTGCACGTCTCCGAGATGTCGTGGACGCGTCAGGTCAAGAACCCGAAGCAGTTCCTCAAGATCGGCGACGAGGTCAAGGCCGTGGTGCTCGACATCGACGTGTCGCAGAACCGCATCAGCCTCGGCATGAAGCAGCTCGAGGAGAACCCGTACGAGAAGGTCGTCGAGACCTACCCGCCGGGCACCGTGGTGCAGGGCGTCATCCGCAACATCGCCGACTTCGGCGTGTTCGTGGAACTCGAGCCCGGCATCGATGGCCTCGTGCACATCACCGACCTCTCGTGGACGCAGCGCGTCCGTCACCCCAGCGAGCTCTACAAGAAGGGTGACGAGGTCAAGGCGATGGTGCTCAACATCGACAACAGCGGTGAGAAGCCGAAGATCAGCCTCGGCATCAAGCAGCTGCAGCAGGACCCGTGGGACCGCATCCCGTACGACTACCCGATCGGCAAGATCATCGAGGTCAAGATCCTCAAGCTCGCCGAGTTCGGTGCGTTCGCGGAGCTCGAGCCCGGTATCGAGGGTCTGATCCACATCAGCGAGATCACCGATGAGCGCATCGAGGATCCCGGTCAGGTGCTGGAGCCCAACCAGACCTACCGTGCCGAGGTGATCCAGATGGACGCGCAGGAGCGTCGCATCGGCCTGTCGATCAAGAGCGCCAAGCGCCAGGACGAGCTGGCCGACGCGCAGGGCTTCGCCAACGCCTCGCAGGCGGGTGCGACGCTCGGCGACGTCATGGCGAAGAAGCTCGGCGGCAAGGAAGAAGACGGCCGCCCCTCGCGCCGCCGGTAGCAGCCGCGGGCGCCCATCCAACCGGGCTGGGCAACCGGCCCCGACAGCGCGTCGACCTCGGTCGGCGCGCTTTTTTCATGTCACAACCCCGCCGGGGCGGCCACGTCTCCGGGTGAAGGCCGACGCGAACACCCTGGACCGTTGCTGTCTCCCTGCATGCGTGGCGTTCGCGCTGCTGACGGGGGGGGCCGCGGCCGCCGCTCCGGCGGTGACGCCGAGCGGGCCGCAGCTGCCGGGCACCATCGCCACGGGGCGACTGCCAGCGTTGTCGATGACGCGCGAGCGCGTCGAGGCCACGCAGAACGCCTCGCCGGAGTTCCAAGCGTGGCAGCACGCGCTGACGGTCGACTTCACGCACAACGGGGGCTTCGCGTTCCGGGCCAGCTCGAGCAACCCGGCGGCGAAGGGGCTGCGCTGGGAGCTGCGCAGCAAGCCATTCCTCGGTGGCGAGGGCAGCTTGCTCGACCACGGCACGGTGGCGACGACCGGCGCGCTGACGAAGTGGCAGCGCTTCGAGGTCGCGTTCGGGGCCCTGGCACCGCCGCCGGTGGTGATGCCCTCGGCGGCGTCGAAGATGGCCGGCAAGCCGGCGGTCGCCAAGACCTCGGCGCTGCGCAGTGCACCGCGCCGCTACGAGCTGCGCGTGTTCGCGGTCGACGGGGCCGGCAAGGTGCTGGGGCCGGCGTCGAAGCCGGTGCAGATCGTCCACGGGCCCAAGGCGCGCACCGAGGTGACGTTGTTCCCCGACGGCCTCGCGCCACCGAAGCCGCCCAAGCCGGCCAAGGGCCTGCACGCGCACATCGATCGCTACGAGCCGATCCAGTTCGCCACCAGCGACGCATGGAAGCGCTGGGTGGTGACCACCTGCGCCGCGCGCCCCGGCACCCCAACGAAGTTTCCGTACCCTTCGACGGCTTCGGAGGGACCGCCGTGCAGCGTCATGCCGATCGGCAAGGCGTTCGTGTGGGATCCGACCACGAAATCGAGCAAGGATCCGGTCGCCGCGGTGGGCGAGGCGATCACCGACGCGCTGGCGTTCGCCGCCGATGCGATCGACTGGGCCAGCGCAGCCTATGCCGACATCAAGAAGGCCGTCGTCTCGACCGTTGCCGGCGTCATCCCGTACTGCGACTCGACCTGCAGCACGCTGCTGGCCGGCGCGCTCGACACCGGCCTCGCGGCGCTCGGCGTGCCGCCGTCGCTGCCGAACTTCGAGCAGCTCACCGAGATGGGCGAGGACTACCTCGTGCAGCTGGTGGCCGAGGAGGTCGCCGCCGGGGTCGGTCCGCTGACCGCCGAACTCGCGGCCGCCGGCACGCGCAAGCTCATCGACGGGGTCCGCAAGGGCATCGCGGACGCGCAGGCGCACGGGCCCGGCGGCAACCGCTGGTTCAAGCCCGATCCCGCCTACCAGCACCGCGATGCGTACATCGTCGTGACCGTCACCAACGACGACACCGTCGCGCGCGAGGACACGATGCTGGTGCGGGCGTGGGGCACCTACGAGAGCGTCTACGTGCCGGTGCCGCGGATGAAGCCGGGCGCGACGCTGAAGGTCCCGGTCATGCTGCAGCCCGACCTGCAGTACTGGTTCGAGCGCGGCCTGCGGGAGAGCGGTGGGGTCGATCGCAACGACGAGCTCGCGCGGTGGCGCGCCGCCTATGACAGCGGCAACGCCGAGCTCAGCACCAGCTTGGCCAGCGCCCCCGGTGGTGGCGATGCGCTGACGTGCAAGGCCCGCACGCGCTGCACGCACTGACCCGTGGGGCGTCCTGACGTACGCCGACACGTGCCGATCGTGGCCACCGACATGCCACGCCGAGCAGCCGTGCCCGCGAGCTCGGGACCCAATCGGTGGACGCGGGGGCCCGCCATGGGTGACCCTGGCGATGAGCGAGGGATGTCCGAGATCTCGAGCACGCGGCCCGTGGCGGATGCGCCGGGCGATCGCATCACCACGGACTCGTTGGTGCGCGCGCTGGCAGCCGCCCCGAGTGCTCGCGCGCTGCCGCTTGCGCCGGGCAGCGTCATCGACGAGGTCTACGAGGTCCGCGGCGAGATCGGTCGCGGCGGCATGGGCGTGGTCTACGAGGCCTACGACCGCGACCTCGAGCGCGTGGTCGCGGTGAAGCTGCACCTGGGCGAGGGCCATCCCGGCGTGCTCGCCCGCATGCGCGCCGAGGCGCGGGCGATGGCGCGGGTGGTCCACCCCAACGTGCTCGCGGTCCACGGCGTCGGGCTGTGGCAGGGGCGGCTGTACATCGCGATGGAGTTCGCGCCCGGTGGTTCGCTGCGCCGCTGGCTGGGCCATCGCCGCGATCGCGACGCGGTGCTCGAGGTGATGCTCGCGGCGGCGCGAGGGCTGGCGGCGGCCCACGACGCCGGCGTGGTGCACCGCGACTTCAAGCCCGACAACGTGCTGCTCGATGGGAGCGGCCAGGCCAAGGTCGCGGACTTCGGGCTCGCGCGCGCCGGTGATCGCGAGCTGCAGGGCGAGCGCGTCCGCGGCGAGATCACGCAGGCCGGCGCAGGCACGCCGGCGTACATGGCCCCGGAGCAGGTGCAGGGCGGCGTGGCCGATGCGCGCACCGATCAGTTCGCGTACTGCGTGGCGCTGCACGAGGCGCTGGTCGGCGTGCGGCCGTTCGAGCCTCACCCGCGCGAGCGCTTCGTGGCGCGCGTCGAAGCCTGGTCGCGCGGCGAAGCGGGGCCGACGCGAACGCTCGGCGCCGAGCTGCTGGCGGTGCTGCGTCGCGGCCTGGCGGTGCGGCCCGAGCAGCGCTTCGACGACATGCACGCGCTCGTGCACGCGCTCGTGCACGCCGCGCGGGCGCCCGCGCGACGCCGCGCGCGACGTCGCACCGCGGTCGTGGGGCTCGCTGGTACTGCGGTGGCCGCGGTGTCGTGGTCGTGGTGGCCCGCGCCGGACCACGACGACCCTTGCGCGACCGCGGGCGACGCGTTCACGCGCAGCTGGAGCGGCGATCGCAGCGCGCAGCAGGAGCAGGCCTTCGACGGGCTCGGCCTGCCGTACGGGCGCGAGACCTGGGATCGCGTCCGTGCCGGGCTCGATGCCTACGCCGAGGCCGGGGAGGCCGCGTCGCGCGAGGTGTGTGCGAGCGACGACGTCGCGTCGTCGGCCGCGGCCGCGGCCTGCCTGGCGTCGGGGCAGCGCGCGCTGTCGCGACTGCTCGCGCGCTTCGACGCGCCCGACGACGACGTCGTTCGGCACGCGGTCGCGTGGGTCCACGGCCTGCCGTCGCTGCGGGCGTGTCGCGATCCCGCGTTGTTGTTGCTGTGGACACCGCCGCCCGACGATCCTGCGTCGCGGGCGGAGCTCGAGTCGATCGAGGAGGCCATCCACGACGTGCAGGCCCGCGTGGGCGCGAGCGAGCCCGTGACCGACGCGGAGATCGACGCACTGGTCGCACGGGCGACCGCGCTCGGCCACGGCGCGACCACGGCATGGGCCCTGCGCACGCAGGCCGACGTGCGCGAGCGCCAGGGCGACATCCCCGGATCGATTGCCACGCTGCGGCGGGCGTTCGACGTCGCGATCGCCGGGCGTGCGCGACGGGAGGCGACCCTCGCCGCGCTCGCGATCGTAGCGATGCATGCCCGCTACGACGTCGACAGCGCGCGGGTGCACGAGTGGCTCGCGACCGCACGCGAACTCGAGGTCGCGCTCGACGACGCCAAGATCCGCGCTGCGCTGGCGGCCAACGAGGCCATCGACGCCGCGAGTCGCGGCGATCAGAAAGGCGCGCGCGAAGGCTTCGAGCGCGCACTGACGCAGCTGCGGCTCGCCGATCCCGACGAGCCCAAGCTCGGCGCGATGTCGTCCAACCTCGGACGGCTTCTCCTGCGCCAGGGCGACGTCGCAGGCGCGCGCACGGCCTTCGGCGACGCCGATCGACAGCTACGTCGGGTGCTCGGCGATCATCACCCGGAGGTCGCGCGCGTGATGATCGCCTACGCCGAGGCCGATCTCTTCGCTTCGGAGCCCGCGCCCGCGCGCGAGAAGCTGCGGGCGGCCGAGCGCATGTTGGCGGGCGCCGCGATCGACAAGGTCGAGCGCTGGAACCTGGTCGATCGCCTCGCCAACGCCGAGGGCCAGCTCGGTGATGCCGCGCGCGCGCTCGAGTATGGTCGCGAGGCCGCCGAGCTCGCACGCGCGATCTACCCGGCTGGCCACGATCTGCGCGTCGGCGCCACCGCGAATCTCGCGGTGCACCTGCGCGACGCTGGCGCGGTGGACGAGGCCGAGCGGCTGCTGCGGGCCGAGCTCGAGGGGGTCGCCGACGACGATGCTGCGTACGCTCACCTTCGCAGCATCCTCGCGGACGTGTTGATCACACGCGGCGATTTCGACGACGCGATCCGAGAGGCCGAGCTCGCGGTCGCGGCCAACCGCGACGCCGAGTGGGCCAGCCGCGCGCGCTACATCCTCGGCGATGCCCAGCGCGCGGCCGGCCGCGACCGCGACGCGATCGCGAGCTATGAGCAGGGCTTCGCGGTGCACGTGCCCGGCCAGTGGCGGCAGGCCTACTGGGGGAAGCGCATCGATCACGCGGCGCTGCTGCTCGCGACCGGCTCGCGCCGCGACGAGGCGATCGCGACCCTGCGCGAGGCATACGGGTTCTTCGGTGCGCCCGAGCGCGCCGACGACACCCGCGAAGCCCAGGTGCTCGCGTTACTGCGTGCCGAGGGCGTGTCGCTGCCCGCGGTCGACGATGGGCGCGCGGCCGTGCCATGATGCTCGCGCGTGTCGGCTGCAACCCTCGAGACGCGGGTGGCCGCGGCGCTCGGCGCTGGCGACATCGATCGCGCCGCGACCCTGACGATCCGCGAACTCGGTCCCGAGGTGCTGGGGTTCCTGCGGGTCGCGGCGGGCGACGCGGGCGTCGCCAACGAGGCCTTCTCGCAGTTCTCGATCAACGTCTGGCGGGGCTTGCCGGGCCTCGGTGAAGCAGCTGCGCTGCGGGCGTGGTGCTACGTGATCGCGCGTCGGTCGCTGTCCCAGCTGCGACGCAAGGAACGACACGCGGTGCGGATGAGCACCGCGGGGCTGGCCGCGGTGGTGGAGGAGGTCCGCACGGCCACGCCCGCCTTCCTGCAGACGGCGGTGCGGGCCGAGGTTGCAGCGCTGCGCGCCGAGCTCGACGAAGACGATCGCATGCTGCTGACGCTGCGGGTCGATCGCGGGCTGCCGTGGCGCGAGCTGGCGCAGGTCTTCGCCGAGGACGACGAGGCGATCGGCTCGTCGTCGGCGCTCGATCGCCAGGCGGCGGCGTTGCGCAAGCGCTACGAGCGGATCAAACGACGCATCCGTGCACTCGCCGAGGCCCGCGGCATCGTCGACGTCGACGCGTGAGGCAAGGGGGAAGGGCGGCGTCAGCCCTTCGGACGGCCGAAGGGGTTGCGCAGGTCCGGCGAGATGCGCGGGTCTCGACCATCGTCGGAGGTGCTCGTGCGCGGCGTGGTGGTCGTCGCGGGCACGGTGGTCGTGGTGCTTGGCGTGGTCGTGGTCGTGGTCGTGGTCGCCGGCGTGGTGGTCGTGACCTCGCTGCCGCGCGGACGCTTGCGGCCCTTCGCGTCGACGCCCGGCACCGGGTCGGCGGCGACCACCGGCGGCGGCGGCGTGCCGGCGTCGGTGGTGCCCGGCAGCGTCGCGGGCGACGGCGTGGCGATCGGCACGAAGACCGTGGTCGGTGGCGCGGGCACCGGGCTCGGCGCGGTGGTCGGCTCGGTGGCCGGCGCGATCGTGGCGGGCACGGTCTCCGCGTCGGTGCGGCCGCGCCCGTGCAGTGCCCACCACGTCGCGGTGCCGCCGAGCGCGAGCATGCCGACGCCACCGACGACCACGCCCAGCCACGCGGTGCTGCGGCCGGGGATCGTCATGGTCGTGCTCGAGCCTGCGGCGGCGCGGGTGCTGCCCGGGCGCGAGACCGCGGCGACGTTGGGCACCGAGGCCGGACGCGCGGCGGCAGCGACGGGCACCGGCGAGGGCCGGCTGCCGGGCGCAGATACCAGTGCGGTGTCGTTCGGGCCCGAGGCGCGGGCGGTCGCCGGGGTCGCCGACGACGGCGCATCGGTGCGCGCGGCCGGGGCCCCGCGCATCGGCGTCTTCGCCAGCGGCACCGTCGGAGCCGGCCGCGGTGGTGGCGGATCGGTCTTGGGCGGCAGCGACAGCGGCGCGCTCGGCTTCATGGTCGCGCTGCGCAGCAGGCCGCTGGGCAGCCGCACCTTCGCGGTGCCGACCACGACGTCGTCGCGATCGCAGCTGGCCAGCGCGGCCCCCAGCGCATCCATGCTCTGGAAGCGCGCGTTGGGGTCCTTCTCGAGGCATGTCATCACGATGGCCTCGAGCTCGGTCGAGAGGTCGGGCCGGTGCATCCGCAGCGGCACCGGGGTCTCGCCCAGCAGGCGCCCGATCACCACGAACGGGTTCTTGTCGGGGAAGGGCACGCAGCCGGCGAGCAGCTCGTAGAGCATCGTGCCGAGGGCGTAGACGTCGGTGCGCGCGTCGACCGTGCCGCTGCGGGCCTGCTCGGGGGCCATGTACGCCACCGTGCCGACGATGCCGTGGGTCGCGGTGACGTTGGCGGTGAACTCCTGCGACTCCTCGAGCACCTTGGCGATGCCGAAGTCGAGCACCTTGATGCGCTCGTAGCCGTCGGGGTCGCGCACGAGGAAGCAGTTGGCCGGCTTCACGTCGCGGTGCACGATGCCCATCTGGTGCGCGGCCGACAGCGCCGAGACCACCTGTTGCGCGAGGTCGTGGGTGCGGGGCCAGTCGAAGCGACCCACCCGGCGCAGCTCGTGCCGCAGGTCGACGCCGTCGAGGTACTCCATCACGAAGTACACCGGACGCGACTGCCCGCCGACGTCCTCGATGCTCACGATGTTGGGGTGCTGGATCGACGACGCGGCCTTGGCCTCGCGCAGGAACCGACGCACGTTCGACTCGTTCTCGGCCAGCTCCGGGCGCAGGATCTTGATCGCGACCCGCCGCTCGAGCCCCAGGCGGCGACCCTCGTAGACCGCGGCCATGCCACCGGCCCCGACGCGCTGCCCGATCTGATAGCGCCCGTCGAGCACCAGACCGTCGAGGTCGAGCCCGAGCGCGTGCGAGACATGGGCTGCACGTTCGTCCATGGACGGATGCCGGCTCCCAGGCGTGGACGCGAAGGGCCGCCGTTTCGCTCCGATGGTAGCGCGGTTTCCGGTCGGGACGCGCGGGCGGCCTCGCGAAACCCCGAGGGCACCGCCGGCGGTGCGCGCGGTCGCGAGCGCCGGCGCGGCCTTGGGGCCAAGGGGGCCCGCGTCCGCGCCGATCGTCCGCGCCGATCGCCCGCGCCGACCGCCGCCGGCCGCCCTTGATTCGGACGCGCGGGTCGGGGTAAGCCGGGCCCGTGTCCGCGTCCGGAGCTCCAGGTGGTGTGCGTGTGATCGAGGGCGAGCTCGATGCGAAGGGGCTGCGCTTCGGCGTGGTCGTGAGCCGGTTCAACGGCTTCATCACCGAGCCGCTGATGGTCGCCGCCGTCGACACGCTGCTGCGCCACGGCGCCGCGAGCGACGACATCGTGGTGGTTCGCGTGCCGGGTGCGTGGGAGATCCCGCAGGCCGCCGCGCGGCTGTGCGAGCGGCCCGACATCGACGCCGTCATCGCCCTGGGGTGCCTGATGCGCGGCGACACGATCCACTTCGATCTGATTGCCGGCGAGGTCACCAAGGGCCTGGGCGCGCTGTCGCGCGGCCGGGTGCCGGTGGCGTTCGGGGTCCTCACCACCGACGGCCTCGAGCAGTCGATCCATCGCGCGGGTGCCAAGCACGGCAACAAGGGCGGCGAGGCGGCCATGGCCGCCATCGAACAGGCTCGGGTCTGCGCCGCGCTGCGGCGCGGTGGCGAGGGTGCGGCCGCGACGACGACCGGCGGCGCGCGGCCCCGCGGAAAACGCCGATGAGCGCCACCCCCGAGCGCGACGCCAGGCGACTGGGGCGGGAGCTGGCGCTCTCGGTGCTCTGCCACCTCGAGTCGTACCCCGCGTCCGAGCACGCCGCCGCGATCCCGCTGGTGCTCGATGCACCGCCATCGGGCGACGGTGACGACGAGGATGCGTTCGCGCAGCTGGCCCGCAGCACCGACGTGCGCGCGCGCGCCGAGGAGCTGGTCGCGCTGTGGTCGACGCGGCGCGACGAGATCGACGCGCTCATCGAGTCGACCTCGCGCAGCTGGCGACTGTCGCGGATGGACCGCGTCGATCGCAACATCGTGCGGCTGGCCGCGACCGAGCTGCTCGCGCGCGCAGACGTGCCGCGGGCCGCGGTGCTGTCCGAGGCGGTGCGCCTCGCCAGTCGCTACGGCAGCGAGCGCAGCGCGGCCTTCGTCAACGGCCTGGTCGAGGACCTCGCCAAGCGCGTGCGACCGGAGCCGGGGGCAGGGGCTTGAGCCGAGCGTGGCTGCGCATCGAGGCCCTCGGACGCGCGCTGTTCGACGGCGTCGACGTCGGTGAGGGCGTGCGGCGGCGGGTCGACCTCGGGGTCCTGCTGCACTGCGAGGACGAGCGACCGCTGCGGGGCCTGGCCGCGCTGGTCGACTGGCGCTGCAGCGGCGCGCTGTCGGGCCTGCTGCGCAGCGGCTTCTGCACCGGTGAGCCCGGCGAGAGCGTGCTGCTGCCGGGCCGTCGCGATCTGCCGGCGGAGCGCTGGCTGCTGTTCGGCATGGGGCGGCAGGACGCCCTCGATCCCGCGCGCGCGAAGGCCTTGGCCGAGCGCGCGGTCGCGTGCGCGCTGCGGCTGCGGCCGCGCGACGTGCTGCTGGCGCTGCCGGGCGGCAACGAGGAGCGCGAGCTGGCCGAGGCGATGCTGTCGGCGATCGTCGCGGCCCACGAGGCGGCGCTGCGCGAGCTCGAGGTCGAGCCGCACGAAGCCGTGGCCCCCGACGAAGCGGACCCCGGCGACGCCCACGACGACGACGCCCACGACGACGACGCCCACGACGACGACGCCCACGACGACGACGCCCACGACGATGAGGCCGCGTCCGATCCGCACGCGTCGGCCGACGCGTCCGCCTCGGTCGACTCGGCCTTCGCGGCGGCGCTGCGCGACGAGGGGCCGCACGACGACGACGACGACCGTCCCGAACCCGACCGCCGTGGCGTCGCGGCGGCCCACGACGCGCCGCCCGAGGGCGGTCCAACGGTCGCGCACGCGGGGGCCGACGAGGGCGCCTCGACCCCGGCGTCGGCGGACGACGGGGCCCCGCACGCGGGCAGCTCCTCGGCCGATGCCCGCTCGCACGCGGCCGCAAGCCCACGCCCGTGCCCGCTGTGGCTGGTCGCCGACGGCCGCCACGCGGGCCGCCTGCGGCGGTTCATCGAGGGCCCCCCGCGCGCCGCCGAGGAGTAGTCGGCGGCCCCCGCGAACACGAACGGCGCGTTCGCTATACTCTCGGCGCGCCATGTCTGCACGCGTGCTGCTGGTCGAGGACTCCCGAGCGATGCGCGCCTACGTCAGCGCGATCCTCGAGGCCCACGCGTTCGAGGTCGAGGAGGCCGAGAACGGCTTCGAGGCGCTGCGTCGACTGCCGCGCGAGCAGTTCGACGTGGTCGTGGCCGACGTCAACATGCCGGACGTCAACGGCATCGAGCTCACGCGCTTCGTGCGACGCGGGCCGCACCACGCCAACGTCGCGGTGCTCGTGATCAGCACCGATGCCGCCAGCCACGACGTCGAGCGGGCGATGGCCGCCGGCGCCAACGGCTTCCTCGCCAAGCCCTTCACCGAACAACAGCTGCTGGACGCGATCGCCAGCGCGCGCAGCCACATCGAGGCCGGCGCGTGAGCCCCCTTCGGCGCGTGGGGCCGACCGCGCGCCAGTTGCCCGAGATGGCCGCCCGCCCCCGCGCCCGATGAGCACCACGCGATCCAACACCGAGTTCGTGCCCGAGGCCCAGGAGGTCGTCGAGGAGTTCTCGCGACGCCTGCTCGAGCTCGAGGCAGCCCAGCGCGCGGGCGACGAGGACCCCGAGGCGCTCAACGCCGCGTTCCGGGCCATCCACAGCCTCAAGGGCCTGGCCGGCCTGTTCGCGGCCGGGCCGATCGCGACGCTCAGCCACAGCCTGGAGAACGCGCTCGACGGGCTCCGCCTGGGGCGCGTGCCGCTGACGCCCGCGACGCTCGACGTGTTGTTCGAGGCGGTCGAGACCTTCGCGAGCCTGCTGGCCGCGTTCGAGCACGGCGAACCCGGCCTCGAGATCGAGCCGTTGCTCGGGCGCATCGCGGCGCTGCTCGGCCACGCCGAGCCCGAGCGCGCCGCCACCGAGCTGCCCGGCATCGACGAGTCGATCCTCGGCGTGCTCACCGAGTACGAGGAGCACCGCCTGCGCGAGAACGTGCGGCTCGGTCGCAGCCTGTTCCGCGTGCACGCGTCGTTCGACCTGCTGGCGATCGATGTCGGCATCGAGGGCCTGAAGGCACGGCTCAAGGAATTCGGCGAGGTCATCACCTACCTGCCGAGCGCCGACGCCAGCGGCGAGGACCGCATCGACCTCGACATCCTGCTCGGCAGCAATGCCGAGCTGGCCCAGGTCAACGAGGCGCTCGCCGGCGACGGGGTCTCGGTGCACCCGCTGGTCCGCGAGAGCGCCGAGTCCGGCCATCGCCCCGCGCCCGCGCCGGCCGGCGGCATGGTCGTGGAGGAGGTCACCGTCGAGCACGCCGACGAGCTCGACCACGCCGGGCCCGAGGTCTCGCTGCGCAGCCTCAGCCGCACCGTGCGGGTCGACCTCGCGCGGCTCGATCACCTGATGAACCTCATCGGTGAGCTCAGCATCGTGCACGCGACCCTCGGCGGCAGCGCCGAGGCGCTGCGTCGCCGCGGCAACGCCACCGACATCGCGCGCTCGCTGTCGGGCGAGCTGCGCACCATGTCGCGACAGATCGCGCTGCTGCAGCAGGCCATCCTCGACGTGCGCATGGTGCCGCTGGGCCAGGTGTTCGACAAGCTGGCCCGTGTGGTCCGCAAGCTCGGCCGCGACGCTGGCAAGGACATCCGGCTCAACATCACCGGCGAGGAGACCGAGCTCGACAAGCTCATCGTCGAGGAACTCAGCGATCCGCTGATGCACATGATCCGCAACTGCATCGACCACGGCATCGAGACCCGCAGCGAGCGGCTCGCGGCCGGCAAGCCGCCGGTCGGTCGCATCGACCTGCGTGCGTTCCAGCGCGGCTCGCGGGTCGTCATCGAGGTCGAGGACGACGGTCGCGGCATGGACCTGCGACAGATCCGCGAGAGCGCGCTGCGGCGGGGCCTGCTGGCCGAGGACGCGCTGCGCGACATGACGCCGCAGCAGGTCATCGAGCTGGTGTTCATGCCCGGCTTCACCACCCGTCGCGAGGCCGGCGCGCTGTCGGGCCGCGGCGTCGGCATGGACGTGGTCAAGACGAACATCTCGCGGCTGTCGGGCCTCATCGACGTGACCACCGGGGTCGGACGGGGCACCACGTTCTCGATCACGCTGCCGGTGACGCTGGCGATCATCCAGGCGCTGGTGGTGCAGACCGCCGGCCAGACCTTCTGCATCCCGCTCAACTCCGTGATCGAGTCGTTGATGGTGTCGCCCTCGGAGATCCGCACGGTCGAGGGTGCCGAGGTCATCACGCTGCACGGCAAGACCCTGCCGCTGGCCCACCTCGCGCGCATGTTCGGCCTGGCGCCCACGGCCCGCGCGACGCTGCCGCGCAACTACGTCATCGTGGTCGGGCTCGCGCAGCACCGCATCGGCCTGGTGGTCGACGACCTGCTGGGGCAGCACGACGTCGTCATCAAGTCGCTGGGCGCCGCGTTGCGGCAGGTGCCCGGCATCGCCGGCGCGACCGAACTCGGCGGTGGACGGACGGTGCTGCTCATCGACGTGGCGGCGCTGGTCGAAGAGGCGGTCGGTCGCGACGCCTCGATCGTGGCGGAGGCCAGTCATGGCGCGTGAGAGCGAGGATCTGTGGCAGTCGCTGGCGCGCAGCGGCGAGTCGCTCGCGTCCGAGGAGGACTACGAGCACGGCTACTCCCGCGAGGTCCGGCAGGACCTGCGCCGCTGCATCGCGTTCCGCTGCGGTGACGAGCTGTACGGGCTGTCGATCAGCGAGCTGGCCGAGATCACCAAGCCGTTCGTGACGACCCCGGTGCCGCGCACCGCCGAGTTCGTGATCGGGGTCGGCAACATCCGCGGCAACGTGTTGCCGGTCATCGACCTCGCCCGGCGCCTGCGGCTGCCCGCGCGCGCCGCCACGGCGTCGACCCGCGTGCTGATCGTGCGCCACGGCGACGAGCTGCACGGTATCGTGGTCGATGAAGTCCGCGACGTGGTGTCGATTCCCCCCGAAGCCTTCGAGCCGCCACCGGGCGCGCTGCCGGGCACGCGCGCCGGGTTCATCGCCGCGCTGGCGCGACACGGCGGCGAGATCCTCATCCTGCTCGACCTCGCGGTGTTGCTGGCGCCCGGCGACTTCGTGCGCTTCGAGGCCGGCACGAGGCGCCCATGAGCACGCCGCCGCGGCGCCGTGCGGCGCGCATCGAGCTCGAGAGCGAGGAGGCCGCCGCCCACCTCAAGCTGGCCGGCTTCCGTGTCGGCCGCGACGCCTACGCGATCGACATCATGCGCATCAAAGAGGTCATCGACGCCCGGCCCCACCACGTGCGGCCGGTGCCGCACGCGCCCGCGCTGGTCGAGGGCGTGATCCAGCTGCGCGGCGTCGTGATCCCGGTCGTGGACCTTCGGCGTCGCTTCGGCGTCGCCATCGATCCCGAGCTCGCGCGGCTCAACAAGCTCATCATCGTGAGCGTGCGCGGTCGCATCGTGGGGCTGCGGGTCGATCGCATCATCGGTGAGCTCGGCGTCTCGGCCGACGCGGTGCGGCCGGCGCCCTCGCTACTGCGCAGCACCGACGGCGGGACCCCGGCGGAGTTCTTCTCGGGGGTCTGCCGGCGCGGCGACGAGATGGTGTTCGTGGTCAACCTCGACGCGCTGCTCGATCCCGCGATCGGTGACGGCGGTGCCCGTGGCGGTGCCACATGAGCACGCCGCGGGTGTTGGTGGCACACGAGCGCGGCGCGGTGCGCCAGGTGATCGCGCGCGTGCTCGAGCTCGAGGGCTTCGACGCCGTCGCGGTGGCCTCCGCCGCCGATCTCGAGGCGCAGCTGGCGAGCGCGCGCTTCGACGCGCTGGTGCTCGACGTCGCGCTGTCCGGGCTGGCGCCGTGGGAGGCCTGCGCGCGCGCGCGGGCGCTGGCGAGCGGCGGCCGCGGGGCCGCGGCGATCGTGCTGGTGGCCTCGGTCTATCGCTCCACCAGCTACAAGCGACGGCCGACCAGTCTGTACGGCGCCGACGACTACGTCGAGCTGCACCACATCGGCGACGCGCTGCCCGGCAAGCTGCGCCGCGTGCTGGGCCTGCCGAGCCCCGCCGGCGACCCGCACCTCGACGCCGGTGAGGCGCTGCGGATCGAGGGCGACCGTCGGCTGAGCGAGCAGGCGCGCGCCGCCGACCTCGCGCGCCTGATCGTCGCCGACATGGTGCTCTACAACGGCGACCGCATCGTCGGCGCCGTCGACTTCGAGGCCGCCGAGGCTGCGGTCGCGGGTGACCTCGCGGGCGCACGCGAGCTGTTCTCGCAGCTGTTCGACGCCCGCACGGGGGCCCGCACCGCCGCGCCCACGGCGGTCGACGACGCAATCGCCCACGCGTTCGTCGAGCTCATGGCCGCGCTCGGACGGCGGAGGCGCGCGTGAGCGACACCGGCACGACCGCCGAGGTGCACGCTGCCCTGGCGGCGCTCGGCGGGCCGACCTGGCGCGATCGCAAGCAGGCCGCCGACGCGCTCGTGCAGGCGCTCGCCAACAGCGAAACCGCGCTGCTGCTACGCACCATCGAGAGCCTGCTCGATCTGTTCCTCGGGCCCGACGTCGAGCCGCGGGCAGGGGCCCGTGAGGTGTTGCTGGCCCACCCGCACGCGCTACGTCCGGCGCTGCGCGCCCGCCTCGATCGCCACCCGGGGGAGCGCGCGTTGGTCGAGCTGCTCGGCGAGGTCGCGGACGCCGACGACGTCACGCGCCTGGTCGGCTACCTCGACGCGCTGCGCCACGGCCCCAACGTGCGGGCCGCCGCCGCCGCAGGGCTGGGGCGGGTCGCCGATCCACTCGGCGTCGCGGCGCTCGTCGAGTTGCTCGCCGATCCCAGCGACGCGCTGCGGGTCGCGGCGCTCGACGCCCTGCGCGAGGCCGACGCGGTGGTCGAGCCGGCGGTGGTGCTGCCGCTGCTGACATCGGCGGTGTGTCGCAAGTCGGCCGCCGGCGTGCTCGGGGCCGCCAAGACCCCCGAGGCCGTGGGGCCGCTGGTCGGGCTGCTGGCCGACGGCATGGCCGCGGTGCGGGCCGCCGCTGCGCTGGCGCTCGCGCGCCTCGACGAGGCGCTCGATGCCGGTGGACAGACCTACGAGGTCGGGGCCGCGCTCGCGCGCGCACCGCTCGAGGTCAAGACGCGACTGCGCCCGCTGCTCGAGCATCGCGACGCCGCGGTGCGGCAGGCGGCGATCCGGCTGTGTGCACTGGCCGGCGACGTCGACAGCATCACGACGCTGCTCGAGGTGATGGACGATCCGGTCGCGCAGGATCGCGGGGTCGCGATGGTCGCAGCGTTCGGCGCGTCGGCCAACGCGGTGCTGCGCGCGGCGGCCGAGCGCATCGTGCCGTCGCAGCGCGAGCACCTCTACCGACTCATCGGCGCACTGCCGCTGGGGCGCGTCGATCCGCTGCTGCTCGAGTGCCTGACCGCAGGCCTGCGCGACGACGGTGAAGACGCCGCGGTCGCGGCCGCCGAGTCGCTCGCGCAGCTCGGCGATCGCCGCTCGCTGGCACCGCTGTACCGCGCGATGGCACACGATGGCCGGCTCGGCGAGGCGGCCGCGGACGCGACCGCGGCGGTGCTCGGGCGCTCGACCACGGCGGCCGACGACCTCGCGCTCATCGTGGGCTCTCCGTGGCCGGCCGAGGGCTCGCTCGCCCGCAACCTGTGTCGCGTGGTCGGCTCGCTCGGATCGGCCCGCTGGGCGCCCGAGCTGGTGGGGCTGCTGGGCTCCGCCGACGCTTCGGTGCGTTGTGCGGCCGCGATCGCGTTGGGCCACCTGCCCGGCGATCACGAAGGCGCCGACGCGCTGGCGTTCGCGCTCGCCGACGAGGAGCCCTTGGTACGCGCGGCGGCCTGTCGCGCGCTCGCCTTGCTCGCGCCGCCGCAGGCCCCCCATGCGCTGTTGTCGGCGACCCACGATCGATCGCCGCAGGTGCGCGCGGCCGCGGTGCAGGCCCTGGTCGCGCTCGACAACCCGGTCGCGCTGCCGCGGCTGCGCGCCATCGTGGTCGAGGACGCCGCGCCCGCGGTGGTCGTCCATGCGATCGCCGGCCTGGGCCGCTCGGGCCGCGATCAAGATCTGACGATGCTGATGAGCCTCAGCCTCTCGGCCGATCACGAGGTCGTGAAGGCGGCCGCGCGGGCGCTGTCCGCCTTCGGGCCGCATCGTGCGACCGCGGCGCTCATCGGGCTGTGCGCCCACGCCCGCTGGGATGTGCGCTGGTCGGCCGCGCAGGCGCTCGGCAAGCGACGCGATCCCACCGCGCTCGCGGCGATGCAGCGCGCGCTCGCCGACGAGGTCGATCCGCTGGTGCGTCAGGCGTTGACCGAGGCGATCGCAGAGGTCGACGGCCCGCGCGCGTGGGAGCGCCGCGGGTGACGTTCAAGCCACCGCCCTCGCCACGGCCGGACTACGGCGGCGTGCCGATCTCGAACGAGGAGGCGCGGCTGCTGCAGGAGGTCGTGGAGGAGTACTGCGGCCTGCTGCACGGCATCAGCTCGACGTTCCTGCTGCAACGGCGGCTGGGCCCGCGGCTGGCGGCGCTGGGGCTGTCGACGTTCTACGACTACTACCACTACCTGCGCTACGACCCCGGTGGGCCGCGCGAGCTCGAAGACGCGGTCGAGCGACTCACCACCCACGAGACCTATCTCTTCCGCGAGCAGTACCAGCTCGATGGTTTCGTCAACGAACTCTTGCCGGAGATCATCGCGCGGCAGGCCCCGTCGCGCCGGATCTCGGTGTGGAGCGCGGGCTGCTCGACGGGCGAAGAGGTCTACACGATCGCGATCCTGCTGCGCGAATGCGAGCGACTGCGCGGGTGGTCGCTACGCGTGGTGGGCTCCGACATCAGCCGCAAGGTCGTCGCGCGGGCCCGCCGCGGCAGCTATGGCCCGTCCAGCTTCCGCACCACCCCGGCGATCTACCAGCGCGCGTACTTCCGCGACAACGAGGGCAGCTTCGACGTGCGCGAGGATCTGCGCGCGATGTGTTCGTTCGGCCAGCTGAACCTGCTCGCGACCGACCGTTATCACGTGCTCGGCAGCTGCGACGTGATCTTCTGCCGCAACGTGCTGATGTACCTGGCGACGCCCGCGCGCGTTCGCATCGTCGAGGCGTTCTACGATACCCTGAACCCGGGCGGCTACCTGCTGCTCGGACACTCCGAGAGTCTGCTCAACCTCAGCACCCGCTTCGATCTCGTGCACCTGCGCAACGACCTGGTGTACCGCAAGCCGCTCGCCCCATGAATCCGCCATGACCGTGTCCGGTATGCAACGCCTGCGCGTGCTGGTGGTGGACGACTCGGCCTACAACCGGCAGACCATCGCGACCATGCTCGAGAGCCTGCCGGGCGTGGATGTGGTCGGTCGCGCGACCAACGGCAAGGAGGCGCTGCGCTTGGTGTTCGACGTGCAGCCCGACGTCATCACCCTCGATCTCGAGATGCCCGAGATGGACGGCTTCGCGTTCCTGCGGCTGCTGATGCATCGCCGGCCCACGCCCGTGATCGTCATCTCGAGCCACGCCGCCCGCGAGCACGTGTTCCGTGCGCTCGAGCTGGGTGCGTTGGACTTCGTGCCCAAGCCCGGCGGCGACGTCTCGCCCGAGCTGCGCAGCATCGAGCAGGAGCTGCTCGGCAAGGTGACGATGGTGCGTCGTCTGCAGAGCGTGCGGCTCAGCGAGCGCGCGCGGGCGCTGCAGCGGCCACCCGCGGGTGTCCCTCGCCCGGTCACATCGGTGGGCTCGGCGCGGCTGTCGGGCGCGCCACAGGGCGTCATCGCGATCGCGGCCTCGACCGGCGGCCCGCCGGCGCTGCAGCAGCTGTTGTCGCAGCTGCCGCGCGAGCTACCGGTCGCCATCGTGATCGCGCAGCACATGCCGCCGCGCTTCACCCGTGCGTTCGCCGAACGCCTCGATCGGCTGGTGCCGCCGCAGGTCGTCGAGGCCGAGGACGGCATGGCGCTGGTGTCGGGCACCGTCTACATCGCGCCCGGCGGTGCCCACCTCGAGCTCGCGCTGGGGGCCCACGGCCCGCTGGCGCGCGTGAGTCCAGCGGCCGCGGGCGCGGGGGTCATCACACCCAGCGCCGATCGGCTGTTCCGATCGGCGGCCACGCTGTTCGGGCCGCGCATGTGCGCGGTCGTGATGACCGGCATGGGCAGCGACGGCACCGACGGGGCGGCGGCCGCCAGGGCCGCGGGGGCGCGGGTGTTGGCCGAGGATCCGAGCCTCGCGGTGATGTCGGGGATGCCGCGCTCGGCGGTCGACGCCGGCGTGGTGCAGCAGGTCGCGTCGATCGATGGCCTCGCCCGCGCGGTGCTCGAGTTCGCCGCCGCGCTGACGGGCGTCGGCACGACGACCCGCTCCCCGTGACTGAACATCTTGGCGGCGGTCGCCGCGTCGGTAGAAAGCTGCGGGTCTGGGCGCGGCCGTGATACGCTCGCACTCCGCGATGACGCACGACGGCTCCGGGCACACGCTCGAGGCGCAGACGCAGGCCTTCTTGCGCGAGTTCTTCGCCAAGGGTGAGCAGCTGGTCCGCGAGCTCATCGAGGAGAATGATCGCCTGCGTCTCACGCTGGCGGCCGGCGGCGCGCCCGGGACCGACAGCGCCGTCACGATCGAGCGACTCGCGCGACAGATCGAGGTGCTCGAAGCCGAGTGTGCGGAGTTGCGACGCGTGGCCGCGGGCGTGCAGGATCGCGGCGGTGGTTTCCGCGATCGGCTCGACGAACTCGAGCGCGAGCACTACCGGCTGGCCTCGATGTACGTGGCCGGCAGCCAGTTCCACCTCGCGACGACCATCGAAGACGTGCTGCGAACCCTCACCGAGATCCTGCTGAACTTCGTGGGCGTCGGCCGCTTCACCGTCTACGTGGTCGACGAGGAGCGGCAGACGCTGTTCCCGCTGATGCGCGAGGGCGAGGGGCTCGCCGAGCTCGAAGAGCTGGCGCTGCCGGGCGACGGGCCGCTGGCCGCGGTCACCAACCTCGGGCGCCCGTGGCATCCCGGTGCGCCGCGGGGCGACGCCCCCGGCCTGCTCATGCAGCTGCCACTGTGCAGCGGCACGCGACTGGTGGGCCTGGTTCGCATCGAGCGGCTGCTGCCGCAGAAGCCCGAGCTGGTCGATGCCGACGGCGGGCTGTTGGAGCTGGTCTCGGAGCACGCCGGCGTGGGCATCGAGACCGCTTGGATCCGTGCGCACGCGCGCGAGGTGCCGCTGCAGCGTGCCGCGCTCGAACGGCTGGTGGGTACATGACACAAGGCAGTGACGGCGGCGCCAAGCTCAGCGCGCTGGTGGTCGAGGACAGCCCGCCGATGCGGAAGATGATCGTGTTCGCGCTCTCGCGCGTGCGCGGTCTCGAGGTGGTCGAGGCCGACGACGGCGTCGACGCGCTGCGGCGCATCGCATCGACCAAGTTCGACATCATCATCACCGACATCAACATGCCCATCCTCGACGGGCTGAAGCTGGTGAAGCGGCTGCGTGCGGACGAGGCCTATCGCGACGTGCCGATCATCATCATCACGACTGAGGGCGCCGAAGAAGACCGCCAGCGGGCGCTGGCGCTGGGTGCCACCGCGTACATCACCAAGCCCATCCAGGCGCCACAGGTGATCGAGCTGGTGCGCGAGGTCCTCGGCCTGTCCGAGGGCCGCCGGTGACCGACGAGGGCGCCGAGGTCGAGTACCTCCGGCACCTCGAGGTCGAGCGCGGGCTCTCGCGCCACAGCATCGCGGCCTATGGCCGCGACCTCGCGACCCTCACCGCGTATCTCACGGCCCACGGCAGCACCGTGCAGGACGCCGACGCCGGGCTGCTCATCGCCTACCTCGGCGAGCTCGGCGGCTCGGGGTTGTCGGCGCGGTCGCAGGCGCGGCGCTTCGTCGCCGTGCGGGGGCTCTACAAGTGGTTGCGGGCGCAGGGGCTGCTCGCGCGCGACCCCACCCACGGCATCCCGCTGCCGCGCTTCGCCAAGCGCTTGCCGGGTCTGCTCGGACACGACGAGATCGCGGCGCTGCTGGCCGCGCCGCGCCAGGGCGTGGTGGCGCTGCGCGGCCGCGACGATCGCCGCGGTCGCGTCGAGCGGGCGCTGGGCCTGCGCGACGTCGCGTTGCTCGAGTTCATGTACGGCAGCGGCTGCCGCGTGAGCGAGACGCTGGCACTCGGGCTCGATCGGCCGCACCTCGATCAGGGCCATGCGGTCGTGCTCGGCAAGGGTGACAAGCACCGCCTGGTGCCGATCTCGCGGTGGGCCTCGATCGCGCTGCAGGAGTACATCGCCAGCGGTCGTCCGGAGCTGCTGCCGGCACGCGCCTCGGCGGCCACGCGGCAGGCCGTGTTCCTCAATGCCCGCGGCGGTCGCCTGAGCCGCCAGGGTTGGTTCCAGCGCCTGCGCGAGCACGCGCTGGCCGCCGGCATCACGCGTCCGATCTCGCCGCACAAGCTCCGGCACAGCTTCGCGACGCACCTGCTCGAGGGGGGCGCCGATCTGCGGGTGGTGCAGGCGCTGCTCGGGCACGCCGACATCTCGACGACGCAGATCTACACCCACGTCGGCGACGCCCACGTGCGCGCGGCCTACGACCGCCATCACCCACGCGCTTGAACGTGAGCGCTCGCTCGGCCACGACGCGCCGATCGACTGCCGAAACGGGCGCCGATCGGGCGGCGATGGGCACCCACTGGGCGAGTGCTGCGCCGCATCGGTTGGCGCCACGACGCATCGCGCACGACCGTGCGACGGCTTGCGCGCGAGTCTACGCACGGCGGTCGGTCGGGCGCCTGCGACAGCCCGGGCGCGCGCGGCGGCTGATCTGGGCCTTGCACCGTCGCTTCGGTTCGAACTACTTTGTCGCCCAGCAAACCCAACGACGTTGGGCAGGAGGGCACTTTGACTTTGCAATCGTTCTCGATCCCCGGCCGCACCCGCGGCGCGCTCGTCGCCCTCGCGACGCTGACGATGACTGCCTGTGTCGTGTCCGACGACGGCACGACCTCCGTCGCGAGCGACACCGATACCGACCCGACGACGGCGAGCGCGTCGATGTCGGACACCATGTCGAGCGCGGACAGCTCCGGCTCGACGGGTGGCGCAACCGACGGCACCGACACCACCGACACCCAAGACACCGCGACCACGGGCGAGCAGCGCGTGGTCGAGTGCATGGCCCCCGGCACCATGGCCTGGGAAGGTGACGTCTACATCTTCCGCACCGAGGACATGACGTTGCTCGACGGCTACAACACCGTCAGCGGCGATGTGAAGATCTCCGAGGACGTCATCGACACGCTCGACTTCATGGCGTGCGTGACCTCGATCGGCGGCAACCTGCAGGTCTTCGGCACCACCGCCACCGACGTGGCCGGTCTCGCCAACATCGAGACCATCGGCGGCTCGCTCTCGATCTCCGAGAACCCCAACCTGACCGAGATCTACGGCTTCGACGCGCTCACCGACATCGGCGGTGCGTTCATCGTGACCAAGAACCCGGTGCTGACCTCGGTCTCGGGCGTTGCTGCCGTGCAGCAGGTCCACCTCGGCCTCAACATCGACGAGAACCCGGTGCTCACCTCGATCACCGCGCTGTCGAACGCGGTCGCGATCGGCAGCACCTGCATGGCCGGCAACTGCCCCGACCTGTCGGTCAGCTACAACCCCGAGCTGACCAACATCGACGGGCTCATCGGCCTCGCGGCGCTCGGCGGCCAGCTGCTGGTGACCGGCAACCCGAAGCTCTGCATCTCGAAGGTGCAGTCGCTCGCCGACATGCTGCAGCAGTGGGTCGAGATGGGCGAGGGCGACACGACCGGCAACAAAGAGGACTGCTGACGTCGCGACGGGTGGTCGCGTGGGCGGTGGTCCCCCCGCCGTCCCCGCCGACCGTCCCGCCCGCGCCGGCTCGGTCCCCGCGCGCGTGCGCGGGGCCGTTGCGGTGGGCCGCTTGCGGGCCCGACCGCCGAGCCCTTGGCGTGCAGTGGCCGGCGCGACTTGCCCCGGGACGCGGGGCTTCCCACACTTGTCGGGCCAGGGGCGCCGCTGCCATCGCGGCGCCACCGGCCATCGCCCACCATCATGCTGCGCAACGCCAACGCCCTGGTCGCCTCCCACGTCCTGCTTGCCGTCGGAGCCGGTGACCTGCGGCGGACGATGCTCTACGTGGTGTGCCTGATCCTCGCGATCACGGTGCACGAGTTCTCCCACGCGCTCGCGGCCCACAAGCTCGGCGACCCCACGCCCGAGGGCCAGGGCCGGCTCACACTCAACCCCGTGGCGCACGCCGATCCGATCGGCACGCTGGTGCTGCCGGTGACCCTGGGGTTGTTCAGCCCGGGCATGCTGTTCGGCTGGGGCCGTCCGGTGATGACGCAGCCGCGACTGTTCACGCGCAAGGTCACCATGCGCGGCGGCATGGCCCTGGTGGCGTTCGCGGGGCCGCTGTCGAACCTCTTGATGGCCGCGGCGGTGCTGGTGGTCGTGTGGGTGGCGGGCCTGGCGGGTGGCGGACCAGCATGGATGTACGATCCCGAGCAGCCGCTGTGGTTGTTCTTCCAGCTCAACTTGGTGCTGTTCGCGTTCAACCTGCTGCCGATCCACCCGCTCGATGGCGGCAAGGTGTTGGGCTGGCTGCTCGGTGCGCGCTACCAGCACGTCGATGACTTCCTCACGCGGTACGGCGGGTTCATCCTGCTGGCGCTCGTGCTGGGCGCGCCACGGGTGCTCTCGTACGTCCTCGGCCCGATCGTGCAGCTCGGCGCGTGGGCGTGGGTTCACGCAGCGGGCGCGGGTCTCTAAGGTCGTCGACGGCCCGCACCGACGTTGTACTCTCGCCCGCCGTGGAATCGACGCCGGACAGCGAGGGCCCCGAGGCCCGCGCGAGCGATGCTCCGCCCGAGCGCGCGTCGACCCTGCGCGACGGTGAGCGCGACGATGGTCGCTGTGCCGTCGAGCTGCCGCAGTTCGAGGGCCCGCTCGATCTCCTGCTGCACTTGGTTCGGCGGCACGAGCTCGACATTCTCGACATCCCGATCTCGTTCGTCTGCGAGAAGTACCTCGAGTACCTCGACGTGATGCAGGCGCTCGATCTCGAGACCGCCGGCGAGTACCTCGTGATGGCCGCCACGCTGGCGTACCTGAAGAGCCGCGAGCTGGTGCCGAGCGACCCCGAGCCGCTCGAGGAGGGCGGGGTGCGTGGGGACGCGGGCAGCGATCCGCGGGCCGAGCTCATCGCGCGCCTGCTCGAGTACCAGCGGTATCGAGCGGCGGCGGCCGAGCTCGATCAGATGCCGATCTCGGGCCGCGACGTGTTCGACCGCGGCGGCACCGTCGACATCCCGCCGATGGATCAGGGGTTGGCGCCGATCACCCTGTATCGCCTCGCGGAGGCCTACCAGCGGGTGCTCGAGCGGGCCCGGGTCATGCGCAGCCACGAGGTCGTGCTCGAGCGCGTCTCGGTCGCCACGCGCATGCGCCAGCTGACCCAGCTACTGCTCGACGGCACCCGCTTCGAGTTCGAGCAGATCTTCCTCGACCGCACCTGGGAGAGCGAGCACGAGCTGCGGGCCATGCTCATCGTCACGCTCATGAGCGTGCTGGAGCTCGTGCGCCTCGGCATCGCGCGGGTGCACCAACCCGAGGGGAGCGACACGCTGGTGGTCGAGCGCGCCTCGACCGGCGAGGAGGCCGAGCGCGCGCTCGCGGGCTACGACGAGCACGCCAGCTTCGGCGCGCCGGCCCCGTCGGCGACGGCCGGGGACGACGACGACGACGACGACGAGCCACCGCCCGAGCGCTTCGACGATCCGGACACGGTCACCGACGACGCATCGCGGGACGACGTCGCCGCGCGCGACCCCTCCGCGGCAGGCGCGTTCGCGCAGGCCATCACCGATGCGGGCGACGTGCCCGCGGCGGTCGCCGACGATCCCGCGGGCATCGAGGACCAGCACCCCGCTGCTCCGAGCCCCAGCGATCCGCTTGCACATGACGCCGCGGAATCGGAGAACCCCGCAGCCGGCGCTCGCCCGCGGGCGGCGAACGAGCCCACCGCGGCGAACGAGCCCACCGCGGCGAACGAGCCCACCGCGGCGAACGAGCCCACCGCGGCGAACGAGCCGGCAGCGCCCGAGACCCGACCGGACGACGACGACGATGGAGGATAGCGCCCCGACCACGCACAAGCGCTCGCGCAAGCGCTCGCAGCCCACGCCGGCCGCGACGGTCGAGGCCAGCCTCGACGAGCTGGTCGCGGGCCTCGATGCGCCGACCGCCGAGACCGGCGAGGCGGGCTCGCCGGCGGTCGTCGACGAGCCCGGTGCTGCGCCGGGCGAGGAGCCCAAGCGGCGCAAGCGGGGGCGCAAGGGCGAGGCCGACGACAAGGACCGGGCCGACGCGCAGCTGCCCGGCGTGCAGCTATCCGACAGCCTGCCGATCGCCGTCGACGACGATCTCTCGAGCGTCGAGGGCGAGGCGGCGCCGCGCCTGGTATGGATCATCGAGAGCCTGCTCTTCGCCGCCAACAAGCCGCTGGGCGTGCGGGAGATCCGACAGATCCTCAAGGAGGCCACGCTGCGTCAGGTGCAGCTGGCGCTCAAGCAGCTCGGTCGCGATCTCGAGGGGCGCGGCATCGTGCTGGCCCAGGTCGCCGGCGGCTTCCGGCTACGCACGCACCCCGAGAACGGGCGCTGGGTGCAGGCGCTGCTGGCGGAGCGGCCCGCCCGGCTGTCGCGCTCGCAGCTCGAGACCCTCGCGGTCGTCGCGTATCGCCAGCCGATCACCAAGCCCGAGCTCGATCACATCCGCGGAGTCGACTGCGCGGCGGTGCTCAAGGTGCTGCTCGACCACGACCTCGCGCGCATCGTGGGCCGCAAGGAGGAGCCGGGCCGGCCGCACCTGTACGGCACGACCCTCAAGTTCCTCGAGTTCTTCAACCTCCGCAGCCTGCGGGACATGCCGGATCTGCACGAGTTCCGCGAGCTCACCGAGGAGAGCCGCGCGGTCGTGCGCGAGCAACTCGGCGAGGCGGCGCTGTTCGACGAGCGCGAGGCGATGGGGCAGGAGGTGCTGCACTGGGACGAGGGCGACGCCGCCGGACGAGCCGCGCACGACGACGACCGCGGACTCGGGCCACTGCCGTTCCCCGACGACGGTGCGACCGAGGGCGAGCTGGCGGCGAACGACGAGGCGGACCTCCGCGCCGATGACGACGCGGACGCTGCGGGCGACGACGAGGACGCTGCGGACGACGACGACGCGGACGGCGACGCTGCGGACGACGACGACACCGACGACGCTGCGGACGACGACGACGACGACGACGCGGACGACGACGACGCGGACGGCGACGCTACGGACGACGTCGCCGCGGACGACGTCGCCGCGGACGGCGACGCTGCGGACGACGACGCTGCGGACGACGACGCTGCGGACGGCGACGCTGCGGACGACGACGCTGCGGACGGCGACGCTGCGGACGACGACGAGGAGACGCCATGAGCGAGTCGACGCGCAGACCCGGCGGTCGTGCCCCTGCCAAGGTCCGGCGCCCCAGCGGCGACGTGCGGCGGCCGAGTGCCGAGTCCGTCGGCGGCAAGCACGGTGGTGGCAAGTCGGGCGGCGGCAAGTCGGGCAGCAAGCCCGGCGGCAGCAAGCCCGGCGGCAGCAAGCCCGGCGGCAGCAAGCCCGGCGGCAGCAAGCCCGGCGGCAGCAAGCCCGGCGGCAGCAAGCCCGGCGTCCGCAGGCCGAACGAAGGCAAATCCGCCGTCGCGGCCGCGGCGGGGCCGGTCGGCGCCGGGGCCGAGCGGCTGCAGAAGTTGCTCGCCCAGGCCGGCATCGCCTCGCGCCGTGCCGCCGAGGAGCTGATCGCGGCCGGGCGCGTGCGCGTCGATGGCCGCGTCGTCACCACGCTCGGCACGCGGGTCGACCCCGAGCTGGCGTCGGTCGAGGTCGACGGTCAACGCATCGCGGCGCAGCAGAAGATCGTCGTGGTGATGAACAAGCCCGACGAGACCGTGAGCTCGGCGGAGACCAAGACCGACCCGCGGGGCCGCGCGACCGTGGTGAGTCTGCTGGGCGGGCTCGGCACGCGCGTGGTGCCGGTCGGGCGGCTCGACTACCACACCCGCGGCGTGCTGCTGCTGACCAACGACGGCACGCTCGCGGCCGCGCTCACGCACCCCACCAGCGGCGTGCCGAAGACCTACCACGTGAAGTTCCAGGGCCGGCTCGACGAGAACGCGCTCGCCCACCTCCACGCCGGCGTGCAGCTCGAGGACGGCACGCGCACGCGGCCATCGCTCGAGGTCGAGCTCGTCAAGGCCACCACCACCAACACGTGGGTGCAGATGACGATCGCCCAGGGCCTCAACCGGCAGATCCGCCGGATGGGCGAAGCCATCGGACATAGCGTGCTCAAGCTGATCCGCGTCGCGTTCGCAGGCATCACCGCCGACGGCCTGCGCGAGGGGCAGTGGCGGGTGCTGCGGGAGGACGAAGTCGGTGCGCTGCGCAAGCTCGCGGGCCTGACCCGACGCGCCAAGGCCACCGCGGTGCTCAAGGCCCTCGCCGACGCACTCGACGACGCGCCGCGTCGCCGTCCGCGACTGCTGGCGCAGGGCCAGGCGGTGCCGGCCCGCCGTCGTGCGAGCGTCGCCGGGCCGGCGGCCGAAGCGATGGCCCAGGGCGCGCCGCGACCCACCGACGGCGACGGCCAGGCGACGTCGCCGGCCCGGGATCGTGCCCGCGGCGACGCGGCCCCATCGACCCGCGGCCGTGCCCCGGCGGCCCCCGGCCGGCGCAGTTCCGCCGCAAACGGGGCCCGATCCACACGTGCGGGCACGTCCACGTCTTCGCGCAAGGGCGGCCGAAAGCGGCTTGCATCGCGCCCGCGCTGAGGCTAGGGTCCCGGCCCGCGCCGAGGCTTTACCGGCGCGCCCACGAAGAGCCATGGCGAAGCTGTCCCAAGTCCTGCGCGACGAAAAGCGCGATGCACTGATCGAAAAGTACGCTGCTCGACGCGAGGAGCTCCGTCGCAAGCTGAAGGACTTCGACGTGCCGCCCGAGGAGAAGCAGGCGATCAGCGCGCAGCTGAACAAGCTGCCGCGCAACTCCTGTGTGACCCGCAAGACCCGGCGCTGCATGCTGACCGGCCGCAGCAAGGCGGTCTACCGCAAGTTCGGTCTATGCCGCGTCGCGCTGCGCGACCTGGCCCTGCGTGGCGACCTCCCCGGCGTCACCAAGTCGAGCTGGTGAGGACAGTCGTCATGAAGAAGGGCGTCCATCCCGATTATCACACGGTGTTGTTCGTCGACTCGTCGACGGGCGACGAGTGGGTCTCGTTCTCGACGATGAAGGGCACCGGCGACAGCCGTGAGGTGGCCGGCGACACGCTGCCGGTCATCCGCCTCGACGTCAGCGCGTTCAGCCACCCGTTCTGGACCGGCCACGCGCGCGAGCTCGACACCGAGGGCCGCATCGACCGCTTCCGCCGTCGCTACGCCGGCAAGTCCAAGAAGGCGTGATGGCAGCGCGGCGCGGCCCCAGCCAGCCAGCTTCTCGCCGGCGGGGCGGCTCCGCGTCGCAGGCCCCGGTCGCACCGCCGATCGAGGCCCCATTCGCGCCTGGGCGCGGGCTCGTCGACGCGGCGCTGCTCTCGAAGCTGATCGCGACCGCGCTCTCCCAGGGCGGAGATTTCGCGGACCTCTTCTTCGAGTACCGCCGCTCGAGCGGCATCTCGATGGAGGACGGCCACGTGCGCAACGTGTCCGGCGGCATCGACATGGGCGTCGGCGTGCGCGTGGTGCAGGGCGAGGCGGTCGGCTACGCGTTCGCCGAGTCGCTGCAGCCCGAGGAGATGCTGCGTGCGGCGCAGACCGCCAGTCGCATCGCCCAGGGCGGGGGTCGCCGGCGTGCGCAGAAGGTCGCGCTGCGGGGGCTGCCCGACCGCTATCCCGTGCACCACGAGGTCGTCGACGTCGCCGGTGCCGACAAGGTCGCGTTGCTGCGCCGCGCCGACGCGGCCGCCCGTGCGGCGAGCGCTTCGGTGGTCCGCGTCGATGCCTCGATCGTGTCGGTCCACAAGGAGATCCTGGTGGTCGACAGCGCCGGCGGCATGGCCTACGACCAGCAGCCGATGGTGCGCTTCGGCACCGCCGTCATCGCGCGCAAGGGCACCCGCACCGAGAGCGGCAGCTCCGGCGGTGGTGGGCGGCTGGGCCTGGCCTACTTCGATCGCGTGAGTCCCGAGGACCACGGCCGCGAGGCTGCCCGCGTCGCACTCGTCAACCTCGACAGCCGCCCGGCGCCGGCCGGCGCGATGCCGGTGGTGTTGGCCGCGGGCGACTCCGGCATCCTGCTGCACGAGGCCGTCGGCCACGGGCTCGAGGCCGACTTCAACCGCAAGCGGACCTCGAACTACACCGACCGCATCGGCGAGCGTGTCGCGGCCCCGGGGGTCACCGTGGTCGACGATCCGACGCTGCCCGGCAGTCGCGGCAGCATCAACGTCGACGACGAAGGTCAGACCGGCGAGTCGATCATGCTGATCGAGGACGGCATCCTGCGCGGCTACATGCAGGACCGCATCAGCGCCCGCTTCTTCGCGCTCGATCATGCCGGCAGCGGTCGTCGCGAGAGCTTCCGCGATGTCCCGATGCCGCGCATGACCAACACGCTCATGCGCGCCGGCACCGACGACCCGGAGGACATCGTGCGATCGGTGCAGCGGGGCATCTTCGCCAGCAAGTTCTCGGGCGGCCAGGTCAACATCTCGAACGGCGACTTCGTGTTCAGCCTGACCGAGGGCTACCTCATCGAGGACGGCAGGCTCACCGCCCCGCTCAAGGGGGTGAACCTCATCGGCAACGGCCCCGAGGCCCTGACCACCGTGAGCATGATCGGACACGACTTCCAGCTCTCCGACGGCATGTGGACCTGCGGCAAGGACGGCCAGAGCGTGCCCGTCGGCGTCGGCATGCCGACCGTGAAGCTCGACAGCCTGACCGTCGGAGGCACGCAGACGTGAGTGCGACGCGCAAGCCGGGCAAGCGGCCCACGGCGATGAAGGCGAAGCCGGTCGCGAAGAAGGCGTCGGCGAAGGCCAAGGCCGTCGCGAAGAAGCCGGTCGCGAAGAAGCCGGTGGCGAAGAAGCCGGTCGCGAAGAAGCCGGTCGCGAAGAAGGCCACCGCGAAGAAGCCGGTGGCGAAGAAGCCGGTCGCGAAGAAGCCGGTCGCGAAGAAGCCGGTGGCGAAGAAGCCGGTGGCGAAGAAGCCGGTCGCGAAGAAGCCGGTCGCGAAGAAGGCCACCGCGAAGACGCCGGTCGCGAAGACGCCGGTCGCGAAGAAGCCCACCGCAACCAAGCCGGTCGCGAAGACCAAGTCCGCCGGCGGGGCATCGTCGGCGAGTCCGCGCTCGGGCCATGCGGTGCACGAGCGCCTGCGTGCCATCGCCGAGCACGCGATCGCGTGCGCGAAGCGCCTCGGGGTCGACACCGCCGAGGTCAGCGTCGCGACCGGGCACGAACTCGAGGTGTCGGTGCGCCAGGGCCAGGTCGAGCTGGTCAAAGAAGCCGGCAGCAGCGGCCTGTCGGTGCGCATCATCTGTGCGGGCCGGGTGGCGACCAGCTCCACCACCGATCTGCAGCCCGACGCGGTCGAGTCGTTCCTGGCCCGCGCGGTCGAGATGGCCAGCGTGAGCGAGCCCGACGAGATGGCCGCGCCGCCGTCGCGACGGGAGCTCGCGCGCACGTGGCCGGTCCTCGACCTGTTCGACCCGGTCACCGACGGCATCGACGCCGCGGCTGCGATCGAGATGGCCACGCGGGCCGAGGCGGCGGCGCTGGCCTACGACCCCCGCATCTCCGCCAGCGAGGGCGCCTCGTTCGGGCGCTCGAGCGGGCACTCGGTGCTGGCGACCACCAGCGGCTTCATGGGCGAGCGTGGCGGCACCTACCAGTCGCTGGTGGTGCAGGCGGTCGCCGATGACGTCGGCGGCAAGAAGCGCAACGGCGTGCACTGGAGCGGTGGCCGCTTCTTCGCCGAGCTCGACGATGCCGAGGCGGTCGGGCGCGAGGCGGCCCGCCGCGCGGTGCGTCACCTCGGCGCGCAGAAGATCGCGACCGCAGTGCTGCCGGTGGTGTTCGACAAGGACGCCGCCCGGGGCATCATCGGCCTGCTGGCGGGCTGCGTGCTCGGCGATGCGATCTACCGCGAGCGCAGCTACCTCGCGCAGCGACTCGGCACGCGCGTGGCCAGCGAGCTGGTGACGATCGTCGACGACCCACTGGTCCCGCGGGGCCCCGGTTCGCGGGCGTTCGACGGCGAGGGGCGGCCGGTGCAGCGCCGCACCGTGGTCGCCGGCGGCAAGCTCGAGACATTCCTGCTCGACACCTACTCGGCGCGCAAGCTCGACATGGCGCCGACCGGCTCGGCCTCGGGCGGCGGCGGCATCCCGCACGCGAGCACCAGCAACCTGTTCCTGCTCGCCGGCGAGCACACCCCCGCGCAGTTGCTCGAGGGCATCACGCGCGGGCTCTACGTCGAGCGCATGATGGGCTTCGGCTTCGATCCCACGACCGGCAACTTCAGCCGTGGTGCCGAGGGCTTCCTCATCGAGGACGGCAAGCTGACCACGCCGATCAGCGAGATCACGATCTCACGCAACCTCGACGATCTGTTGCAGGGCATCGATCGTGTCGCCGATGACCTCGATCACCGCACCGCGACCGCGTCGCCCAGCTTCCGCGTCGACCAGATGACGGTCGCCGGCAGCTGACCGCCGCCGCCTCGGCTGCGTGGCGCGGCGCGCCGGCTAGAACGCGACGCCGAGCCCGTGCGGGCGCACGCGTGCGTGCGCCTGCGACTGGCGTCGATGGCGGCGGACGTCGACCGCAGCGATCGCGATGAAGGCCACCAGTGCCGCGCCGGCCACCGCGAAGCCGATGTCGGCGCCGAGCGCCAGGCGGCGGCTCGCGACCGCGTCGGGCCCGACGGCGGCGGAGCACAGCGGTGCGTCGCGGGGGCCCACGCAGCCCTCGCGCGCGGCCCGGCTGCGCCCCAGCGAGGTGCTGCCGAGCGCGGTCGCGACGATGCCGAGGGCCCCGGCGGCGCCCAGCAGGCTCCACGCCCACGGCCGCACCGTGCGGTCCGCGGCGCCGTGCTCCTGCGGCGGCGGTGCGGGCGGTGGGTTCGCGTCGTCGTCGTCGGTGTCGCCGGGATACATCGGCTCGTCGTCGACCGCGTCGGGGCTGCGCGCCGCGGCGGCCTCGCGCTGCTTGTCGAGCCGCGCCTGCAGGCTGCGCTTGCGCTCGTCGAGGGCGGCGCGCTCCGATGCTGGCGCGAGCGCACGGTAGCGATCGAGCGCATCGATCGCGGCCTCGAACTCGCCGGCGCGATCGTGGGCCAGCGCGGCGTTGTAGAGCATGTCGAGGTTGCCCGACAGCTCGAACGCGCGCTCGAAGGCGGTCGCCGCCGCCGCGTAGGAGCCCTCGGCGAACAGCGTGCGGCCGTTGTCGAACAGCTCCTCGGCGCGCGCGAGGTCCTGCGCGCTCGGCTTGGCCTCGGCGCGCAGCGGCGCGGCGAGCAGCGCCAGGGCCAGGCCCGCGGTCGCGAAGCGGGTGAACGCCGGCGATCGTGGCTGGGGCGCGCGGGGCATCGTCGTCGGCCTCGGGCGGTCAGTATACCGGCGACGCGCGGGCCGTCTACACTGGCGGGCGCGCCGGTTCGGGGGCGCTTGCGCGATGCAACACGGGGATCCACGACGCTCGTCGGCTCGCACGTGGCGTGTCCGCGTCGGCACCATCGTGGCGAGTGCCTCGCTGAGCGTGGCCTGCTCGTTGACCGCGATCGATCCGCAGCCCTGCAACGACGACGGTGACTGCCGGCACGCCTTCGGCGTGGGCTCGGTGTGCCAGGACGACGGCTACTGCAGCGCGCGGCAGATCCATCCCCGCTGCAACCAGAGCTGGCCGCCCGAGCTGCTGGTTGCGCCCGACACCTACGGCGACGCGATCGTCATCGGCTCGCTGTTCTCGTTCGTCGATCACCTCGACACCCGCAACGCCGCCGAGCTGGCGATCCGCGAGCTCGAGCTGCAGCAGGGCCTCGCGGGGCAGCGCATCGTGATGCTGCATTGCGACACCACCGCGATGGTCGGCGACGGCAAGGACGATCTCGAGGGCTCGGCCGACGCCGCGCGCTTCCTGGCGGAGGTGATCGGGGTGCCGGCGATCGTGGGTCCGCGCGGCTCGTCGCGCACCCAGGCGGTGTTCGAAGCGGTGCGCGACGACGACGTGCTGGTCATCTCGCCCTCGGCCACCAGCGCCGCGCTCACCGGTATCGACGCGATCGACCCCAGCTTCGAGCAACCGGGCCTGCTGTGGCGCACGGTCCCGCCCGACACGCTGCAGAGCGAGGTCATTGCGGCCGACATGCGCGATCGCGGTGTCACCAGGGTCGCCGTCGCGTACCAGACCGGGGCCTACGGCGAAGGCCTGGCCTCGCTGTTCGAGACCCGCTTCATGGCCACCGGCGGGGTGTCGGTCGAGCGCCAGCCCTTCAGCGACGGCCAGTTCGCCGGCATCGTCGCCCAGGTCGGCGACGCGCTGGCTGCGGGCAGCATCGACGAGATCCTGTTCGTGTCGTCGGACCTCGCCGACTACGTCGGGTTCTTCGCGGCCGCGACCGCGACCACTTCGATGCAGGATGCCTACGCGACCGAGGGCACCGGCATCTTCCTCGCCGACGCCGCGTACAACACCGGACTGCTCGAGATGACCGCCGCGAAGGCGGGGCCGCTGTTCGCCCATGTGCGGGGCACCCGACCGGCGCCGGCCGCCGGCACGCTGTTCAACACCTTCGCGGCCGCGTACGCCGCGGCCAAGTACGGCGACGCCGATGCCTCAGGCTTCACGCCCCACGCCTACGACGCGACCTGGCTGGTGCTGTACGGCCTGGCGCGTGCGAGCTTCGACGAGCCGGCGATCGACGGCATCGGCATCGCCCGCGGCTTGCGTCGCATCAGCGGCGGTGACGCGATCGACATCGCCGCGACCAGCTGGCCCAGCGTGGTCGAGCACTTCCGCAGCGGCGCGTCGATCGATGTCACCGGCGCCTCGGGACCGCTCGACTACGATCCGGACACCGAGGAGACGACCGCACCGATCTCGTTGTGGGCGATCGAGCCCGACGCCGTCGCACCCAGCGGGTTCGCGTTCGTCGAGCTGGCGCGCATCGATCCCGGCGCGTGAGCCCGGCCGCCGCGGCGGTCCGGCGTCCGCGGTCACTTGCGGAACGGTCGCAGCTCGTCGTCGAGCTTCGCGTCGCGCGGCCCGGCGTCGTCACTGCGATGCGCCGAGGGCTTGGCGTCCGCGTCGGGCTTGGACTTGGGCGCGGGCTTGGCACGGGGCTGCGGCCGCGGCGTGGGTTCGCCCGGCGGCATCGCGGCTGCGTTGCGTGGGGCGGCGGTGGGGTTGGTGTCGGCGCTGGGTGTGGCGGTGACGTCGGGCGGTGTGCCGACCCCCGCCGCGCGCCGCAGCATGTCGAGTCGCGCGGCGAGCCCACCACAGCCGGTCGGCATCGGCTCGCCGACCGCCAGCGCCGGCAGCCGTGCCCGCGCCAGCACCTCGGCGTAGGCGTCGGGCGTGACCGCGATGGTGTCGAGCGTGGTCGTGAACGCGGCGCAGGGCCACGGTGCGTCGTCGACCTGCAGCAGGTCGAGCTCGAGCTGCTGCTTGGCGTCGATGCGCGCGCCACCCCCGGCGGCACGCAGGCGCTCGATGAGCTCGTGGCGAGGGCCCCACGGCAGCGCGCGCGCGGGGTCACGCTCGCGCAGTGCCGCGGCCCAGCCGTCGAGCTCAGCCACACCCACGGCGGCCGTCGTCGTCGCAGGGGTCGCGGTGGCCACCGGTGCCGATGTGGCGGTGGGGGCGGGCGCGTCGTCGGGCCGCAGCGCCACCCACGTCAGGAGGCCGATGACGACCGCCACCGCGGACCCGGTGGCGATTGCCTTGGGCCACGCCGAGGTCGACGCCGACGCGCCGGTCCCGGTGACGGGGTACTCGCCCGAGTCCGCCGGCACCGTGGGCGCGCTGCGACTCGGACTGCTGGGGGCACTGCCGCTGGCCGACGCCCGGGCCTGCGGCGCGCTCGCGGTCGATCGATAGGGGGCGGTGACGCGATCGACGATCGCGGTCTGGGCCTGCGGCGGCGCGCTCGTGCCGAGGTCGCGCGTGGAGTCGGAGGCCGAGCCGCTGGCGGGGAACGGCGTGCCACCCTCGAGCTCGATCGAGCTGGTGACCGGGGCGACGACTTGGCTCGCACTGGCGCTACCGACCTGTGTCCATGGTGGCGGTGGCGAGCCGAACAGCTCGCGCACGAACTCGCCCAGCCGCACCGACGACGGGCGCAGGCCCAGCGCGTGGGCGCAGCCCTCGAGGTCGCGGTGCAGCGCGTCGGCGGTGGCGTAGCGGGTCGCGGGATCACGCTGCAGGCAGCGCATGACGATCGCGTCGAGCACCGCGGGGATCTCGGGCACCACGCTCGAGGGCGGGGCCAGCTCGACGGCGGTGATGCGATGCATCACGGCGAGATCGTTGTCGGCGCGGAACAGCCGCGCCATCGTCAGCATCTCGTAGAGCACCACGCCGAGCGACCACACGTCGGTACGGCGATCGAGCACGTCGCCGCGGCACTGCTCGGGCGACATGTACGCGGCCTTGCCCTTGCGCACGCCGACCCGCGTGATGTTGGCCTGCGCGGCGGCCTTCGCGATGCCGAAGTCGACCAGCTTCACGCCGCCGTCGAAGGTGACGATCGCGTTGGCGGGTGACACGTCGCGGTGCACGATCGCGAGCGGCTGGCCATCGAAGCCGTGCTGCTCGTGCGCGTGGTGCAGGCCCGCCGCGACGCCGATGGCGATTGCGATCGCGTGCTCGAACGGCAACGCGCGTCCGCGGCGGCTGAGCTCGCGCAGGATCGCCAGCAGATCCTTGCCGTGCAGGTACGCCATCGCGAAGTAGTAGTCGCCACCGGACTTGCCGATGTCGAACACCTGCACGATGTTGGGGTGCTCGAGGGTCGCGGCCAGCCGTGCCTCGGCCAGGAACATCTCGACGAACTCGGGGCTGCCTGCGTACTGCGGCAGGATCCGCTTGAGCACGACCAGCTTCTGGAAGCCCTCGATGCCGATGCGACGGGCCAGCAACAGCTCCGCCATGCCCCCGACGGCGAGCTTGCTCAGCACCTCGTAGGGGCCGATGCGCGTCGACGAGACCAGCTCGCCGGCGCCCTCGGGCTGGGTGTACGCCTGCGACACTTTGGTGCGAAGAGCCTACTCTGGCGTCAAGCGAGCCGCCAGATCGGCGCGGCCGCCCCTACGCAGTGCGACGTCGAGTTGGCCCTCGACGTCGCCCCAGGCGTGGGCGAGATCGGCGGCGAACGGTGAGTGCACCGCCGCCGGCGGGCCCATCAGTCGTGCCCGCGCCCGCAGGTGCCGCTCCAGCACCAACTCGGGCGTCGTCGCCAGCGCCTGCGGCGGCAGCACCCGCCACAACACGCCCTCGGGCACGCGGGGCAGGGTCGTCGACGGCGTGGAGAAGTCGTTGGCGAGGTACACCGGCGTCGCGGCGCCGGCGGGTTCCTGCCACAACGCGGTCAACATCCGCACCGGCTTGTCGACGTCGGGCAGCGCTGGCATCGCCGCGCGCAGCCGTGCGCGATACCACGGATGCGCCAGCAGTGAGGCATCGACGTAGATCACCTCGGGACCCTCGCCGAGGATCTCATGGGCGAACAGCACCGGGAACGTGCGGTGGTCGTCGGTGCCGAGCACCAGCGCGGGGGTGCCGGGCTCGGGCGTGCGCAGCAGATCGACCGCGTAGCGCTGCACGCCGTCGTCGTCGGCTGGCACGCCGCGCTCGAGCGTGCCGAGCAGCTGCCGCGTCACCAACGTCGCGAGCGTGATCGCGGCCAGTCGTCGTGGCCAGCCCACCGGCACGCGGGCCGCGACCGCGCCGAGGGCAACCGCCAGCGGTGGCGTCGCGAGCACCAGCGGCAGGACATCGAAGCGCTCGAGGATCCACGCGGCGAACGGCGAGCTGGGATCGATGTCCTGCAGCAGCACGAAGCCCGGACCCGCCAGCAGCCACGCGACGGCCAGCGCGATGGCAGTGCCTCGCTCGGCGCGGGGCCACGCGCGCGCGGCCCCGAGCGCGATCGCCACCACCGCGATCGCGGCCAGCCACGGCGACGTCGACGTGCCCGCCGACCATGCGTCGATCCACGAGCTGCCCGCGCGGCCGAGCGACGCGCTCGCCGACGGCGCGGCGTCGTGCAGACTGAGGCTGAAGGTGCCGTAGTCGCGTCGCGTGACGTGGGCGAGCAGGCCCCCGAGGCTGCGGGTCTCGCCCCAGCACCACGGCCCGTCGCCGACTGCGAGCGTGACGAAGCTGCCGAGGCCGATCGCGCTGCCGAGCAGGCCCCACGCGCCGTGCCGCAGCAGCGCCGGCACGCCGGGTTCTCGCGGCCACGCGGCGGCGACCGCCAGCGGCACCAACCACACCGCCGTGAGGTGATGCGAGACCGCCACGCCGATCGCGAGGCCGACCACGAGCGCGTGGCGACGGCGATCGAGCGCGAGCTCGATGAGTATCGCGGCCACCAGCACCAGCGGTCCGAACACCTCGCTGTCGTCGGTGTGCACGACCACCACGTGGGCGCCTGCGACCAACGCCACCGTGCCGCACGCGAGCGCCGGCGCGACCAGGCGCATGCAGCTACGCGCGAGCAGCAGCCAGCCGGCCATCGCCGCCAGCGCGCACGGCAACGCAGCCGCGCTCGCCGGTGGCAGCCCCAGCGCCCACAGCGGGCGGGCGAGCAGGCCCAGCGCGCGCATCCACGGGTAGCCCGAGGGGTGGGGTACGCCGCCGCGCAGCATCACGGTCGCGAACTCGCCGGCGTCGCCGGCCTGGATCGTCCGCGGCAGCGACCACCATGTCAGCAGCAACAGCAGCGCCGCGAGCCCGAGCAGCCATCGTCGCGCGTGCACGTGCGCGTCGTCGTCGGTCATGGTGAAGGCTCGTCCGCGGCCGGCCGATCGCGGCGCAGCAGGTCGTCGAGCGCGAGCATCCACTGGCCCGCGGCGTTGACCACCCACGCGCCCGCGTGCAGACGTGCGCCGAGCGCTGCGGCGAGCTCGGGGTGCTCGGTCGCCAGCGCGGCCTCGGGCACCAGCTCGCGCCAGTGGGCCAGCTCGTCGGTCACGCTGCGACAGCCAGGGGGCCACGCCGCCAGCACCAGCGTGCGACCGTCGCGATCGAGCACCGGCTGCCACCACGGATTGCCCACGGCGCACAGCGCATCGAGCTCGGCGTCGGACCAGCTCGCCGCGACCTCGAGCGTGATGCCGCCGGCGTGCTCGGCGGTCATCACCGGCAGCGAGGCGGACTCGAACGCAGGCGCGCGCGCCTCGAGCTCGCGCACGTGGCTGACCACGTGGGACAGTCGTGCCAGCGCGGCGGTCGCATCGGGGCGCGCGGCCGGATCGAGCGCGGTCAGCTCGAGTGCGAGCCGCAGCTCGGGCGCGTCCGACTCGAGCGCGGCGAGCCCCTCGCGACCCCGCAGCTCGCCGGTCACCAGCGCCGCCAGCAGCACGCCGGTCGCGAACATGTCGGCGGCCTGGGTCGGTGCCGCGCCGGCCCGCACCTCGGGCGCGGTGCAGGCCAGCAGCTCGTCGAACGCCCCGGTGTGCGTGGCCGCGAGTCCCTGCAGGTGATGGGCGCCGAAGGGCCCCAGCAGCGGGCGGCCCAGCGCGTCGGTGACGAGGCTGCTGGGGAGCACTGCGCCGTGCACGAGGCCGCGGGCGTGGGCCGCCTGCAGGCCCTCGAGCAGGAACGCGATCGAGGCCCGCGCGCGCGAGCGCAGCGTGCCCAGGCCCGGCGGTCGGATGAGCGTGCGCAGGGTCGGTCCGCCGGCCCGCGGCAGCACCAGCAGGCCGGCGTCCTCGCGCAGCTCGAGCACCGGTCGGATCGCCGGATGTCCGGTGGCGGCGGCGGCCCGGGCCGCGGTCGCGAAGCGCTGGATCGCGGCCGCGATGCCGGCATCGATCGCACCGGTCTCGGGCAGGTCCGCCAGCAGCAGGTGGATCTCGACCTCCTGCAGCGTGGTTCGATCGACGCCGACGTAGGCCGCGCCGACCAACGCGCTCCCGCAGGTGCCGGTCACCCGGAAGCGCCCTGGCAACGCCGCCGCCACGTGGTCCTGCCGCGGCAGCACGATCTCGGCCGCGAGCCCGTGGCCGAGGGTCGTGAGCGCGCGGGCCAGCAGCGTGCGCGAGCTGGCATCGTCGCTGCGGTGGCGCAGTGCCGCCTGGGCGTGACGCGCCGCCGCCTCGGCGTCGCCGAGGTCCCACGACAACGCGGCCGCCAGCGCGTGCGCCGGCGCGTCGCCTTCGCCGTCGCCGAGCTCACCGAGCACCCGCAGGCCCTCGAGCGGCGCCCCGGCGTCGGCCAGCACCTTCGCCGCCGCCACGCGATCGCCGGCCTCGCCGAGCGCGGCGGCCTGCCGCCGTGGATCGCTGGCGGCGCGGGCCAGCAGGCGTGCGGCGTCGTGGTGCCGCTTGCGACGCGTGAGCGTCGCGGCCGCGGCCTCGAGCACCACGGCGTCATCGCAGCGATCGAACCACGCCAGCACGCGATCGATCGCGGCGGTGCCTTCGCTGCGCAGCGCGGCTGCGAGCGCGCGCGGCGGATCACCGGCCCGCAGCCACGCGTCGGCCGCGGCGGCGAAGTCCCAGATCTGCTCGTGCACCCACGCCGCGGCGGTGAGCTCACCGGCGGCGGCGAGCTCGATCGCGACGCGCTCGTGCTCACCCGCGGCCAGCCGCGCGCGCAGCTCGGGCGACAGCGAAGGCGCCACGCTCAAGGGCGGAGCTCCTCGGTCTTGCTGTCGACCGGCGCCGCACCGCCATGTGCCGCGTCGGCGGGCCGAGCGGTCTCGACCACCAGGCCGTAGGGCAGCCACCAGAAGTTCTCCAGTGCGACCACATCGGCGGGCCCCAGCGCGAGCAGGGTCAGGCCCATCGCGCCCAGGGCCGCGCGTGGGTCGGCCTGCGCCGTCGCGATCAAGCTATCGATGGTGGTGTCGCCGCAGCGCGGCGAGGCGGGCGCGCCGGGGGCCGCGGCGACCGGTGCGAACAGCTCGCCGCGCAGCGTCGCATCGTCGCCGAGCTCACCGTGGATCCACAGCGCCGCCAGCGACACGCACACGGCATCGCGGGCGCGCGCGACCACCAGCGCACGCGCGTCGGCGTCCCGCAGGCCCGAGGTCACCGCGATCGCCAGCGCGTCGCGGTGGGAGCGGGGCGCGATGCGGCCCCGCACCAGCCCGAGCGTGGGCGTGACCGCGGCGCGACGGGCCCGCTCGACCGGCGTGACGATGCCGGCCTCGACGAGGGCGAGCGTCAGCTCGGCGTCGGAGTGCACGCCGAGGTCGTCCACGAAGCTCGCGCAGTCGAGCGCGGCGCCCTGCAGGGTCGGCTGGCCCGCGATGTAGCGCTGCAGCTCGACCCAGCGCGACTCGCAGCGACCGCGGTCGACCGCCGTGGCCACCGGGGTCGTGACCGGATGCTTGGCCAGCATCGCGGACAGCTGCGTGAGCGCGCGCGACAGCGCCGCGTAGCTGGCCCTTGCGTCTTGCACGTGGGCCTCCTCGGTGTCGAGTCGGCGGCGCAGCTCGCTCGCGCCGAGTCGATCGGGCAGGCGTCGCACCTCGCTCGGTGCCGCGGCGGCCGCCAGCGGGTCACCCCACGCGGCGGGGGCCGCTTGCGGCAGCGCGGCGGCGATCGCCGAGAGTCGCCCGCGGGCGTCGTCGATCGCGAGGCCCAGCGCGCGCGTACCCGCGGTGGGCGTCGCGGTCGCGAGCGCGGTGGCGTGGGCGTCGAGTCGCGTGCGCGCGTGGGCCAGGCTCGCGCTCGAGCACGCACCCAGGGCAGCGATGCCGTCGCGCAGGGCGGCGGCCGCACGCTCGCGGGCCGCGTCGCACGCGGTGCATTCGGTACCGCGGGCCGCGAGGATCGTCAGCGCCTCGTCGAGCTCGGTCACGATGACGTTGGGATCCGTGCGTGCGGGCGGTCGGCGGGACAGGCCGTCGCGTGCCCGCGACAGCGCGAAGCGGATCGCCCGCAGCAGCGCGCGAGCCTCGGGCTCGAGCAGCGCGGCATCGAGGTCCTTCGCCTCGCGCCACGCCGAGTCGAGCACTCGGCGGGCATCGATGATCGCGCCCGCACCATGGGGCGGCAGGTCGACCGGCGCGTCGTCGTCGAGCTGCGCCCGCGCGAGCGGATCGCTGGCCACGAGCGCGGCCTCGGCCAGCGCTGGCAGCCGCGCCCAGGCCTCGCGATGGGCCTGCGCGCGGAACTGCGGCGGCTCTGGGGTCGGCGGCGGCGGCTCGGCGCTCGCCGGCTCCCCGCCACACGCCGCCAGCAAGGACAGCGCCACGAGTGCGCGCCCCACCATCGCCGTCACAGCCCCGGGGCCGGATGCGGCGCGAGGAACTCGCGCACGCGATCGCGCATGCGCGTGCAGAACTCCGCGCTCGGCTCACCGTTGGTGCGGGCCGCCTCGGCCACGCCGTCGTGGATCAGGGTCGCGACGCCGTCCATGTGCGCGACCGTCAGGCCGCGCGAAGTGAGCGCGGCGAGCCCGATGCGGATGCCCGAGGGATCGAACGGCTTGCGGGGGTCGAAGGGAATCGCGTTGCCGTTGAGCTCGATGCCGCAACGGTTGAGCGCGATGCCGGCGACGCGCCCCGAGATGCCGGTTGCGGTCAGATCCACGAGCATGAGGTGGTTGTCGGTGCCGCCCGACACCAGCGCGTAGCCCCGCGCCATCAGGGCCTCGGCGAGCGCACGCGCGTTGTCGACGATCTGTCGCGCGTAGGCGGCGAAGGCTGGCGTCGCGGCCTCGGCCAACGCGACCGCCTTCGCGGCGGTGGTGTGGTTGTGCGGGCCGCCTTGCAGGCCGGGGAACACCGCGCGATCGATGGCGGCGGCGTGGGCCGACTTGCAGAGGATGAGCCCACCGCGGGGGCCTCGCAGGGTCTTGTGGGTGGTGGTCGTGACCGCCGCGCAGTGCGGGATCGGGCTCGGGTGCACGCCGCCGGCGACCAGGCCCGCGATGTGGGCGATGTCCGCGACCAGGTGCGCACCGACCTCGCCGGCGATCTCGGCGAACGCGGCGAAGTCGAGCTGGCGCGGGTACGCCGAGTGCCCGACCCAGATCAACTTGGGGCGGTGCTCCTTGGCGAGCGCACGCACCTCGTCGAGGTCGATGCGGTGGTCGTCCTTGCGCACGCCATACTGCACCGATCGGTAGTAGATGCCGGTCGCCGAGACCTTCCAGCCGTGGGTGAGGTGGCCGCCGGCGGGCAGCGCGAGGCCCATCGTGACGTCGCCGGGTTGGATGAGCCCGAGCAGCACCGCGAGGTTCGCCGGCGAGCCGCTGTACGGCTGCACGTTGGCGTGCTCGGCCCCGAACAACGACTTGGCGCGCTCGATTGCCAGGCTCTCGAGCGGATCGATGAAGTCCATGCCCTCGTAGTAGCGACGGCCCGGGTAGCCCTCGGCGTACTTGTTGGTGAGCGCGGCGGCGCTGGCCTCCAGCACCGCCTTGGACACGTAGTTCTCGCTGGCGATGAGGCGCAGGCTCTCGCGCTGCCTGGCGTCCTCGCCTTGGACGAGGCGCCACACCTGCGGATCGGCGTCTCGCAGCGAGGGATCACGGAGGGGCTCGGTCATGGCGTGCAGTGTAGACTATGCTAGCGCGCCCATGCGGGTGCAGCCCGAACCCGAACGCTTCGCCGAGCTGGCCGCGCGCGCGCCGGTGGTGCCGGTGTGGTGCGAGTGGCTGGCCGACGGCGCGACGCCGCTGTCGCTCTTCGCTTCTGCGCGCCGCATCGATCCCACCGCGTTCCTGCTCGAGAGCGTGACCGGCGGTGAACGCTGGGCGCGCTACAGCTTCGTCGGGCTCGGCGCGCGCGCGCGCCTGCGCGGGCACGTCGACGCGTCCGGCGAGGTGGTGATCGAGGCCAGCGGTCGCGCGCCGCTGCCGGGGCCGGCAGGGGGCCCCGCGATCCCGTGTGTGCGCGCGTGGCTGCAGGCGCTGCGCGCCGAGCTCGTGCCCGAGCTGCCGCCGTTCTGGGGCGGACTGGTCGGGGTGTGGGGCCACGAGATCGTGCGGGCGATCGAGCGCCTGCCGCGGCCGCCCCACCACGGCGAGCCGCGGCTGCCGTGCCTCGACCTGGTGCTGCCCGAGGTCGTGCTCGCGTTCGATGCCCTGGCCCAGCGCATGTTCGTGGTGGTCGCGACGCTGCCCGCGGGTGAGGGTGGGCCGCACGCCGCGCGCGAGGCCGCGATCGTGCGCATCCGCGACGCCGTCGCGCGTCTGACCGCCGCGTTCGCGCCGCTGCCCGCGGCCGCGCTGCCGACGATCGCCGAGCCGGCCGGTCAGGTCGCACCGCCATGGTCGCGGGCGCATCACCTCGAGGCGGTCGCACAGGCGCAGCGCCACATCGTCGCCGGCGACGTGTTCCAGGTGGTGCTCTCGCAGGTGTTCGAGGCGCCACAGGCCGGGCTCGATCCGCTCGATGTCTACCGCGTGCTGCGGGCGACCAACCCGGCGCCGTACATGTACATGCTGCAGGCGCCCGAGGCCACGCTGGTCGGGGCCTCGCCCGAGGTGTTGGTGCGGGTCGATCGCGATCGCACGATGACCTTGCGACCGATCGCGGGCACGCGTCCGCGCGGCCGTGACGACACCGAGGATCGCCGGCTCGAGCGCGAGCTCTGCGAGGACCCCAAGGAGCGCGCCGAGCACGTCATGCTGATCGACCTCGGTCGCAACGACGTCGGTCGGGTCGCGCAGGGCGGCAGTGTGCGCGTGGTCGAGTCGTTCGTCGTCGAGCGCTACTCGCGGGTGATGCACCTGGTGTCGCAGGTGCAGGGCCGCCTGCGCGACGGCTGCGACGCCCTCGACGCGCTGCTGGCCGCGTTCCCGGCCGGCACGCTGTCGGGTGCGCCCAAGCTGCGCGCGCTCGAGCTGATCGACGCGATCGAGCCGGTCGGGCGCGAGTGGTACGGCGGCGCTGTCGGCTACCTCGGCCACGACGGCGGGGCCGACTTCGCGATCGCGATTCGTTCGGTCACCGTCGCCGACGATCGCCTGCGCGTACAGGCCGGCAGCGGCATCGTGTTCGACTCCGACGCCGGGGCCGAGGACGCCGAGTGCCACGCCAAGGCGGCGGCGGTGCTGCGCGCGATCGCGATGGCGCGACGCATCGGCGAGGAGGGGCAGGGGCCATGAGTGCGCAGGTCGTGATGATCGACAACTACGACTCGTTCACGTGGAACCTCGTGCAGTACCTGCTCGAGCTGGGCGCCGAGGTCGAGGTGCTGCGCAACGACGCGATCGACGTCGACGGCGTGCTGGCGCGGCGGCCGACCCACGTGGTGCTGTCGCCGGGGCCCGGTACGCCGGCGGATGCCGGGGTCTGCCGCGGGCTGTGCGAGAGCCTGGCGCGCACCGGCGCAGTGCCGCTGCTCGGGGTCTGCCTCGGGCATCAGACCCTGTGCGAGGTGCTGGGCGCGACGGTCGGCGGCGCGCCGCGGATCATGCACGGCAAGACCTCGCCCATCGTGCACGATGGCAGCGGCGTGTTCGCGGGTCTACCGTCGCCGTTCGCGGCCACCCGCTACCACAGCCTGGTCGCGTTCGAGCCCACGCTGCCGCCCGCGCTGGTCGCCAACGCGCGCACGCCCGAGGGCGAGCTGATGGGCGTGCGCCACGTGCACGCGCCCTGCCATGGCGTGCAGTTCCACCCCGAGTCGATCCTCAGCGAGCACGGCCACGCGATGCTGGCGAACTTCCTCGCTCTGACGCCGACGCCGGGCGGGTCGGGTGCATCGTGAGCGGCGACGCTTCGATGCGCGGGGCGCTGGTGCGGCTGCAGCAGCGCGAGGACCTCGGCGGCGAGCTGGTGGCCGCGTGCATGCGCGAGCTCATGGCCGGCGAGTGCGAGCCGGCACAGATCGGCGCATGGCTGATGGGCCTGGCATGCAAGCGCGAGCGCGACGACGAGATCGTCGGCGCCGCGATCGCGATGCGTGAGCAGCTGGTGCCGGTGTCGTGTACCCGTCGCGATCTGCTCGACACCTGTGGCACCGGCGGCAGCGGCATCGCGCGGCGCAACGTCTCGACCGCGGTCGCGCTGGCGGTGTCGGCCTGCGGCGTGCCGGTGGCCAAGCACGGCAACCGCGGCGCGTCGGGGCCGTGCGGCAGCGCCGACGTGCTCGAGCTGCTCGGGCTCGATCTCGCGGCGCCGACGTCGGTGGTCGCGGCCGGCATCGACGCGTTCGGGCTCGGCTTCGCGTTCGCGCCTGCGCTGCACCCCGCGATGCGCCACGCCGCGCCGGTGCGCAAGGCACTCGGCATCCGCACGCTCTTCAACCTGCTGGGGCCGCTGTGCAACCCGGCCGGCGCCACGCGGCAGCTGCTGGGGGTCTACGATCCCACGCGTTGCCGCGATCTCGCGGTCGCGCTGGCGCGTCTGGGCAGCACGCGCGCGCTGGTCGTGCACGGCTTCGCAGCTGGCGTCGCGGCCGACGAGGGCGCGCCCTGGGGCCTCGACGACGCCAGCTGCGAGGGCGAGACGTTGGTGTGGGAGCTGGCCGCCGGCGAGCTGTCGCGGCGGGTCGTGGCCCCCGAGGACGCCGAGCTGCCGCGCGTGGCGTGGGCGGAGATCGCCGGCGGCTCGCCGTTCGAGAACGCCGAGGCGCTGCTGCGGCTGCTCGACGGCGAGCCCGGCCCCTACCGCACGGCGGTGCAGCTATCGGGCGCGTTGGCCCTGTTGGCGGCCGGCGACGGGCCTTGGAGCGATCTCCCGCGCCATGCGGCGCGCATCGCCGCCGCGCTCGACGACGGCAGCGCCCGCACACGGTTGGCGCAGCTGGTCGCGCGAAGCCATGATAGAGACCTCGGGTGACCGCGACATGACCGAGGCCACGACCTACCTCGACCGCATCCTCGCCGCCAAGCGCACGCAGCTCGCGAGCGCGCGGCACGATCGTGGCAACTGGACCCACGCCGCGCTGCAGGCCGAGCTCGACGCGTTGCCGCCGTGCCGCGATTTCCAGGCCGCACTGCATCGCCCCGGCGGGCCGCGCATCATCGCGGAGTTCAAGCGCGCGTCGCCGTCGCTGGGGCCGATCCGCGAGGGCGCCGACGTGGTCGCGATCACCCGTGCCTACGAGCAGGCCGGTGCGGTCGCGCTGTCGGTGCTCGCCGATGCGCACTTCGGCGGCAGCCTCGACGACGTGCGCCGGGCCAGCGAGTCCGCCGGCGTGCCGGTGCTGTGCAAGGACTTCATCCTGGACAAGCGACAGATCCTCGACGCGCGGCGGGCGGGCGCCGACGCGGTGCTGCTGATCGTCGCGGCCCTGCCACCGCCGACGCTCGAGCCGCTGGTGGAGTTCGCCCATCGTGTCGGGCTGGCGGTGCTGTGCGAGGCCCACGATCCCCACGAGGTCGATCGCGCGCTGTCGGCGGGCGCGAAGATCATCGGTGGCAATGCCCGTGACCTGCGAACCTTCGCCGTCGATCTGCAGCGCGCGATCGAGCTACGCCGCCGCGTGCCGGCCTCGTTCACCTACGTGGCCGAGAGCGGCGTGCACGGCCCCGACGACCTGCGTCGGCTCACCGAGGCCGGCGTCGACGCGGTGTTGGTGGGCTCGGCGCTGATGTCCGCCGAGGATCCCGGCGCCACGCTGGCGCAGTGGCTCGCGCCGTAGCGGCCGGTCGGAGCGGGCAGGGACCAGTGGTCGCGCTCAAGATCTGCGGGCTCGTGCGCAGCGACGACGTCGTCGCCTGCCGCGAGTTCGGGGTCGACGCGATCGGCATCAACCTGTGGTCGGGCTCGCCGCGCGGGCTGAGCATCGACGCCGCCGCGCACATGCTCGCGCAGGCCGGCGAGACGCCGATGCGGATCGGCGTGTTCGTCGATGCCGACGCGGCATTCGTCGTCGACGCGGTCGCGCGGCTGTCGTTGGCGGCGGTGCAGCTGCACGGCGATCATGTCGATCCCGACGTGCTTGCGCTCGGCGTGCCGTGGGTGTGGGTCTTGCGTGGCACCCCCGAGCTCGCGACGCTCTCGTCGCCCGCGCCCGCGCCTCGCTTCGCGCTACTCGACGCCCACGTGCCCGGCTATGGCGGACAGGGCGTGACCACCGACTGGACGTGGGCCGCCACCGCCGTGGCTGCGCTCGCGCCGATGCCGGTGTGGCTGGCCGGCGGCATCACGCCCGACAACGTCGCGGCCGCGATCGCGATGGTGCGACCGGCCGGCCTCGACGTCGCGTCGGGGGCCGAGGACGGCGTGCCGGGGGTGAAGTCGCGGGCGAAGATCGCCGCGCTCGTGCAGGCGTGCCGCGGATAGCTTCGGCAACGCGGTGACGAGCGCGGCGCTCACCCTTCGCTCGAGTCGTACATGACGATCTCGAACCACGCCTTGGGCGTGTCGGCGCAGGTTGGCTCGCCGACCTGCGAGTACGCATCGCCGACCACCACGGTGTAGCCCGTCGGTGCGCCCACGATGTCGGCGTTGCCGTCGTAGATCGCGACCGGCTCGCCGTCGTCGAGCGCCACGCCGATCGCGTCGCGGCGGATGGGGCCACAGGACTGGTCGCAGTCCGGCTCGGCGTCGCAGACGTCGTCGAGCAGCGTGACGCCGAGCGGCGCGAAGAAGTCCGGCGCGTCGGCGGGGAGCACTGCGCTCGCCTGCACGCCGCCGAGGATGAGCCGGCCCTCCGGGGTGCTGAGGTTGAACCACTGCTCGCGCCAGAACGGCATCTGGGCGTGATGGGAGAGGCGGACGAGGGTGCCGATCCCGAGGTTCAGCGGCGTCACGTCGTTGCGTGGCGCGGTGATCGTGTGCTGCGAGAGCTCCTGCTCGTCGCACTCGAGCGTGATGGTCATGGTCGTGTCGTCGTCGGCGAACTCGGCCACGCTGCACGCCACGTCGACGACATCGACGGCGCCGAACGCGTCGCCGTCGAGGGTCCACGCCGCGGCCGCGGGACCGAGCTGCTCCTGCGGATCGCAGGTCGAGCCGTCGAACGGTGGGCACGAGCCATCGTCGCCCGCGCTCGAGCTGCCCCCGCTGCTGGTGTCGTCGGTCGTCGCGACCGCGGTGGTGCTCGACGCCGACGCAGAGGCGTCACTGCTGCCGGCGGAGCCCGACGAGCCATCGCCGGAGCCATCGCCGGAGCCGCCATCGGTGTCGTCGAGGTCGCCGACGGTCTTCACGCCGCATGCGACGGCAGCGGGCGCGAGCGCGAGGGCAACGAGGAGGCGGTGCAAGGTCATCATCGTCATGATCGAGAGGTGCCCGGCAGCAGCGGTGATCCGTCACGGATTCTCATCACCGCCGCACGGGTTGGCGGCGAGGCGCCGGGCGAGCGACGAGTCGGCGTGCGCGCGCAAGAAGGCCGCCGCGGCTGCGCGCGCCGCCGCTGGATCCCGGCGCGCACACTGCAGGCGCACCGCCAGCGCCATGCGCTCCGGGGCCATGCTCCCGCGGGGGAACTCGCGCCCGTGGCGTTCGATCGCCGCGGCTGCGTCGTCGAGTGCACCGCGACCGAGGGCCGCGCGTCCGCTGGCGATGAGCTGCGCCTCGCGTTCCAGCGGATCGTCGGCGGGCCCATCGGCAGGCCCGTCGGCAGGCCCGTCGGCAGGCCCGTCGGCAGGCTGGTCGGGCGGCGCGTCGCGCGACGGCGGTACCATCGGCGTCGCGTCGACGGCCGCCGCGGTCGTCGACGCGGCGGGCCGCTGCGGATCGACGATGGGCGACCTGGCCGGTGCCTGCGTCGATGCTTCGCGGTGCGAGGACGGCGGCGTCGCCGGAGTCGGCTGCGCTCGGCCAGCGACCGCGACGGGCCGCGTCGCGTCGATCGCTTGCTCGACGCCCTGGCGATCGGCGAGGACCGATGCGTCCGACCACCCACGGGCGCCCCACCACACCGCCGCGGCCGCGGCCGCGAGCGCGACGCCCATCACCACCCACGTCCGCGTCGCGGATCGCCCGCGGTACAGCGTTGGAACGACGCGTGGGTCGTCGTCGACGTCGGCGCCTCCGACGTCGTCCACGCCGGCGGCGACCCGTGCCTGCACGGCGGCCCAGTTGGCGTCGCGCAGCGTCGGGGCGCACGTGGTCGCCCGGCGAAAGGCTTCGATCGCGGACACTGCGGGATCACGTGGCATGGCGGACCTCGCGGCGCGTGCGGGCGTGTTGCCGCGCGAGCGCCTGTTCGAACCGGGCCCGCGCGAGGCGGAGCCGCGAGTACACGGTGTTGAGCTTGCCCTCGACGACGCCCGCGATCTCGGGCGCCGAGAGCCCCTCGATCTCCGCGAGGACGAACACTTCGCGCTGATCGGGATCGAGACTGTCGAGGAACTCGTGCATGAAGGCGATCGCCTCGCGTCGCTCGAGCTCGCGCTCCGGCGAGCGACCATCGTCGGCCGGCGGCTCGACCGCGGCGTGCTTGCGGGCGATGCGACCCGCGGTGCGATGGTGCCGCCACGCGACCCGCCGTGCGATGCCATACATCCAGCCGCGCACGCCCTCGATGCGCGCCGGATCGTCCATGCGTCGATGCACCACGACGAACACCTCCTGCACCGCGTCGTCGAGCGCGGCGGTCGGCACGCCGAGGCAGCCCAGCGTCCGGCGGATGCCGTCGTGGAAGCGCAGGTAGAGCGCCGCGAACTCGGCCTCGACCCCTTCGGCGCTGCGGGCAGACCCCATCGCTTCGGGGTGCCCGGCGTGGGGCCGATCCGTCACGGAAACCGCACCTCGATCGTCGCGGCCAGGCGCACGCCGACCACCGGGGCCGGCGGCAGCGGCCGGACGCCCTCGGTTGCGGCGACGCCGAAGCGCGGGCGCGCGATCGCGAGGGCGAGCGTGGGATCGAGGCGCAGCGCGAAGCGGGGCACCGGCGCCCACGCGATGCCGGCACCGACGAGCGCGGCCACCCACGCGCCGTGACGCCGCCGCGGGTTCGTCACCCCGACCCCGAGCGCCGTCATGTCGCCGACCTCGAGGCCCGCGAGCAAGGGGAACGAGACGGTGCGCACCGTCGGCACGAAGCCCGCGCGCAGCGCTGCGGTGACGAGGCCGACGCGCGCGCCGGCCTCGGTGTCGGGCGCGGGCAGGCGCGCCGTACGGCCGGGCACCCACGTCGCGTCGAGCTCGACGCGGGCGCGACGCAGCAGCAGCGCGCCACCTACCGTCACCGCGGGCGACGGCGCGGGCACCTGGCGGAACGATCCGCCGCCGCCCACGATCACCGCGCCGCGCAGCCGTCGGGCGCGACGTGGCGGCGGTGCCGGGGTCGCCGTGGGCGGACGCACCGGCGCGGGCAGGGCCGCGCGATCGGGCTCGCGCAGCGGTGGCGGCGGCAACGGGCGGGTCTCGACCGCGGCCGTGGCCTCGACCGCGAGCGCGTCGATCTGCACCGCGAGCACGAGCGCCGCGGCATCGGCCACGCTCTCGCACATCGGCCCGCGGACCTCGCGGATCGTCTCGTCGCCGCCGGCCGAGCACCGCACCTGCGCGACGAAGCCACCCTCGGGATCGGGCTCGACCGTCACCACCGCCTGCGCGTCGTATGCGGCGGCATCACCGAGCAGCGCGCCGAGCCGGGCCTCGAACGCCGACGCGTCGGGGCACTGCGGCGGCGCGTGCCACTGCACGGTCGGCGCATCCACGAACACGGAGATGACGAGCGGGAGCAGCATGGCACGGGCGCCATCCGGTCGCGAGGGCGACCTCGATGCGGCGACGTCGACGCGATGGTAGCCGGTCGCAGGGATCCGAGGCGACGTGACCGCGAGCCCCGTGCACGTCCGTCGCGCGCCCGGCGACCGGGCGGCGATCACGACGATCGTGCTCGTCCCGTTTGCGGTCGTTGCACGCGGCGGGGCGACATGGTGGCGGTTCCTGGGCGTGACCTTTGCCGCTCGCGGTCGCTCGAGCGCGCTGGCGAGCGGCGTACACGCGCCTCGCATGCCGGCGAACCTTTCGAGCCCGCCGACGATGACGCCGTGGGTTGGAAGTGGCTGGCTATCGTCCACGCGTCTTCAACGACCGAGTGATCAAGCGACCTTCGTCCCCAGTCTTCTCGTGGCCGACCCCTCCAGGCTGGTTCCACATGCCGCACATCCACGACCTACCGCTCCTCGTCATCCTCTGCATCGCGACCTCTGCCTGCGACCAGCAAAGCGAGCACGACGCTCTGCTCGGCGAACGGTGCTTTCCCGTCCCGTCGGACGCAGAGTTTCGTGCCGCGCGGGCCGGTGAAAGGGATCAAGGCACGTCGTTGCAGGGCGCAGTCCGTCCGGACCGGGAGAACAACGGTCGCTCGCAACAGGGCGGGCCGGTCCCCGGCGAGAAGGATCAGGGCCGCTTCCTCGGGATCGGCGACCTCGCAGGCGTGGCCCTCGTGCTCGCCGAGAGCGACGTGCCGGTGACGCTCGAGCAGGGCCAGCTGCGCGCCACGGGGCATCCGACGACCGCGTCCCTCATCGGGGTCGCCTTGCGGGCGACCACCACGGACGGGCGGGAACTCGGGGTGCAGATCGTGGAGCGCAACGCCGTCGGACTCGGTGACCGCATCGCACTGACCGTCGAGGGCGAGCAGGTGTGCAACGACGGCGATCTCGGTGTCTTCGTCGCGGGCTCGTGGAATGACGCAGGTGATCACATCGACGACGCGAAGCTGCTGACCTTCGCCTGCGATGACGGCGTGATCGCCAAGTGTGTGTCGTGGGGCTACGCTCCGTGGTCGGTCGGCGCGGACGTGCACCAGGCGTGCACGCGTCTCGCTCGCGCCGACTATTGTGGCGACGGCACGCCGTGGACGCTCGACGGTACGATCATCAATGTCTACGACGCACTCGGAGTGCAGGAGATGGTGCCTGATCCCGAGCTGCACTTCGAAGCGGCCTGGGGGCCCGACGGGGCCGTGTGCGTGGCTCAGACCCGCTACGACGTCAGCGACCAGGACGGCCGACGTGCTCTGCCCAGCTGCTTCGATCGGCTGCCGGCATGCGACCGATTGGAGCACCCCGCGGCGTCGTCGGCGTTGCTTGCAGATCGCTCGGCGCACACGCCCATCGCAGCGTGCGACTGACTCCGGCTCGGGGCTGACCGGGCGACGCACAGGCGCGCGGACTCGTCGGCGTCGCGGTCGAGCGTCCCCGTCAGCGCCCGCGCGTCGGCTACGTCGCGCACGCCCAGCACAGGTCGCTCCCGACGCAACCGCGACCGAACTCGGTGTGGTCGCCTCCGACGCCAGCGCCATCGCCGCGGCGGATCTCGACGGCGACGGCGTCGATGATCTTCGTCGACGTCGACGGCGACCGACGAGGCCACCGGCCTGGCGGCGTGTCGCGCGATCGGGTTCACCGCCTGCGCGGACTGAACCACGCCGCCGCTGCAGTGGTGCCACTCCATGCTAGCCTGCAGGCCGCGAACGCCGTGACCACGACCCCCGATGATGCGCTGCCGCGTGAGGGCAACTTCGGTCGCTTCGGCGGCCGCTGGGTCGCCGAGACCCTGATGCCGGCGGTGGTCGAGCTCGAGCGCGCGTGGGACGAGGCGCGCGCCGACCCGAGCTTCGTCGCGGCGATCGACACCACCTTGCGGCAGTGGGCGGGGCGGCCGAGCGCGCTGTCGCCGGCGCTGCGGCTGGCGGCGAAGCTGGGCACGCGCGCGCGGCTGTGGCTCAAGCGCGAGGACTGCAACCACACCGGTTCGCACAAGATCAACAACTGCGTCGGTCAGGTGCTGCTCGCGCAGCGCATGGGCAAGACCCGCATCATCGCGGAGACCGGCGCCGGCCAGCACGGGGTCGCGACCGCGACGGTCTGCGCCTACGTCGGGCTGCCGTGCGTGGTGTACATGGGCGCCGTCGACGTCGAGCGCCAGCAGCTGAACGTGCTGCGCATGCGCATGCTGGGCGCCGAGGTCGTTCCGGTCACCGCCGGCTCGGCGACGCTGAAGGACGCGATCAACGAGGCGCTGCGCGACTGGGTCGCGCACCCGGTCGACACCCACTATGTCATCGGCTCGGTGATGGGGCCGCACCCGTACCCCACGATGGTGCGCGAGCTGCAGCGCGTGATCGGCCGCGAGGCCAAGGCCCAGCTCCACGCCGCGGTCGGCAAGCTGCCCGACGCGGTGGTCGCATGTGTCGGCGGGGGCAGCAACGCGATGGGCATCTTCGCGGACTTCGTGGCCGACCCCGAGGTCGCGCTGTTCGGGGTCGAGGCCGCCGGTGCGGGCCTCGATGGTCTGCATGCCGCGACCATGGCCCGCGGCAGCGAGGGCGTCTACCACGGCATGCGCTCGCGGGTGCTGCAGGACGACGACGGCCAGCTGCAAGAAGCCCACTCGATCTCCGCCGGGCTCGACTACCCCGGCGTCGGCCCCGAACACGCGTGGCTGCACGAGACCGGTCGCGCGCGCTACCTCAGCGTCGACGACGACGGTGCGCTCGCGGCCGTGACCACGCTCGCGCGGACCGAGGGCATCCTGCCCGCACTCGAGAGTGCCCACGCGATCGCGGCGCTGCCGGAGGTGCTGGCGCTGCTCGGCTACGACCGCGATCGTGGTGAGGGCCGCGACGTGCTGATCAACGTCTCGGGGCGCGGCGACAAGGACATGCACACGATCGCGGCCCGGATGCAGGAGCCCACGCCATGAGCGACGACCGCGTGGCGGCGGCGTTCGCCCGCGCGCGCAGCGAGGAGCGCGCGGCCCTGGTCGCGTACCTCACCGCCTACGACGGCGGGCCCGAGCACTCGCTGGCGTGCGTGCGCGCAGCGATCGACGCGGGCGCCGATGTCATCGAGCTCGGCATCCCGTTCTCGGATCCCTCCGCCGATGGGCCGGCGATCTGCGCGGCGATGGTGCGCGCGCGGGCCCACGGAGCCACGGTCGATCGCGTGCTCGAGCTGCTCGCGACCCTGCGCCGCAGTCACGACGCGGCGGTGGTGTTGTTCGGCTATGCCAACCCCATGCTGCACAAGGGCGGCGAGGCGTTTGCGGCCGCGGCCGCGCAGGCCGGCGCCGACGGGGTGCTGGTGGTCGACGCGCCGCCGGAGTCGGCCGGGCCGCTGCGCGAGCCGGCGCGGGCCCACGGGCTGCACTGGATTCCCTTGGTCGCACCGACCACGACCGCCGAGCGGCGCACGCTGATCACCGCCGGGGGCAGCGGCTTCGTGTACGCAATCACGCTGGCCGGCGTCACCGGTGCCGCGCTGCAGGAGCAGGGCAGCGCCGCCGATGCGACCCTGCGCGCGCAGCTCGAGGCCACCCGCGCGGTGACCTCGCTGCCCGTCGCGGCCGGCTTCGGTGTGCGCCGACGAACCCAGGTGGTGCGCTTGGCCGCGCTCGCCGACGGCGTGGTCGTCGGCACCGCGCTGGTCGAGGCCGCCCAACGCGGGCCGCGGGCGGTCACCGAGCTCGTGCACGAGCTGCGAGAGGGATGTCTTCGATGAACGGACGCGACGCGCGGCGACTAGCCACGACCGATGCGGGTCAGCGATTGCCGCGCGGTCGCGATCGCGGAGCGCAGCGAGAGGTCCTCGACCGCCGCGATGGCGTCGAGCGTCTCGGCGGCGGGCTGCAGCGTGAGCACCGGGGCCAGCTCGCGCTCGGGCACCGGCTCGCTGCGGGGCAGCTGGGGCACCGGGCCGACCCGCAGCCGCAGCCGCGTGATGCCCTGCGCGACCTCGTGGTTCCGCAGTCGCGCGAGTACGTCGGCGCGCAGGTAGGTCAGCTCGTGCAGCCACTGGTTGTCGGCGACGTGCACCACCAAGGTCTCGCCATCGATCGCGACCGGGGCGGTGACCCGCAGCAATCGCGTCGGCAGTGCCTGCTCCCACGCGAGCGACAGCCGCACCAACCGCAGGCGCTCGCCGGGCACGATCTGCGTCAGCAGCCGCTCGGCGAGGTTCGCAGCGGGCACCGCCGCGCCGTGGTTGCGACGCCGTCGCTTCATCGCGGCTCAGTCTGCCACGGGCCGGCCCGCCGGTCCGCCGCGCTCGCGCTGGCGTGGCTCGGCCTGGCCTGCGCGCCCACCCAGGGCTGGCAGCGCGACGACAGCCGCGTCTGCGCCGCGGACGCGCCAGCCACCGTGTGTGTGGACGCCGAGCCCGATCGCGCCGTCGAGTTCGAGCTCGGCGGTGCGGTGTTGTTGCCGGGCGAGTGCGCGCGCGCGCCGGCGAAGGGGGGGCGCCTGCGCGTGCACTGGACCGACGAGCACGGCGACATCCACGACGACCGCGTTCGCGCGCCCGCGCATCGGCGGACCCACGTGGTGCTCCGCGGCGACGAGCTCGAGGTCACCGCTCGCCCGCGCTGCGATCGCGCGCTCGGAGCTACTGCTCGACCAGACGACGAATGACCTCGCGCAGGCGGTGCACGCCGCCCATGTCGCGCGCGAGGAACTCGAGTCCGACGCCGTCGGGGTTGCTGGTGTTGCGCACCACCGCCAGCACCTCGAGCGCGCGCTCGCTGCCCGGCGGCGTGATCTCGACGATGATGTCTTCGCCCTGGGTCGGGGGCGTGCGCGTCAGCAGCAGCGCGCCGCCCTCGCTGATCTCGGACAACGCCGCGATCGCGTAGTCGGTGCTGCTCTGTCGTCGCCAGCGGACCTCGACCATCACCGGCAGTCGCACGTGCCGACGCCGCGCCGTGAGATCGATGGCGCCCGAGCCGACGTCGCGCAGGAACTCGAGCTTGCGCCACTCGGTGCCGGTGCAGCGCAGCACGCCGCCGGCGCGCACGCGCAAGCGCGGCCGCGCCGAGTGCCACTCCTTGCCGATCGCGCGCACCATCATCTTGCCGGGCAGGCCGGCGAAGTAGACCTCGAGCAACACCTCTTCACCCGGCTCGAACGCATCGGTGGAGAAGGCCTGCAGCGACTGGGGCTCACCGCCCGGCTCGAGCGCTGCGGTGTAGGCTTCGGGGGAGGGATAATGACAGCGAATTTTCCGCAAGGTCGACTACCGGTCTGGGGGCGCGCGTAGCGGACACTAGCACACTCCCGCCGAAACGCGCGGGGGTGGATGCCATGAAATCGCGCGTTGGTGCCGGGGCCTCCCGCGGCGATCCGGCCGCTCGGCCTCAGGCCCGCCGCCGCCGCCGCCGCGCCACCAGGAGCAGCCCCGCCAGCGCCGGGAGGCCCGGCGTCCCCGCGTCGCGCAGCTGACAGGCGCAGCCGCCGGGGCCGAGGTCCTGCTCGCCGAAGGTATCGGGGAGCGCGTCGTCGTCGGGGGCGCCGTCGCCCGGGCTGCCGGTGCCGTCGGCCTGGCCGTCGTCGCCGCTGCCCGAGAGGCCGGTGCCGCCGTCGGTGGGATCGGACGAGGTCGCGTCGCCGCCCGAGCTCTCGCCCGCGGTCGGGTCCGGGGCCGCGGTCGATGGCAGCCGCACGACCACGCGCGTGCCCGGATAGCCCGCGTGATCGATCGCGACCTGGGTGGCGGCGTGATCGATCGCCTCGGCGTCGAGCGTGTGCATGCCCGCGCCGACGCCCGCGATGCTGAAGCCACCGTCGGGCCCCACCGCAATCGGCTCGCCGCCGTCGAGTCGCAGGGTCGCCTCGGGCACCGCGAGCGACTCGGGCGCGCACCAGCCCTCGAAGTGATCGAGCGCGGCGAAGGCCTCCTCGCCGAGCACGGAGCCCGCGCACGGACCATCGTCGTCCATGATGAGTCGACGGTGCCCGGCCATGTCGTCGCTGGCGTGCAGGTAGGGCAGTGCCGTGCCGGCGGCGACGAAGCACTTGCCGTCGTCCGGCAGCGACGCGGCGTCCTCGAGGGTGGTCTTGAGCCAGGTGTCGACGCTCGCCGTCAGTGTGCACGCGAGCGCGGGGTCGACCACGGTGCCCTCGATCACGTCGGCCGCGACGACGTCCTTCACCAGCGCCATGTACAGCGCCCAGTTCCAGTTGGGTCCGGGATCGGTGTGGGTCTGGTTGGGCAGCTCGACGTGGCCGACGATGTGCTCGCGGTCGAGCGGGAGATCGTAGTGATCGGCGAGCCAGCGCGCGAGCTTGGCCGACTCGCGATACATCGCCCAGGTGTACCAGCTGGCATCGTCGACGTAGCCCTCGTGCTCGATGCCCACGGAGATCGGGTTCTCGCTGCCGACGTGCCAGGCCTTGTCGACCAGCTGCACCGTCTGCGTGATCTCGCCGTCGCTGCTGCGCACGCAGAACTGCGCCGAGACGTCGGACACCGGGTTCTGGAACCAGTTGATGCTGCCCGCGTAGGAGCCCTGCATCGTGTGCACGACGACGTAGCGCACCGTGCCCATGCCGTTGGCGGTGTAGTTGCTGCTGTCGGCGGGGATGAAGGCCGCCGCGAGCGGGTACTCGGGCGCGATCTCCGAGGCCGGCGGCAGCGACCAACCCGGCGCGGCGTACTCGGGCGGCATCTGGTGGTGGTCTTCGTGCTCGATCACCAGCGGCGGGGCGGCAGTGGTCGGCGCGACCACGCCGAGCACCGCGAACACCGCGATCGAGGGACCGAGGACGCGACGAGGACCGTACGTGCCGTGCTTCGCTGAACCCATGACGATGACCACCCCACGCGAAGGGTCGCAGGCGCCACGCATCGCCACGATGTAGGCCTGTGCTGGTTTACGTAGACCTGCGTACGCGCTCTGGCAGACTCCCGTGGCCGTGTACGGGGGGAACCACGCGGGAGCAGCCGGAGACGGGCCGCGCGTGGTCGCGGTGGTGCCGACCTATGACGAGCGCGAAAACCTGCCGCGCATCGTCGATGCGATCCTGCGCGACTCGTCGGCGCACGTGCTGGTGGTCGACGACGCCAGCCCCGATGGCACCGGTGCGATCGCCGACGCGATCGCGGCCGAGCAACCACGGGTCGACGTGCTGCACCGCGCCGGCAAGCAGGGGCTCGGTCGCGCGTACCTCGACGGCTTCGCGCACGCGCTCGCCGACGCCCGCGACTTCACCCACGTGGTGCAGCTGGACGCCGATCTCTCGCACGACCCCGCCGCGATCGCGTCGCTGCTGCAGGCCTGCCGCGACGGGGCCGACGTCGCGCTCGGCTCGCGCTGGACCGAAGGCGGCGGCACCGTGAACTGGCCGCTGTCGCGACGGCTGCTCAGCCGCGGCGGCAGTCGCTATGCCGGCGCGGTGCTGGGCCTGCCGATCCGCGACCTCACCGGTGGCTTCAAGTGCTGGCGCCGCGAGGCCCTCGCGGCGGTGCTGCGCGGGCCGGTCCGCACCGCCGGCTACGGCTTTCAGATCGAGATGACCGCGCGGGCTGTCGCGTTGGGCCTGCGCGCGGTCGAGGTGCCGATCATCTTTCGCGAGCGCGAGTACGGCAGCTCGAAGATGTCGGGCCGCATCGTCCGCGAGGCGTTGGTGGGGGTTTGGCGCCTGCGCAGAGAGCTGCGCCGTGGCCACTGACGGGCGCGATCACAGGCAGGAGAGGGCATGAGCTCGACCAAGGTCTATCTCTCGACCACCGGGGCGCCGGTCGATCCGGAGCACGCGCGCATCAGCGTGTTCGATCGCGGCTTCCTCTACGGCGACAGCGTCTACGAGACCATGCGCACCGCCGGCGGCCGTGCCGTCGAGCTGGTGCGGCACCTCGCGCGACTGCATCGCAGCGCCGACGGCATCGGCCTGACGATCCCGTGGGACGACGCCGCGCTGGCGGACGCGATCACGCGCACCCACCTCGCCAGCGGCAACGACGAGAGCTACGTCCGCGTCGTCGTCACGCGCGGGGTCGGCCCGCTCATGCTCGACCCGCGGCGCTCGGAGGACCCGACGCTGGTGGTGATCGTGCAGCCGCTGACGGTGCCCACCGCCGAGGCCTACCGCACCGGCCTCTCGGCGGTCATCGTCAGCCAGACCAAGACCGGCGGCAGCCTGCTCGATCCGGCGATCAAGAGCGGCAACTACCTCGGCAGCATCCTCGCGCTGCGGCAGGCGATCGCATCGGGTGGCGAGGACGCAATCCTCTGCACGCCCGACGGCGAGATCGCCGAGGGGGCCACCAGCAACGTGTTCTTCGCGGCGAAGGGCGAGCTGTTCACGCCCGATCTGCAGGCCGGGCTGCTGGCCGGCATCACCCGCGAGGTGGTCTGCGAGCTCGCCGCGGCCGCCGGCCTGCCGCTCCACCAGACCCGCGTGCTGCCCGAGCAGCTGCGCGCCGCCGACGAGGTGTTCTTGACCTCGTCGGTGCGCGGCATCATGGCGGTGACGCGGCTCGACGGCGTGACGATCGGCGATGGCACCGCGGGTCCGATCACGCAGCGGCTCTCGCAGGACTACGCGCGCTACCTCGCTGCCGCCGCCGCGGCCCCGAGCCGGTCGTAGCCGAGCGAGCGCCAGCGCTCGGGTGGCATCGATCGCCGCGCTCGCACGCGGTTCGCACGTCCGCGCCCCCGGCAACGCTTGCGGTTGCGACGGCCGCGGGGCGCGGGACACTCTACCGCCGATGACGCTCGACGATCCGATCTCGTCCATCATGACCGCCGGCCCCGAGACCGTGACGTCGACGATGCCGTTGGTGCGCGTGCAGGACATCCTGTTCCGCGCCCACGTGCACCACGTGCCGGTGACCCACGAGCGCAGGCTGCTCGGCATCGTGTCGACCAACGATCTGCTGCGGGTCATCGGCGGTGATCTCTACGCTCCCGCCCATGAGGTGATGGCCGCGCTCGAGCGACTGACCGCCGGCGAGGCCATGAGCACCGAGGTCGTCACGGTCGGCCCCGACGAGCCGATCCGTCGCGCGGTCGAGATCCTCCGCGTGGGCTCGTTCCACGCGCTGCCGGTGGTCGACGACGGCGAGTTGGTCGGCATCGTCACGACCGGCGACTTGCTGGGCCTGTTGCTGACCCGCGACGGCGACTGACGCGGCGCGCGTGCGTGGCGGTCAGCGGCAGGCGTCGAAGGCCTTGGCCGCGCGCGAGCCGGTCCAGCGGGTCGATAGCCGCAGGCAGCCCAGCTTGCACCGCGCGCGCTCGTGGTCCACGTCGCGTGGATCGCATTCGCGTTGGCAGCTCGCGATGCCGAACCAGTCGTCGCGGGCAGCGCTGCCCGTCGTGGCCGCGCGCGCCGGCGACGTCGCACGGCTCGCGGAGCGGGCGTTGGCCGTGGTCGTCGACGGCGTCGGTGTCGAGGGTCGCGGGCCCGCGGCGGTGGTGCCATGGGCGGTCGCGTCGCCGCGCGTGGTGACGTTGCCGCGCGCATCGGTGGTCTGCTCGCGCGTCGTCGTGTTCGACTCGCCCTCGTGGGCGCTGCCGGGCGGCGCGCCCCCGAGTCGGTCCTCGCGATGCCACGTGGTGACGCCGCTGTCCGACGGGCGCTCGTGTTGCTCGCAGGTGAGCAGGCAGGTCTGGCGATCGGTGCCGGCCAACGCGTCACACTCGTGCGCGCACGCCGGCGCCTGCAGCAGCGCGCGCACGAACGACAGCAGGGCGAGGGCCGGCATCGGCATGGACAGGGCGAGCATAGCCCCCTTGGCCCGCGGCAATTCGCGTTGGTGCTTGCCCGCGGCGGCCGCCAGGCGCTAGCCTCCCGCGGTTTCCCCAGGTCCGCGGGCGCGGGCGGGGCAACACCTTGGAACGTCATCATGAAGCCTCTCGAGATCTGCAAGCACCTCGGCCCCGAGCGGGTCGACGGGTTCTACGGTGAGCTCTCCGGCAAGGAGGTCCGCCAGGTCCTCAAGGCCGGCGGTGTCGGCTCGAACGTACCGGAGACCGCGTTCACCCGCGCCGCACGCCTCAAGGCGTGGCGCAAGCGCTTCGACGCCGAGTTCGGCGCCGGCAACGAGCAGCTCGCGCTCGCGCTGCTCATCGAGTGGCTCATGCGGCACCATCGCTCGATGTTGGTCGACTACCTCGACTCGCTGGGCGTGACCCATCGCCAGGGCGAGACCGACGAGGACTTCTGCGAGACCCGCACGCCCGAGCAGCTGCGCGAGGCCGCCGACAAGCTCTTCGACAAGTACGAGCACTACCACGTCGCGGTGTACCTGCTGCTGGTCGGCCACCTGCAGGAGACCCCGGTCTTCGATCGCACGCCTCGGCTGCTCCACGCGCTCGGCATGGCCGACGGCGACGCCAAGGCCTACATCGCCGATCACGAGAGGACCTGGCAGCCGTCGAAGAAGGGCGCCGCCTGACCATGGACCGCCTGGCGATGCTGCAGCAGCTGGCTGAGCGCGCGCCGGAGGATCCATTTCCGCAGTACGGCGTGGCGATGGAGCTGCGCAAGCAAGGCCGCGTCGACGAAGCCGTCGCGGCCTTCGGTGCGCTGTGCGAGCGCCATCCCGCGTACGTGCCCTGCTACCTGATGTACGGCGAGCTGCTGGCCAAGCACGGCCGCACCGCCGAGGCCGCGGCGATCTTCGATCGCGGCATCGCAGCCGCCCGCGACGCCGGCGACGGGCACGCCCTGGGCGAGCTCGAGTCGGCACGGGCGGCGCTGCCGTGAGCGTCGCGCTGCCGACGTTGGTGTTCGCGAGCCCCCGCAAGCTGCCCAAGCCGGCGGACTGCCCCGGCCGGGTGGTGGTGCTCGACATCGCGTTCGCAGCGGTCGCGATGGGCCGCGGCTTCGACAAGACCACCGGGGCCTTCATCGCCAAGCTCGGGCCGCGGCTGGCCCGTTGGGTCGATCACCACGACCACCCGATGCACGCCGAGTACCGCAAGGACCCGCGCTTCGTGCTCGCGACCAAGGCCGAGCACGGCGCGTGCCCGGAGATGATCACGCCGAGCCTCGTCGCGGACACCGGGCCGGTCGACTCCATCGTGTGCCACTTCGATCTCGACGGTTTGTACGCCGCGGCGAAGTGGATCCGCGGCGGCACCGAGCCCTACGCCGGTGCCGACGACGACGCGCGGGCGGTCGACACCCGCATCGGCGAGCCCTCGCCGGAGGCCACCCGCATCGACCACGCGCTGCGGGCCCACTGGACCGACGAGACCCTCAAGCTGCGGGTCGTGCACTACCTCGTGACCGGGCTGACCGCGGGCATCGATCGCGACAGCATCACCGCCGCGGCGGCCGACTTCTCGCGCATGGCGCAGACGGCGGGCAGTCTCGCGGATCGCTTCGTGGTCGACGGCGGCATCGCGCGGCTCGACGTGCCCGCCGGCGCGCCGCCGTTCGACAAGACCGAGCTGCTGCTGCTCGGACAGCAGCGCGCGGTGGTGTCCATCGTCGTCGAGGCCGGCAACGCCACCATCGCGGCCGACTTCGAGAGCGGGCTCGACTTCGTCGCGCTGCTCGAGCTCGGCGGTGGCATGCCCACGCGCGTGAACGTGCCGGAGAAGCGGGTCCCCGACGCCATGCGTCGCATCCGCGACGCGCTCGCCAAGCGCGGCTAGCAGAGCGAGCCGGTCGCGGCGCGAGCCGCTCGGCTATCGCAGGCTCGCGAAGCCGATGGTGCCGTGGTCGCGCTGCAGCGCCATGATGAGCTCGGCTTGGCCGTCGGCGTGGTAGCTCGAGCGCACCAGCGGGCCCGACTCGACGTGGCGGATGCCGCGGGACAGCGCGTACTGCTTGTGCGCGGCGAACTCGTCGGGGTGCACGTAGCGCTCGATCGGCAGGTGCTTGCGGCTGGGCTGCAGGTACTGCCCGAGCGTGAGGATGTCGAGTCCGAACGCGCCGAGCTGATCGATGACCTCGTGCAGCTCGGACTCGGTCTCGCCCAGCCCCAGCATGAGCCCGGTCTTGGTCAGCGCGCCGCGCTCACGCGCGTGCTGCAGCACCGCGTAGCTGCGCTCGTAGCGGGCCTGCACACGCACCTGTCGCGACAGTCGCGGCACGCACTCGAGGTTGTGCGCGAACACGTCGGGGCCGGCGTCGAGCACGGTGTCGACGTCGGCGAGGTTGCCCTTGAAGTCGCCGACCAGGGTCTCGATCGTCATGTCGGGCGCCGCTTCGTGGCACGCGTGCAGCGTCTGCGCCCAGATGCGCGCGCCGCCGTCGTCGAGGTCGTCGCGGTCGACGCTGGTGATGACGGTGTGGCGCAGCGACAGCGCCGCGAGCATGTGCGCCACGCGGCGCGGCTCGTCCTCGTCGACTGGCAGCGGCCGCCCGGTCGCGACGTCGCAGAAGCGACACGAGCGGGTGCAGATGTCGCCGAGGATCATGATCGTGAGCGCGCGGTGGTTCCAGCACTCGCCGATGTTGGGGCAGCTAGCGCTCTGGCAGACCGTGTGCAGCCCGAGCTCGCGCACCATGCGGTTCAGCTCGGTGTAGCCCTCGCCGCCGGGCATCTTCACGCGCAGCCACTCGGGGTGACGGCGTCGCGGCGTCTCGGCGGCCAGGGGCAATCGCACCGTCATCGTGCCGGCACCATAGCGCAGCTTCGTGCGGGGCGCCGCTTGGGCGGCCCGATGCGCGCGCAGCACCGCCGCCCTCGCGCGGCCATGACGGACGAAGGGAAACTAGAAGCTCGCGTTGGCGCGCGGATCCTGGCCCGCCTGCAGATCCGCGAGGGCGTCGAGCAGCTTCTGATCGCCGGCCGGCGGCATGCGCACGTCGAGCGTCACCAGCAGGTCGCCGGCGGGCTTGCCCGGCGGTCGCACGCCGTGGCTGCGCAGCCGCAGGGTCTGCCCGTTCTGCGCGCCGGCGGGCAGCTTCACGGTGACCTGGCCCCACGGCGTCCGCACGTCGATCGGCCCGCCGCGGTAGGCCTCGAAGGCGGTGACGGGCACGTCCATGCGCAGGTCGTTGCCCTCGCGTTGCAGTCGCGGGTGGCCGTCGACGTGGACGGTCAGCAAGAGGTCGCCGGCCGGCGAGCCGCCGCCGCCCTGACCGCGCAGGCGCAGCTTGCCGCCGTCGGCGATGCCCGCGGGCACCTTCACGTCGAGCGTGCGGCTCTCGCCGTCCTCGCCCTCGATGCGCACCGGCACCGTCACGCCGTGGAGCGCATCGAGCAGCGGTACGCGAATCTCACCGCTGATGTCGATGCCGCGCCGGCTGGCGGGGCGGCGGCCCTGCTGGCCGTCGGTGCGCACCCGGGTGCCGCCGAACAGCCGCGAGAGGAAGTCGTCGAACTGGGTCTGTCGGGGATCGCCGAAGTCCTCGAAGACGTCGGCGTCGTGATCGACGAAGCGCGAGTTCGTCGCCGCGCGGGCCTGCGCCTGCTTGTAGGCGCGCGCGCGCTCGGGATCGAAGCCCTGCGTGAGGCTCATCTCCCCGAACTCGTCGTACAGCGCGCGGCGCTTGGCGTCCGACAGCACGTCGTAGGCACCGCTCACCTCCTTGAAGCGCTCCTCGGCCTGCTTGTTGCCGGGGTTGCGATCGGGGTGGAATTGCTTCGTGAGCGAGCGATACGCCTTCTTGATGTCGTCGGCGGTGGCGCTGCGCGGCACGCCCAGGCTGGCGTAGAGGTCCTTCACGGGGCTTCGGTCGAGGATAAGGCCGGGCGGGGGCACCGCAAGCCGCAGGCGGCGGGGGCGTCGTGCGGGCGTCAGCATAGCCGCGAAAGCGGCGCCCGTGCGGGCCATGGATCGCCGACGAGACGTTCTCGCCACACCCCGCGGGCGTGCCGGCGGGCGTGCCGAACGCGGGTCCTTGAGGCAGACTGCGCCCGACATGACGATCTCGACGCCACGCGATCCCGCCGCGCCCGCTCGCGAGCACCCGTGGGCCGCGATCCTCCCGCGGGTCACCAAGCCCGCACGCTACCTCGGCGGCGAGGAGCAGCAGATCGTCAAGCCCGACGACGGCCTGGCCTGTCGCTTCGTGCTGGCGTTCCCCGACGTGTACGAGATCGGCATGAGCCACCTCGGCACGCGGATCCTCTACGAGCTGGTCAACCGCGCGCCCGACCTGGCGTGCGAGCGCGCCTTCACGCCGTGGCGGGACCTCGAGGCCGAGCTGCGCACCGCGGGCCTGCCGCTGGTGAGCCTCGAGCGCTGGGCACCGCTGTCGAGCTTCGACGTGGTCGGCGTCAGCCTGCAGTACGAACTCTGCTACTCCAACGTGCTCACCAACCTCGACCTCGGCGGCATCCCCCTGCGCTCGGCGGATCGCGACGATGCCTGCCCGATCGTGATCGCCGGCGGCCCGACCGCGACGCACCCCGAGCCGCTGGCGCCCTTCATCGATGCGTTCCTGGTCGGGGAGGCCGAGGAGGTGCTGCCGTCGCTGCTGCGCACGGTCGGGACGATGCGGCGCGCCGGCAGCCCGCGGGCGGCCGTGCTCGCCGCGCTCGCGCGGATGCCCGGGGTCTACGTGCCGTCGTTCTACGAGGTCGCGCTCGATCCCCGCACCGGCATGCAGGTCGTGGTCGGCCGCACCGAGGCCGGACGCAGCGCCGGCGCACCGACGCAGGTCGCCCGCGCGTGGGTCCGCAAGCTCGACGACTTCCCGTTCCCGACCCGCTTCCCGATCCCCCGCGCGGAGGCGATCTTCGATCGCGCAGCGGTCGAGATCACCCGCGGCTGCACCGAGGGCTGTCGCTTCTGCCAGGCCGGCATCATCTACCGGCCGGTGCGCGAGCGATCGCCCGAGGCGATCGTGCAGGCGGTGCTCGACGGGGTCGACAACGCCGGCTACGCCGAGACCAGCCTGACCGCGCTGTCGACCGCCGATGTCTCGTGCATCGACCCGCTCATCAAGACGCTGGTGCCCGAGCTGGTCGCGCGCAAGGTCGGCCTCGGCGTGTCGAGCCTGCGGGCGTACGGCCTGTCGGGCGAGCTACTCGACGAGATCAAGCGGGTCGGGCTGTCGGGCCTGACCTTCGCGCCCGAAGCCGGCAGCCAGCGCATGCGCGACGTCATCAACAAGAACGTCAGCGACGACGACATCCTCGAGTCGGCGCGACGGATCTTCGAGCGCGGCTACGACCGGATGAAGATGTACTTCATCATCGGGCTGCCGACCGAGACCGATGCCGACGTGATGGGCATCGTCGAGACCGGCGCGAAGGTGAAGGCGCTGGCCAAGAGCCTGGGCCTGCGACGCATGCCGACCATCACGTTGTCGGTCAGCCAGCACGTGCCCAAGCCGCACACGCCGTTCCAGTGGGCCGCGATGGACACCATGGAGGACCTCGTCGGCAAGGTCGAGCAGCTGCGCAGCGCGAGCAAGCGCCAGGGCCTGGCACTCAAGACCCACGATGTGCGCGAGAGCTGGCTCGAGTGCCTGTTCGCGCGCGGCGACCGACGCATGGGCGACGTGCTCGAGCACGCCTGGCGGGCCGGAGCGCGCTTCGACGGCTGGAAGGAATGCTTCGATCTACCGCGCTGGCTCGACGCACTGGCGGCCTGCGAGATCGAGCCCGATGTCTTCACGCGCACGCTGCCGGTCGGCGCGCGGCTGCCGTGGGATCACATCGACATCGGGCTCGAGCCCGACTTCCTCGAGGGCGAGTGGCGCAAGGCCATCAAGGGCCGCGCGAGCCCGCCGTGCGGCAAGCCCAACGGCGCAAAGGTCCACCACGGTCGGCTCGGCGCCGCGCAGGCCGATCACCGCCGGCTGGTCTGCTACGACTGCGGCATCGCCTGCGACATGACGCAGATGCGCGACGAACGGATCGTCGCGCTGCGCGACCTCGACACCCGCGCGCGCGCGACCGCCGGGGGTGACGACGACGCGCCCGACGAGGTCGCCGCGCCGACGCTCGAGGAGCCCGCGATCGTGCCGCTGGCGCGCCTGCGCGGTCGCCTGCCCAAGAGTCAGCTGGGCCCCAGCAGCGCCTACACGGCCAACGCCGAGGCGCCGCACTCGCGGCTGCGGGTGTTCTTCGCCAAGTCGGGTCCGCTGCGCTTCATCGGCCACCTCGACTTCCTGCGCAACCTCCCGCGCCTGTTCCGACGCGCGCGCATCGAGGTCGGCTTCTCGCGCGGGTTCAACCCGGTGCCGCGCCTGTGGCTGGGGCCTGCGCTCGCGCTCGGCATCGCCAGCGACAACGACGTGCTCGACGTCGACGTCATCCTCGACGAGTCGGTGCGCGACATGGACGGCGAGCTCGACGACGCGACCCGTGCGGCGCTGGCCGACGACCTGCTCGCGCGACTGCGGGCGGTCGCGCCCGAAGGCATGGTGTTGCACGCCGCGACGCTGCTGCCCAACGAGGCCCCGCGGCTGGGCCAGCTGGTCGCCGCCGCCGAGTTCGTGGTCGCGGTCCCCGGCAACGATGACGAGCTGGCGCGGCTGCGGGCGCGCCTGCAGGCGGCGATGGCCGCCGAGCACCTGCCGGTGGTGCGACGCAAGCACGATCGCCGCCGCGACGTGAAGGGCGCCGTCGATCGCGGCAGTGAGCTCGACGTGCGGCCGCACCTGCTGTCGGCGGAGCTCGACGAACGCGATCGCGAGCTCCGCTTCGCGCTGCGCATGGATCCCACCGGCACCGCGCGCCCGCGCGAGGTCGTGCAGGCGCTGCTCGGCCTCGAGCTCGGTGAGCACCAGATGCGACGCCATCGCCTGCTGGCCCGCGACGGCGACGGCTTCGCGGCGCTGGTCGCCGGCTGAGCGCCGCCGGAGCGCCGCCGGAGCGACGCCTGATCCAGGCCTGATCCAGGCCTAGTCCGCGGCTGAGCCGCGGCCGATCCGCGGCTCGTCGGTGGCGGCTCGATGGCGTCGGTTGCGTCGGCGCGCCGTCACGGCTCGACCAGCGTGCAGGTCACCGGATCGAGCGAGGTCCCCAGCGGGACCTCGAGGTCGTCGACCGGCAGCGTGGCCTCGTGCTCGATGAGCGGGCTGTTGCGCGCCTCGGTGCGACGCGCCGAGATCACCGCCAGCACGTCGCGGATGCGCTCGTCGTCGGGGCGCGCGTTGCAGGCCGCGAAGAACTCCGCGACCCGCTGCGGGTGGGTCTGCGTGCCGCCGTCGCTCTGCAGGTTCGCCAGCAGCTGGCCGGCGGCCGACTCGGGCGCCGGCGCGGCGGCCTTCAGGTTGGCGATGAAGCCGGCGCGGATGCGCTCGGGCAGCGACGCAACCAGATCCACCTCGGGGTTGGCGAACTCGCCCTCGCGACCCGGGCACGCCGCACAGCCGCGCTCGCTGACGAGGTTCACGCACAGTCCGTCCCACTCGTCGGTGCAGCAGAATTCGTCCTGCGCGCACACGCAGGCCTGCACGGCCTCGCCACTGCAGCCGCCGCCGTCGTGGGGCATGCAGCAGTCGCCGATGAGCTCCGCGAACTTCTGCTTCACGGCCGCGGCGCCGTCGGGCTGGCCGGTCGCGAGCTTGGGCAGCGCGGGCACGAACTCGAGCAGGGCGCAGCGCTCGGCGGAGAACACCGGTCGCGTGAAGTCGATCGCCAGCACGTCCATCGCGAACTCTCGATCGATCACGCCGACCTGCTGCAGGCGCTCGACGAACTGCTGATCGGCGCGGGCGCGCTGCACGAACGCGAGCTTGAAGTGGGTGTCGATCGCGGCGCTGCCATCGGGCCGTCGCAGCGCCTTGCCGCCCCGCTGGACCCGCTGGCCGCTCGCGGCGATCGCCGCGTCGTACGACGCCGGCGTCACGTTGATCTGCAGCGGGAACGCACCGGCGTCGAAGACGTCGTCCACCAGCGCCTCGGCCGGCACGAAGCGCACCGGATCGTCGACCGCCTTGGCCGCGGTGCCGAGGTTGAACTCGTGGGTGCAGAACAGCGGCGCGAGCACCCGCTCGAGGTCACCCTCCAGCAGCAGATTCTTGAGCCAGATCTCCGTCCACTCGCGGTTGGCCGCCAGCACCGTCTGCTCGAGATCCGAGCCGGTACGGCGGGTGCCGAGATCGTCGATGGCGTCGATCAGCGTGGCCGCACCCGGCGTGGTCGCGTCGCCCTCCCAGTGCACCCACGGCGTGTCGAGCTCCTTCATGATCATGCCGCCGTCGGCGTGGCACTGCGCGCAGCGGGACTGGGTGCCCGGCGTGACGAGATCCTGCGAGGTGCCGTGGAAGGTCCACACGCCGCCCTGCAGCGTGTAGAAGGAGAAGCTGCCGAGCGTGGGATCGAAGGCCATGAACTCGGCATCGTCGGGCACCCGCGTGCTGTCGCCGTGGAGGTTCGCCATCGAGATCGCCAGGCCGTGCTCGGGGCGGCCGCCGCAATCGCGGATCGTGATCGCCCGGAAGCCGTCGGCGACGCCAGTGACCTGAGCCGTCTCGGAGACCACCGCGGTGCCGGTGCCGGTTGGCACCGCACAATCGACGCCGTCGCGCATCGCCAGCACCTCCATGACGTCCGCGGCGGTGCGTGGGCAGCTGCCCTCGGCGCGCAGCACGAACTGCGCGATCGGATCCTTCAGCATCGTGGGATCGACGAGCTTGCGCGAGAAGCCCTGGCGACCGTCGAACACCTCGGCGCACGCCCCCGGGGGCGCGACGTCGTCGGCCTTGCCACCCGCGCCGCGACCGGTGTCGTCGGCCTCGCCTCCGCGGTCGGGGGCGCAGGCGGCGAGGCCGAGGAGGAGGCAACGGACGAGCGGACGGCGCATGCGGGGACGCTCCATGGCGACCATGTAGGCGCCTGGGTGACAGGGTAGGCACCGAAGCGGGCGCGGTGCAACCCCCTCGGCGGTGCGTGGGGGCCGTTGCACCGCGGAATCACGGACGATACCGACCGCGGGCGAGCTCGCGCGCCGCCGGCCTTCAGCCGATCGGATCGGCGAACACTGGCGGCTTGCCCCGCAGCATCGCGGTCACGCCGACCTTCGCGGCCGGTGCCGCGAGGCTCTGCGCGGCGCGCTGCGACTCGATCGCCGCGCCCTCGGCCAGCGTGGCCCCGTTGGCATCGCGGATCGTCGCGACCAGCAGCTCACGCAGCGCCGCCGACAGCTTCACGCCGGCCTCGTTGGTGCCGGGCACGTCGGTGGCGACCTCGTGGGCCGCACCCTCGGCGCGGAAGCTCGGCATCGCGGTGCTGCCATCGGCGAGTGCACGTGCGAAGGCCATGCTCTTGCCCGGCAGCTCGGCGACCGGCACGACGTCGTGGACGAAGCCCCACGACGCGGCGGTCTCGGCCGCAATCGTCGCGCCGGTGAGCAGCGCGCGATCGATCGCCGCGGCGGCGTCGGTCCGGCTGGCGCGGTGGACCATGTGGCAGCCGCCGAGCCCCGGGATCACACCGACGGTGGTCTCGGGGAAGGCCAGCTTGGTGCCGCTGGCGGCGATGCGGGCGTGGCAGGCCGCGGCCAGCTCGAGGCTGCCCCCGAGCGCGCGACCGACCAACGCCGCGACGGTCGGCTTGCCGCTGCGCAGCTTGGTGCAGGTCCGCTTCCAGCGGTCGATGAGCGCGGCGGCGGCCGCTTCGTCGCCGAGCACCGGCACGAACGCCTGGAGGTCGGCACCGTGGCCGAACTCGCGGCTGTGTCGGCCATCGGGTGCCAGCACGATCGCCTTCACGTTCGGGTCAGCCGACAGCTGTTGGTAGGCATCGTCGATCTCGGCCAGGAACGTGTCCGACAACGTCGTGCGGCGCAGCGACAGCAGACCCACGCCATCGTGCACGGCGGTGTCGACGTAGATGCGGTTCCACGCCGCCGCGCCCGGCTGCAGCGCCGACGCCGGCGCCACGCGATCGGCGTGGGTGATGCCGAGCTCGTCGACGAACGCAGCCAGCAGCTCGCGTGCCTGCGGCAGGCCCAGGCGCGCGATGAGGGCCGGCACGCCCTCGCGGAACGCCAGCGCCTGCTCGCTGAGGAAGTTGATCGCCGGCAGCGACGCGACCTTGCCCTCCACCATGCCGGCGACCAAGGCGATGAGCATGCCGAACATGCGCGCGCGGACCTCGGGCACGCGATCGGGCGGGCAGCTCTGCCCGCGCTCGTAGGGCCACTGCTTCTTGGGGTCCTCGATGTACGGGCGCCAGCACTCGGGGATCGCGAACAGCGTCGAGTCGACCTCGGCGGCCATCAGCTGCATGCAGTGCGCCGAGAGGTAGTTGGCGCCGGGGATCATGTTGTGCACGTAGAACGGCGACGTGCCGAGCAGGTGTCGGCAGGCGTCGTCGATCTGCGCCGGCGAGAGGCCCAGCGCGTCGTGGATCCGCACCGCCTCGAGCATCATGCCGCAGAAGAGCCGATCGGCCGCGAACGCCGGCACGTCGCGCACCTCGATCAGGTTCATGCCCAGCGACGACAACAGCTTGCGCATCACGCCGAGCTCGGCCTTGCCGGTCACCGCACCCTCGACCGGTAGCTCGAAGAGCTTGTTGGTGAGGTGGGGGAAGAACGGGTGCAGCACGGTGCAGCGAGCCTTGCCCGCCAGCTCGCCGAAGAGCTGCGTGGTCGGGAACCCGCTGGTCGCCGACGTGATGTACGCGTCGGGTTGGCGCGCGTGCACGGCCTGGTAGAAGGCGTGCTTGAGCGGCAGTCGCTCGGGGATCGCCTCGAACACCAGGCCGATGCCGAGCTGTGCCGGCAGCTGCTCCGGGCCGCCCTGCACGATCGTGATGCCGGCAATGATGCGATCGATCTCGTCGGCCTTGAAGCGATCGCCGAACGCCGCGCGCAGCTTGCTCGGCAGCTCGTGCACGGCAGGGGAGGGATCGAGCGCCACCACGGGGATCCCGTGCGGGGTCAACAGCCGCGCGAACTGCCCGAGCTTGCCGAGGCCGACGTTGCCGCATGCGCCCGCGACGACCAGCGCGCGTGGGCTGGCCTCCTCGTTCGGTTGGAACACGGAGCGCAGCGCGGGATCGGAGATCGTTGCCATGGCGGGCGGAGCATACGCCCAGTGCTCGGCCCCGGAGCGCCCCGAAGGTCAGGTCCAAGGGTTGAGAATTCCCACGGTTTTCGGGCCGAGCAGGGCGGCAGGGGCGGGCCTCGATGCCCCCGCGCCGCCGGGTGCACAGGCCTGGCGGTGCACGCTGGAGCCGGCCGAGCCGAGGCCTCGATCCCTACGTTTTCGTGACACAGCCCTGATGGATCCGTGCCTCGGCCCCGCCGTATGGTCGCCACGGCTCGATCCGGCCACCCACCAACCCACTCACGGGAGTCTCAAGAAGTCATGAAGATCACCTCCACCCTCCTCCTCGGCGTGTTCGCAACCTTCGCTCTGTCCGCGGTCCCCGCCTGCGACGACAAGAAGGACGACAAGAAGGCCGAGGACAAGAAGGACGGCAAGGCCAAGGCCGACGACAAGAAGGGCGAAGAGAAGAAGGCGGAAGACAAGAAGGACGCCGCCCCCGAGGAGAAGAAGGAAGAGGCCAAGGCCGATGAAGGCGGCGGCGGCGGTGGCGACAAGATCGGCATCCCCGAGTGCGACGAGTACATCGAGAAGTACACCAAGTGCATCAGCGACAAGGTGCCCGAGGCGGCGCGTGGCTCGATGAAGGACGCGATGGACGCGTCGGCCAAGGCTTGGAAGGAAGCCGCTGCGGGCCCGGGCAAGGACGGCCTCGCCGCTGCTTGCAAGGGTGCGCTCGACGCCGCCAAGCAGGCGACCGCGGCCATGGGCTGCGAGTGGTAGTGCTTCCGGGGTCCTGACGCGGAACCTCCTGCGCCCGTGACCCGGGTGAACGGCCGGCGTGCGAGAGCACGACCGGCCGTTTCCAATTCTGCTTCACGTTTTCGCCGCGACCGGGTCAGCGCGGGCGGCAGGCGATCATGGGCCGGCAGATTTCTCGCTTGGGTCTCCGGATCGCGTATTCTTGCAACCCTGTTTGGTCGGCGCGTGGCGCCCCAACACCCAGGGAGAGAAACCACCATGAAGTTCGTCAAGAGCCTCCTCGTTGTCGCGTCGCTGTCGGCGTTCGCGCTTTCCACCACCGCCTGCGACAAGAAGGAAGAGCCCAAGAAGGAAGAGAAGAAGGAAGAGAAGAAGGAAGAGAAGAAGTAGCCCTTCTTCCCTGCCTGGAGCCCTTCGACGTTCGAGGGCTCGTGAAGGGGCGCTCGCGCGGCTGCGGGGGCGCCCCTTCGTACGTGGTTGCAAGCGCGCGCGCGGACGCATAGCGTTCGCGACGTCATGCGACACGACGGTCGAGCACCCCATCAGCTGCGTCCGTGCACGATCGAGCCCGGCTTCATCGGACAGGCGCTCGGCTCTGCCCTCATCGCCACCGGCCGCACGCGGGTGATCTGCACCGCGAGCGTCGAGGAGCGGGCGCCGTCGTGGCTCCAAGGCGGTGGCTGGGTCACCGCCCAGTACGCGATGTTGCCCGGCGCGACGGCGCCGCGGGGCTCGCGGGACCCGGGCGGTCGCGGCAAGGAGATCCAGCGCATCATCGGCCGTGGCCTGCGGGCGGCGGTCGACCTCTCGCAGCTGGTCGGGCCGACCGGACCGCTGTCGATCGTCTGCGACTGCGACGTGATCGAGGCCGACGGTGGCACCCGCACGGCGTCGATCACCGGCGCGTTCGTGGCGCTGTCGATCGCGCTGTCGAAGCTGCGCGCGCAGGGGCGGCTCGCCACCGACCCGATCGTCGCGCCCGTCGCGGCCGTGAGCGTTGGGCTGGTCGGTGAGGCCCAGACCGCGATGCTCGATCTCGCCTACGAGGAGGACGCGAGCGCGGTCGTCGACCTCAACGTCGTCGCGCTCGCCGGTCGTGGCTTGGTCGAGGTGCAGGGCACCGGCGAGCACGGCACGTTCTCCCGTGCGCAGCTCGACGCGCTGCTCGATCTGGCCGAGTCGGGCATCGCCAGCTTGGTCGACGCCCAGCGGCAGGCGCTGGAGGGCGTGCGGTGAGCCGCCGCCTGTTGGTGGTGGCGACCGGCAACCGCCACAAGCTCGCCGAGCTCGACGCGATGCTGCGTGGGGCTGTCGAGGTGGCGCCGGCGTCGGCCTTCGGCGAGCCGCCGACGATCGAGGAGACCGGCGAGCGCTTCGTCGCCAATGCCGTGCTCAAGGCCGAGGGCATCGCGGTGTGGCTGCGCGGGCGCGACGTGCCGGGCGATGCGTGCGTGCTGGCCGACGACTCGGGCATCAGCATCGATGCGTTGGCTGGCGCGCCGGGGGTGATCAGCGCCCGCTGGGCCGGCGAGCCCAGCGACGACGCGGCCAACAATCGCAAGCTCGTGGCCGAGCTCCGCGCCCGCGGGCTCGAGGCCAGCGCCGCCCACTACACGTGTGTGCTCGCGCTGGTGCGGGTCGACGGTCGTCGGCTGCCCGGTGGCGAGGCGCTCGAGTGCTTCGAGGGGCGTTGGGACGTCGAGGTCCGAACCGCAGCGCGGGGGGCCGGTGGGTTCGGCTACGATCCCCACGCGTGGCTCGACGGCGGCGCGTGCACGGTCGCGGAGCTCGGCGCCGACGACAAGGCCGCGCGCTCCCACCGGGGCATCGCGCTGCGCCGTCTGCTCGAGTGGTGGCAGGTCCACGGCCTGTGATGCGGGCCGATGCGAGGGCGCGCGCAGGCGATTCCGCCGCGCCGAGCTTTCGGCTATCATCGGCCGCAATCGGGGCGTGGCGCAGTCTGGTAGCGCGCCTGTTTTGGGTGCAGGAAGCCGGAGGTTCGAATCCTCTCGCCCCGACCACCCGTGATCCCGCAAGCTGCGGGATCACGGATCGCGTGCGCCCGTAGCTCAGTTGGATAGAGCGTCGGCCTTCTAAGCCGAATGTCCCAGGTTCGATTCCTGGCGGGCGCGCCGTCCTGCGACCTTGCGATCGGGCTGCGCCGGCCGCCACCGTCCACGCCGTGCGGCTTGTCGACGTGCACGCGCGCGCATAGGCTGGCCGACGCAGCATCGGGATGACGCGGGCGGGCGAAGGGACGGGCGCGTGACGGGGGCTGGCTCGGGCGGTCCGGCGGCGCCGCGGCCGGGGTTCGATGTGCGGGTCGACGTGCGGGTGCAGCCGAACGGGTCGATCGCGCCGCAGTCGCTCGAGGAGGGCAAGCGCCACGAGTTCGTGGCGGCGATTCCGAAGCCGGAGCCGGGCGGGGCGATGCTGCCGGATCGATCGCGGGCCGAGGGTGGCTTTGCGATCGCGAAGCAGGGCGAGGCGTGGAGCACGAGCGCGCCGACGGGGGTGGGCGCGGTGGCGATCGGGCTGCCGCTGCCGCGGGCGCGGGCGCTGACGCCGGGGTTGTCGCTGGGCTACGCGAGCACGGGTGGCAACGGGCCATTCGGGTGGGGCTGGCGGCTGTCGGTGCCGTCGATCCGACGCGTGAGCACGAAGGCGATCGTGCGCGCGCACGGGCGCGGGGTGCCGGAGTACGACGACGAGCTCGACGTGTTCGCGTTCGGCGATGGCGAGGCGCTGGTGAAGATCGAGGGCGGCCGCCATCGGCCGCGGGTCGAGTCGAGCTTCGCTCGCATCGAGCGCAAGGGCAGCGGTGCAGCTGCGCACTGGATCGTGCGCGACCGCAACGACGTGGTGTCGATCTTCGGGCGCACCACAGAGGGGCAGATCGCGGACCCCGAGGACCCGTCGCACGTGTTCGAGTGGCTGCTGCAGGAGCAGCGCGATGCCTTCGGCAACGTGGTGCTGTACCGCTGGCAGGCCGAGGATCTCCGTGGGGTCGAGACCGGTGGCGCTCGTGAGCGCGGCGCGAGCGGGCCGCAGCCGCAGCGGTACCTGCGACGGGTGCTGTACGGCAATCGCACCCTGCTGCCGGCCGCACCGCTCGAGCCGACGGCGTTCGACGACCCGGGCGCGCGGGCCCCGTTCGCGTTCGAGGTGGTGTTCGACCACGGACAGCACGACGCCGAAGATCCGCGCATCGACGAGGACCAGCCGTGGCCGCTGCGCCCCGATGCGTTCTCGAGCGCACGGGCGGGCTTCGAGGTGCGCACGCGTCGACGCTGCGCGCGGGTGCTGGTGTTCCATCGCTTCGCGGAGTGCAACGCGGGCAAGCCGACGTTGGTGCGCGCGCTCGAGCTGGGCTACGAGGCCGATCGCTTCGCGTCGCGGCTGGTGAGCGCGACGATCCGCGGTTACGACGGTGATGATCGCGAGGCGCTGCCGCCGCGACGCTTCACGTACAGCCCGCGCACCATCGCGGCCAAGACCCGCACGCTCGGGACCGCCGAGCTCGGCGGCGTCGCGCTCGATCTGTCGGGCAAGTACACCGACGCCGAGCTCATCGACCTCGACGGCGACGGCCTCGCGGGGCTCGTGGTGCGCGACACCGGGCACTTCGACCACCGCGCCGCCGGCGATGTGCCGGGCAGCTTCCGCGCACCCGCGCGGGTCGGCTTCGGCGCATCGCCGTCGACCGACCCTGCACTGCATGCGCAGCGCTTCCTCGACGTCGCGCCGCAGGGGCGGCCAGCGCTGGTCGAGTTCGGCCCCAGCGACGCGACGGTGTTCGAGCGCGAGCCCGAGGACCTCGCCGGCGCTGGCGCGGCCTGGAAGGACGGCGTGCAGATCGCGGCCGCGCACACGCCACCGGTGGGCAAGGATCCGATCGAGGCGCAGCATCGGATCTACGTCGCCGATCTCGACGGCGACGGCATCGCCGACGTGTTGGTCGCGAAGGACGGCAGCTACACGTGGTGGCGGCGCTTGGGCGAGCGCAGCGAAGACGGCTGGACGCTGCAGCCCGCGGTCACGCACGACGGCGACGAGGATGCGGGCCCGGGCCCGGTGCTGTACGACGCGCGTCGCGATCGTCCGCCCGCGGAGGGTGGCACCGCCGACGTGCGCACCGAGGCGATCGTGCTCGCCGACATGACCGGCGACGGCCTGCCCGATGTCGTGCGGCTGCGCGCCGACGAGGTCGCGTACTGGCCCAACCTCGGCCACGGACGCTTCGGTCGCAAGGTCGTGATGGACGCGCCGGGCCTGGGCGAGCCGGTCGACATCGATCGCGTGCGACTGTGCGATGTCGACGGGCTCGGTCCGGTCGACGTGCTGTACCTGGGCCAGCGCGGCGCGACGCTGTGGGCCAATGCCAGCGGCAACGCGCTGCAGCGGTCGGCGAGCTTCGCCGTGCCGCCGCTCGAGCAGCTGCGGTGCTCGAGCCTGTGCTGCGTCGACGGCAACACCACCGCATCGTTCGCGTTCGCGAAGGCCGAGCCCGAGGCGACGCTCACGATCGTCGACTTCATGGCCGCGCCACCGTACCTGCTCGTGCAGGACGACTCGGGCTTCGGTGCGCGCACGAGCGTCGCGTATGCGTCGAGCGCGACGTTCCAACTCGCCGATCGCGTGCGCGGGCAGCCGTGGCGCACGCGGCTGCCGCGACCGCTGTCGGTGGTGACGCAGGTCGAGTCGCGCGACCTCGTGGCGGGCACGCGGCACGTATCGCGATTCTCGTACCACCACGGGCACTGGGACCCCCGCGAGCGCGAGTTCCGAGGCTTCGCCAGGGTCGAGCAGCGCGACAGCGCCGAGGTGGAGCAGCTCGGGCCCTCGAGCGCGTTGCAGAGCATGGACGCGACCGACGTGGTCGCGCCGCTGCGCACGGTGACGTGGTTCCACGTCGGCGCGCCGCTCGACCTGCGCGACGAGTACAGCGATGCCGACCCGCAGGCCGCCGTGCTCGAGCCGGTGAGCTTCGATGGGTGCGCGGGTGATGCCGACGGACTGCGGGCGGTGCGGGGCGCGACGCTGCGGGTCGAGAGCTACAGCGAGGATGCCGCGGCCCCGACGACGCCGCTGGTGGTCGTGCAGCACGCCCACGTCGTGCGTGCGCTGGCGGCCGTCTGTCCCCACGGCACGCCGTGCCACCACGTGCACACGCAGCAGTCGCTGACGTACACCTACGAGCTCGCGGGTGAGCCGGCGTTCGATCCGGCGCAGGCGGAGGTGCCGGCGAGCACGGCGGCGCTGGCCGATCCGCGGCTGTCGCAGTCGGCGGTGCTCGAGCTCGATGACTTCGGCAACGCGCTGCGGACGATCAGCGTCGCGTATCCTCGACGTCGGGCGGTACCGGAACCGAAGTGGGTGGTGCCGGTCGAGCCACCCACGCCGACCCCCGAGCACCCGGTCGACGCCGTCGTGCAGGTGCGGCTCGATGGGATCCTCTTCGACGAGGCCAAGAGCTTCGTGCTGCCGCAGGCGCGACCGGGCCTGGGCGTACTCGCGGCGATGCACCGCGACGAGGCGCGCGGCGAGGTGCTGGTGGTCGGTCACACCGATCGCGAGGGCAAGCTCGCCGACAACGATGCGCTGTCGCTGCAGCGCGCCCACGCGGTCGCGGCGTTCCTGCGCGGCGACGCCGACGCGTGGTTGCCGCTGTTCGACAAGAGCGTCCCCAAGGATCGACGGCTGGGTGCCCACGAAGAGGCGCTGATGCTCGCCGACGTCGGCTTCGCGGGTGACCTGGCGGGGTTCCAGCGCAGCGCCGGGCTCGACGATGACGGCGACATGGGCCCGCTGACGCGGCGGGCGCTCATCGCCCGCTACATGCGTCGCGATGGTGGCACGGGCGGTGCGGCCGAGCCCGGCTCGCCCGCCGCACCGCAACCCGGCGACGAGCCCCGCGAGGCGCTGTTGCCCGAGGGCACCACGATCGGTGTGGCCGCCGGCGGTGAGCACTACCCCGTGGTCGCGACCGACGACGACGTCGCGCAGGCCGAGAACCGCCGCACCGAGGTGTTCATGTTCGCCGCGGCGATCGAGCCGCCGGTGCCGACGGCCGATGGCGTGCTCGGCCCCGATGCGCCGGCGTATGCGACGTGGACCAGCCGCGGCGGCGGCGTCGTGCGCATCGACGCGACCACCGGCGACGTCCTGCGACCCGATGGCCCGGGCGGGCGCGAGCCGCCGTTCTTCGAGCCCGTCGACGACGACGCGGTGCTGCGCGACGGCGACATGGTCGATGCGCAGCTGCAGCCGGTGATCGTCGCGACGGTGTCGAAGATCGCCAACCGCGACACGCACGGGAGCGTGCGGATCGGCGTGGTGTTCGAGACCGCGAGCTTCGAGGTCACCGGCGTGGCGGTCGACCCGAGCGCGCCGCTGTCGTTTGCGGCGCTGGTGTCGGCGGCGAGCGGGGGCAGCGAGATCGGCTTCCATGCGGCCCCCAGCGGCGGGCCTGCCCGGCGGCTGCTGTCATGCTCGCGCGTGCTGTACTGCGACGGCGGTGATGGGAAGGCCGCGCTGCCGCTGGGCGTGATCGGTGCGTTCGCGCTGCCCCATCACACGCTCGCGCAGCTCGACACCACGCGCGCCGCGGCGCTGTTCGACACGCCGCTGGCGATCGCGGGCCTGCAGCCGCTGCCCGAGCTGCTGGGCGCGGCCGGCTACGTCCACGACGACGGCAGCTGGTGGGCGCCCTCGGGGCGCACGGTGTTCGACCCGGCGCAGTTCTACCTGCCGGTCGCGCAGTACGATCCGTTCGGCACCAAGGTCGGCGAGACCGAGTACGACGCGCATCGCCTGTGCGTGACGGCCACGCAGACGCTCGTTGCCGGCGGCCCGCCGCTGCGCAGCGACGCGATCCACGACTACCGCGTGCTCGCGCCGTGGGCGACGAGCGACCCCAACGACACCACCGTGGTCGTCGCGTACGACGCGCTGGGTCGGGTGATCCGCGAGGTCACGCGCGGGCGCCAGGCGGTCAAGCGCGCGGCGAAGGACTTCGGCAGCGACGCCGCGGCGCTCGCGAAGCTCGGCGAAGAAGGCGACAGCCACCAGCATCCGACCCGCCGCTACCACCACGACGCGCACGCCTTCGCGCGCAACGGCAGGCCGACCTCGACGACCGCGTACGTGCGCCTGCAGCACGGCGAGCACACCGAGCGCGTCGCGCTCTCGGTCACGTACTTCGACGGCGGCGGCGGCGTGCTGCAGAGCCGCGCACGCACCCAGGGCGGCAAGTTCCGCGTCAGCGGACGCACGATCGTCAACAACAAGGGCCTGCCGGTGCGCACGGAGGCACCGACCATCGCAAGCTCGCAGCACTACGGCGACGCGCCCGGCAAGACCATGGCGCGGATGCACTACGACGCGCTCGGACGCTGCGTGCGGGTCGACCACGCCGACGGCACCCACGAGCGCACGCAGTACGGCGCGTGGGCACAGATCGTGTTCGATCGCGGCGACACGGCGCACGACAGCGAGTGGCTGGCGCGGCAGACGAAGAATGATGGCAGTGGTGCCGCGAGCGCTGCGGTGGTGCAGCAGGCGCAGGTCTACGCGCACACGCCGACGATCGTGCGCTACGACGTGCTCGGTCGGCCGTGCGCGACGTTCTCGAGCCTGCGCGAGCAGGACGCGTCATCGCAGGGTGCCGCGAGCGGCGAGTTTCGGATGCACGCGACGCGACAGCGGCAGGACGTCTCGGGTAACGTGGTTGCGGTGGTCGACGCGCGCGGCAACCTTGCGGAGCGACGGGAGGCCGACATGCTCGGGCGGACGCTGCGCGTGGTGTCGGCGGACGCGGGCGAGTCGTTGGCGCTGGTGGATGCGATCGGCGCGCCGGTGGTGTCCGTCGATGCGCAGGGTCGGGTGTTCACGTGGCGCTTCGACGCGCTGCGGCGACCGATCGAGGACTGGGTGCACGAGGGTGGCCGCGGTGTGCTGCTGGGCAAGCGTGTGTACGGCGACGGCACCAACGATGCCGCCCACGGCGAGGGCGGTGCGCCGGCCGGCGGGCGGCACCGCGGTCGATTGCTGCGGGTCTACGACGGCGCCGGCGAGACGCGGTTCGAGTCGTACGACATGGACGGCAACGCGACGGCGACCACGCGTCGCCTCGTCGACTTACCGCGTTGGCTCGCCGAGCACGACGAGCGCCCGCGCGTCGACTGGAGCATGATCGCGGGCTGCGAGCGCGTCGCGGAGATCGACGACGTGCTCGCGTCGGTCGGCGTGCTCGAGGACGGTGCATGGGCCACGAGCGCCGAGCACGACGCGCTTGGCCGCGCGACGCTCGTGCATCCGCCGCTGGGCGCATCGCAGCGGCGGCACTACACCGACGACGGCCTGCTCGAGCGCATCGAGCGGGACGATCGGCTCGCGGGTGGCGAGCTCGCGACCGTGTACCAGGTCGATGCGTTCGATCATCTCGGTCGACCGTTGCTGGTCCAGCACGGCGGCGCCGCGACCACGCGGCTGAGCTACGACGGGCAGACCGAGCGGCTGGTGTCGTGCTCGAGCGTGGCGGCCAACGGCACGCCGCTGCAGGGGCTGAGCTACACCCACGATGCGCTCGGCAACATCGTGCGGATCGCCGATGCGTCGCGTCCTGCGGTGTACGCGGGCAACGCGAAGCACGCGGCCGTGAACGACTACCGCTACGACGCGCTGTACCGCTTGGTCGAGGCGACCGGTCGCGAGCACATCGGTCAGATCGACGGCAAGACGCCGCGCGCGAGCGCACCAGTCGTGGCCGCCGAGCCGAACGACGCCGGCGCGCTGCGGCAGTACGTGCAGCGCTACCGCTACGACGCGGCGGGGAACCTGCTGCGGCTCGAGCACGCCGCGGGCGCCGGCTCGTACACCCGGGTGTACGCGTATGGCGATCGCGGCAACCGCCTGCGCGCGACCGGTCGGCATGAAGCGGAGCTGTTCGAGCGGTACCGGCACGACGCGGGTGGGCACATGCTCGCGATGCCGCACGTGGACGATCTGCGGTGGAACGAGGTCGGTGAGCTCGACCGCGTCCGCATCGGCACGATGACGGCGTACTTCCAGTACGCCGGTGGCGTGCGCGTGCGCAAGTACGTGGTCAAGGGCGGCAGCGTCGTCGAAGACCGCCGCGTGGTCGACGGCGTGGAGGTCTTCATCAAGGGCAAGCGCGGTGCGTACGGGGCCGTGCAGGTCATCGAGCGCACCGAGACCGAGGTGTTCGGCGACGCGGGGCTGCGCATCGATCGCAAGACCAAGCGCGAGGGGGCCGCGTGCGACGTCGTGCACTGGCGGTACGCGCTGCACGATCACCTCGGGTCGGTGGCGGTGGAGGTGGATCGAGCGGGGAAGGTGATCTCGCGGGAGGAGTACCACCCATGGGGCACGACGGCCGTGCGCGCGGTGACGAGCGAGCTCGGGGTGAGTCCGCGGCGGCATCGGTACCTCGCGCGCGAGCGGGATGACGAGACTGGGCTGGCGCTGCATGGGGCGCGGTACTACGCGCCGTGGCTGGGGAGGTGGACGGCGGCGGATCCGATCGGGCTCGCGGGGGGATTCAACCGGTACGCGTACTGCCGCGGGAGTCCCGTGACGTTGCGCGACGTGGACGGCCGCGCGCCGGAGGGGAGCGAGTGGGACGACACGATGGCGGCCGCGCCACACCGTCGCGACCGTGCAGCGGAGCGCGCGGAGGCGAAGCGCGCGGCTCAACGTGCAGCCGAAGACGCACTGATCGCGGCCTTTCGCAAGACACTCGCGCTCGAGTACGAAGCCAATCTCCGCGTCGCTGACCGCTCGCGCATGAAGTGGATCGAGGGGGCACGAGCCACATGGCTCTACCCAGGCGGGCGTACCGTCGACAACTTCGATCCCAACGATCACGCTGGCACGGGCGCCGCGCGGGTCAGCGAGTACGCGTCGGAGCTCTGGCGGGTCTCCGATGCACAGCTGAAGAACGCCGGGCTCGAGGCTCGCATCGCCGGTCTAGTGAGCGCCCACCGCAAGAAGCTCAGCGGGATCAACTGGCGGAGCGACCTTGCGGAGGACCTGCAGCTACTGGACGCGGCCTACTCAGCCGGCGCCGGCGTTGCCGGTCAGGGGCTCGGGGTTCGTCCGGTGAAGGTTGCTGCGTCCCCGCCTCGCGCCAGACCCCCCGCGACGGCTCCACCTCACACCGTCGACCTGCCGCCTGCAGACCTTGCGGCAGCGCCGGGAGCTGGTGGCGACATCGTCTATCGCGCACTCACTGCCGCTGATGCAGAGGCGCTGGCTGCAGGTCGCGGGCTAACTGCTAAGGCACCAAGCGGTACGTGGACGGCGGCGGAGCACGTGGCCAACGCGGGTCCCGGTGCGGGCGGTGCGGTAGCGAACAGCCCGTGGATCTCTACGACCCGCAGTCTCGACGTCGCTCGGGCGTATGACAGCGGACACGGCATCGTGACAATCGACCTCAGCAAGGTACCATCGATGCAGGTAGAGGTCTGGCAGCATGCGCCGCGGGCTAACGGCATGCGAGGCCTGCCGTATCATCGTTCGATCTGGGCTCAAGAAGTCACGATCTTTCATTCCATTCCGTTCGACGCAATTGTCGGAGGCTCCAGATGAACGCTCTCTCTAACGACATCACCGAACTCAAGCGCGAGATCTCGGAATTCGCCGTCCCGTTACAAACCGCCCGTCAAGTCCGTTCCGAGCGTTTTGACGCCGTGATTGCCCGCATCGGGAGCATTGCCCGACGCCTTCAAGGTTCCGATAGTCTCCCGCGAGACCTTCTGAACGAGATCTACTTCTTCGCTCAACTGCTTCGGAACGAAGCTAGACAAAGCGATGCACTTTCTCCACTTGCGGATAGAGTTGAGTTCCTGTTCGGCCTATTGCTGAAAGGAGAGTTGCCCGAAGACCGCGTTCCTGGGCGTCCCCGGATCATCTAGCGAGCCGCCCTTCATTCATCGGCGCCGAAACCGACGACGAGCTGGGTCTGACTCCAGAGGCGATGCATACCATGACACCGTGATCGCCAGCGATGTCACGCTGCTCGCAACGAACGAACGATGCGCTCGATGCCATGGCGCGCGCCGCCCGCGACTGCCACGGTGAGCGTGAGCGGGCCAGCGAGGCGAGTGAGCGAGCCCGCTTGGCGCGGGAGCCAGGAGGCGGTCCTGCGCGAGCAGGACGCGTCATCGCAGGGTGCCGCGAGCGGCGAGTTTCGGATGCACGCGACGCGACAGCGGCAGGACGTCTCGGGTAACGTGGTTGCGGTGGTCGACGCGCGCGGCAACCTTGCGGAGCGACGGGAGGCCGACATGCTCGGCCGGACGCTGCGCGTGGTGTCGGCGGACGCGGGCGAGTCGCTGGCGCTGGTCGACGTGGTCGGCGCGCCGGTGGTGTCCGTCGATGCGCAGGGTCGGGTGTTCACGTGGCGCTTCGACGCGCTGCGGCGACCGATCGAGGACTGGGTGCACGAGGGTGGCCGCGGCGTGCTGCTGGGCAAGCGGGTGTACGGCGACGGTACCAACGATGCCGCCCACGGCGAGGGCGGTGCGCCGGCCGGCGGGCGGCACCGCGGGCGATTGCTGCGGGTCTACGACGGCGCCGGTGAGACGCGGTTCGAGTCGTACGACATGGACGGCAACGCGACGGCGACCACGCGTCGCCTCGTCGACCTGCCGCGCTGGCTCGCCGAGCACGACGAGCGACCGCGGGTCGACTGGAGCATGATCGCGGGCTGCGAGCGCGTCGCGGAGATCGACGACGTGCTCGCGTCGGTCGGCGTGCTCGAGGACGGTGCATGGGTCACGATCGCCGAGCACGACGCGCTCGGCCGGGCGACGCTCGTGCATCCGCCGCTGGGCGGATCGCAGCGGCGGTACTACACCGACGATGGCCTGCTCGAGCGCATCGAGCGGGACGATCGGCTCGCGGGTGGCGAGCTCGCGACCGTGTACCAGGTCGATGCGTTCGATCACCTCGGTCGACCCTTGGTGGTCCAGCACGGTGGCGCCGCGACCACGCGGCTGAGCTACGACGCGCAGACCGAGCGGCTGGTGTCGTGCTCGAGCGTGGCGGCCAACGGCACGCCGCTGCAGGGGCTGAGCTACACCCACGATGCGCTCGGCAACATCGTGCGGATCTCCGATGCGTCGCGTCCTGCGGTCTACGCGGGCAACGCGAAGCACGCGGCCGTGAACGACTACCGCTACGACGCGCTGTACCGCTTGGTCGAGGCGACCGGCCGCGAGCACATCGGTCAGATCGACGGCAAGACGCCGCGCGCGAGCGCACCGGTCGTGGCCGCGGAGCCGAACGACGCCGGTGCGCTGCGGCAGTACGTGCAGCGCTACCGCTACGACGCGGCGGGGAACCTGCTGCGGCTCGAGCACGCCGCGGGCGCCGGCTCGTACACCCGGGTGTACGCGTATGGCGATCGCGGCAACCGCCTGCGCGCGACCGGTCGGCATGAAGCGGAGCTGTTCGAGCGGTACCGGCACGACGCGGGTGGGCACATGCTCGCGATGCCGCACGTGGACGATCTGCGGTGGAACGAGGTCGGTGAGCTCGATCGCGTCCGCATCGGCACGATGACCGCGTACTTCCAGTACGCCGGCGGCGTGCGCGTGCGCAAGTACGTGGTCAAGGGCGGCAGCGTCGTCGAAGACCGCCGCGTCGTCGACGGCGTGGAGGTCTTCATCAAGGGCAAGCGGGGCGCCTACGGGGCCGTGCAGGTCACCGAGCGCACCGAGACCGAGGTGTTCGGCGACGCGGGGCTGCGCATCGATCGCAAGACCAAGCGCGAGGGTGTCACGTGCGACGTCGTGCACTGGCGCTACGCGCTGCAGGATCACCTCGGGTCGGTGGCGGTGGAGGTGGAGCGAACGGGGAAGGTGATCTCGCGGGAGGAGTACCACCCATGGGGCACGACGGCCGTGCGCGCGGTGACGAGCGAGCTCGGGGTGAGTCCGCGGCGGCATCGGTACCTCGCGCGCGAGCGGGATGACGAGACGGGGCTGGCGCTGCATGGGGCGCGGTACTACGCGCCGTGGCTCGGGAGGTGGACGGCGGCGGATCCGATCGGGCTTGCGGGGGGGTTCAACCGGTACGCGTACTGCCGCGGGAGTCCGGTCACCTTCAGCGACGTGGACGGACACAAGCCGCGCTCGGCAAGCGCGGTCAACGTCGAGAAGGCGGAGTTCCAGCAGCAGCGGATGCAGGAGCTGTGTGGCAACGGCTGCGACCGCACCGAGTACGACGCGGCGCTCGAGGTTCTTGCGAAGGAGCTGCGTCAGCGCTTCCCGTCCGACCAGCCAGCGCAGCAGCGCATGCGCCACGAGAGGTATTCGCCGGACACGAGTGGCGAAGAACGAGCGCGTCGCGAACGCGCGGCGCATCAGGCCCAGCTCGGGCGACGCTACGACGCTCACAAGGCGGTCGCCGATGCCGTGCGCGAGCGTGACGGCGGTGCCGCCGGCGTCTTGGCCGAGGTTGGGCTCGGCTTCACCTGGGCCGGCCTGGCCATGGATGCCATCAACTTCCAGCGCACGTGGAGCGACTTCAAGCGAGGCAAGGCCGGCGTTGGATCTCTCGCGATCGCCGGCTTTGCGGTCGTTCCCCTCCTCGGCGATATCGCGAAGTTCGGGCGCCGCGCGGACAACATTGCTGCACTTGGGAAGGGGCTCGATGACGCGCCGGTGCTGCGCATCTCGGACGACATGCCGAGCAGCGGCGGCGGCGGGGCAGAGGCTCGGCAGACCCTAGAGAGCGCGTCATCCACGCCCGCGAAGGGGATGGATACTACGCCGTCGCCGGCGCTGAAGGGCTCTCCGTACGATCCCGCTCGCGCCGCGATACCGCGTACATTGCGTCAGCAGCTTGCCGATGATATTGGGCACGCGACGGCTGGCTTGGGAGGGGCGGCGAAACGAGAGGCAGGCAAGGCGATCTTCGGGCTGGTCGAGAAGATCGGCGCCAGCGGGGCGAAGACGGTGTAGGAACTTCAGCGCCTTCTTCCGGCTCACGACGTGCATTTGCTGTCAAGAAAACTCAAGGGCTGGATCTCAATCGATCCGGTTGCCGGCAACCGGCACGCATTCGGTGGGATTCGCCTCCTCGTGCGAGGGGAACCTGACGGAATTCGATTCATGGTAGAGAATACGCACTGACGCATATGAAAGTACTCATATCAGGTTACCAGGCTCGCGATTTTGCGTCGTTCTGCGATGCAGTTGCGACCGGAATTGCGCAGAACGATCCATTGTCGACCTCTCGATACTTTGGCTTTGATTTGGACTCATTTATCGACTGCTTGCACGGCGGATTCCTCGGCGCACCTCCCTACGACATCGAGGTCGAAGACGGCCAAGTCATGGTCGATGCGCTTGGGTACGCTGCCCTTGAACAGTACTGTCGCCAGATGCTTGCCATCATCGATGCGGGCGGAAGAGGGCTCGTCAAGGCGGACTATAGGTCCTGGTACGAGGACGTCCTCCGCGACGCGCTGGAGGGGAATGGGCCCACTCTGCTCGACCTCATTGGTGAGGCCATCGAGGTCTCCCCCGCGTCCCTCACGCTGCGGGGCAAGGACCAGGCGGTCCTGGCTCAGTGGATTGGTCTCCCGCGCCCCGCTTCATGAGGCCCGTGGTGAAGCGCCGTGAACCAGAGAGGCGCTTCCGAGAAGCCGAGCGGCGAGTTTCGGATGCACGCGACGCGACAGCGGCAGGACGTCTCGGGTAACGTTGTTGCGGTGGTCGACGGTCGACGCGCGCGGCAACCTTGCGGAGCGACGGGAGGCCGACATGCTCGGACGGACGCTGCGCGTGGTGTCGGCGGATGCGGGCGAGTCGCTGGCGTTGGTGGGTGTGATCGGGGCGCCGGTGGTGTCCGTCGAATTAGTTGATCACGATGCACATGTTGTCGCTTGCGGTGATGACTCGGCCGGGATCGCACGTGACTGGGTCGCCGTAGACCACGACCTCGAGCACGTCGTCTTCCGAGTAGGGGAGGCCGACGATCTCCCCGTCTCCCCCCTCGACATCGGAGCAGCTGTTCCCGACGACGGCGGGCGGCCCGTCGTAGCGTTCCCCGCCGATCTCCTCGCACGGGTCCTCTCCGAGCGGCGGAACGCGACTCTCCAGCAGGAGCGCGAGCGATCGGGGGTCGTTGTGGGTAGCGGGCGCGAGGACGGGCTCTTCGCAGAGCGCTTCGCCGATCGCGGACCACAGCGAATCCGCGAGCTGGCAGGACACTGCGCCTGCAGTCAGTGCCAGACCTGCGACGCTGGCATAGGTGCCCGTCGAGCCTGGTGGCCCGAAGGCGCCAATCACCGCCGTGTTCGCCAGTGACCCGAGTGTAGCACCTGCCAGCCCAACGAGGCACACGCTGGACGCCGTGTCGCCGTAGGCTTCCCCTTGTTCCTCGCAGGACACCGTACCGCTGCTCGACGCGATGCTCACGAGCGGGCCACAGCCGGGGACCGGATCTCCGTAGAAGTCGTAACAATGGTCCGTGCCCCACGTGTACTTGTTGCTGAAGCGGCGCGCGGTATGCTCCCACCAAACTGTCGCGTAGGTGGGGTCCGGTTGGTCGATCGTCGTGATGACGTGCTCGTAGCCGTCGTCGTCGATCCAGCCGGTCACCGTGAACTCGCTCAGGACTTCATAACCGTCCATGTACTTCTGCGTGACGAGGATGGCCTGGTGCTTCGCGGAGTCCACCGAGCGCACTCGCACCGTCCTCGCGTTCGGAGCCTCGACGACAATCACCCCTGCGTCGGCCAGCGACGAGCGGCTTCCCTCGACGCTGACCATCGTGCTTCCGGGCGTGACGAACCGGTTGCGGAAGAACTGCTCGGTGCGGCACTTGCCATCGAAGAAGAGCGTGCCGTTGGTGCACATCACGGACGGCGTCGGTGTTGCGGGCGGATTGCTCGGTGGATTTGGCCCAGGCGTGGACGCGCGTGTCGACGACGCGGTCGTGAGCATCGCGCCCAGCGTCAACATGCAGTATCGCGCGAATGTGTATTTCGTCATTGCGTTCGTCTCCCGAAGGGTCATCCCCGTTCAGAAGGCCCCTTGGCGGGACGCTCGCTCCGGATGACGCTGGCCCGAGGAGCTGTCGACGTGAGAATGGCGGGCGACGACGCCTCGGTGACGATTTCACCGGTGCGCAAGCGTCGCGGCGAGCTTGGCCTCCCCCGCCGCTCGCGCGCCTGAGTGGGTCGAAGGGGCCGCTGACGTGCGACGAGCGTGACGAGCTTCGGCGGACGCGCTCCCGCGTGATCACGCCGTCGAGCGAGGCCGCGCCTAGCCGTCGGCGAGGGCGGCGAGGAGGCGGCGATAGACCGCCACCAGTGGCTCGAGTTCGGCGCGTTTGCTCGCGAAGCCTTCGTCGCCGCGGCCGACCGCCGTGACGTGCTGACGCACCGCGTCGATGGTGCTGGCGACGTCGGCGTCGCCGGCGAGGCGGGCGATCGCGATGGCGGTGCGGCCGGCGAGGTCGGCGAGCTTGCCCTCGAGGCGGGCCTTGGCGAGCAGGAGCCGCTGCTCGAGGCGAGTCGCGAGCGGCTCGCCGGTGTGCAGGCAGGAGAACAGCGTCGCGACGGCGGCACCGCTGACCGCTCGACGTTGTTGCCACGCCTCGGTCCAGGCATCGAGCTGCGCACTCAGCCGGGCGAATTCCTGCAGCAGCGGATCGGATTCGGACGACGCGGCCATGTCCCGCGATCGTGCCACGAACCGCCGGGCGCCTAAAAGCGCAGCGAGACGCTGCCGGCGCCCAGGTGCAGCGCCGCGGTGCTGGGGCGCACCTGCTTGGAGCGCTTCTCGCCGATCGCCAGCGGAATCGCGAAGCCCACCGCCAAGGCGGCGCCGCCAGCGAGCACGCCGGCGCCCATCCCCTTGGTCTGGTTCACCTTGGGGCACAGCTCCTTGGCCGGATCGCCACCGCCGACACACTGGCCGTCGATGCCCAGCAGCACACCGCCGGCGATCATCGCGACCACGCCGAGCGAGACGCCGACGATGCCGGCCCAGCGCGGGAGCTTCCGGTTCGGATCGCGCGGGGGCTTCGACTTGGTGCCCTTGCCGGCGCCGGCGTTCGGCGCCGTCGCCTGCGGCGCGAGCTCGAAGCGCGCGCGATCGATGTCGCCCAGCGTCAACGTGGCCGCGCGCGTGATCGACGGCTTGTCGGCGTCGACCAGCACCACGCGCCAGCTGCCCGGCGCGAGCCGGAGCTCGGCGCTCTTGCCCGCGCTCGCACACGCCAGCGGCGCGGCCTCGACCACGACCAGGCAGTGGGCGCACGTCACGGTCAGCGCGGTGCTGGCCCGCTCCTTGGCGATCGCCAGCCTGCGCTCGTGCAGCGCCATCACGGCGGGGCCGAACAGCTTCACCGGCAGCGCGCGGCCACCCGAGGTGGCGATTGCGAGGTCCATGGCCTCGGTCGCGCGCTCCTGCTTGCCGGTGGTGAGGCGGGCCCGCGCGAGCGCCAGCAGGGCGTACAGCCGCGCGTCCTGGGCCGCGGTGTCGCGGGCCACGAGCGCGCCGGCGTCGGCGGCAGCGTCGAGCGCTGCGACCAAGACCTCGTCGCCGGCCTCGGGATCCTCGGTGGCCTTGGTCTCGGCGTCCCGCAACGCCTTGGTGATCGCGGCAACCGTGCTGCGATCGGCCTCGAGCAAGGCCGGTGTGCAGCCACTGGGCTCGACGAGCGCGGCGGCGCGGGGCGCCGACGCTTGCGCGTGCAGGTTCGGCACCGCGACCTGCAGGGACACGAGCAGCGCGAGGGACGGGGAGATGGTCGCGATCATGGCGAAGCCTCCAGTGCGAGCTGGCCGCACGCGGCGGCGATGTCGTCACCCCGGGGCGTGCGCACGTGGACCTGCAGGCCGTGGGCACGGCACTGCGCGACGAAGCGCTGCACCGCCATCGGACTGGGTCGCCGCAGCTCGGTGCCGGGGTGGGGATTGAACGGGATCACGTTGATGTGGGCGTCGAACTCGCCAACCAGCCGGAACAGTCGCGCAGCATCGTCGTCGCCGTCGTTGACGTCGGCCAGCAGCACGTACTCGAACGTGACGCGACGGCGGCCCTCGCTGGGCATGCCCCGCACCGCGTCCAACAGGGTTGCGATGTTCCACTTGGTGTTGATCGGCATGATCCGATCGCGCACCGCGTCGGTGGTGGCGTTGAGCGAGATCGCCAGGCCCACCTCGGTGCCCAGCGGGTCCCGGGCGAAGCGCTCGATGGCCGGCACCAGACCCGCGCTCGACACGGTGATGCGGCGCGCCGCCAGGCCCGCGCCCTGCGGATCGATGAGCAGTCGGATCGCGGCGGTGACCTGGCCGTAGTTGTGCAGCGGCTCACCCATCCCCATGAACACGAGGTTGGTGATGCGATCGGACCAGCGCGCGCCGGCGGCCTGGGCCTCGCGCGCGAGCAGGTCCTGGGCCTGGTAGACCTGATCGACGATCTCCCAGGTCGCGAGGTTGCGGACGAAGCCGAGCTGAGCTGTCGCGCAGAAGCGGCAGGTCAGCGAGCAACCAACCATCGAGCTGACGCACTGCGTCCAGCCGCGGCCGGGGTTGGGGATCAACACCGACTCGAACGGCTCGTCCAGTGCGCCGCGCAGGCGCAGCTTGCGGGTGCCGTCGACGGCCTGCTGGGCGGCGTCGATGCGCAGGCGCGTCCACGTGGCCTTGCTCGCCAGCGTCGCGCGATCGGCCTGGGCGAGGTTGGTCATCGACTGCGGATCGTCGACCCGGCTGCGGTGCAGCCAGCCGAAGATCTGCCCCGCGCGGAAGCCGGGCCCACCCAGCTCGCGCGCAACCCACTCCTCGAGCTCCGCGCGGGTGAAGCCGCGCAGGTTGGGCGCCGCTGGGCGCGGGAGCCCGCGGGCGGGTGGGCGCATGGCCACGGGCAGGGACACGGTGGGCATGGTAGCGAAAGTCGGCGTCGCCGACAGTCGACGGCGGCGCAGGCTGGTCGTCCGCGACCGCACCGGCCGTGCGCGCTCGAGCCGGCGCGCAGCGGGTGGCCGATCGGTCGCGGTGACAGCCGCCGCGGCGTGCGGGGCGTCAGACCAGCTCGAGGCCGGCGAAGAAGTAGCCGATCTCGAAGGCGGCGGTCTCGGTGGCGTCGGAGCCGTGCGTCGCGTTGCGCTCGACGTTGGTGCCGAACTGACCGCGGATGGTGTCCTTGGGCGCCTTGGTGGCGTCGGTCGGACCCATGAGTCCGCGCCAGCGCGCGATGGCGTCGTCACCCTCGAGCACGAGCGCGAGGATCTTGCCCTCGGTCATGAACTTGCACAGGTCGCCGAAGAACGGGCGGGCGCTGTGCACGTGGTAGAAGCCCTCGGCCTGGGCGCGCGAGAGCTGTAGGGTCTTCATCGCGACGATGCGCAGACCGGTCTCCTGGATCTTGGCTGCGATGGCGCCGTGGTGACCAGCGGCGTAGGCATCGGGCTTGACGAGTGCGAGCGTGCGTTGCATGGGAACGTGACCTCTTCGAAGTGACGGCGCCGTTGGGCTGCCGCGTGGGTGATGCACAGCGCGTCGACCCCTTGGTCGGTGGTCGCCGCGCGTGACGCTGGTGACGCCTCGCGGGGCCTTCGCGCGGGCGGACGCTAGCAGGAGGTGATCTCCCCCGCAATCGTGCGAACGCGGTTCCAACGCGCGCTGCGCCGGTCCAGCCCCGCGCCAAAGTTCGCTAGGCTCCCCGATCTGCCATGCAGACCGGCACCGACAGCGTCGACCTCGCAGACTTCGCGCATCTGCACCTGCACACCCAGTACTCGCTGCTCGACGGTGCGATCCGCACCAAGGATCTCTGCAAGGCCGTGCTCGAGCGCGGCATGAAGACCGTGGCGGTCACCGACCACGGCAACATGTTCGGCACGATCCAGTTCTACGAGGAAGCCAAGAAGCACGGGGTCAAGCCGATCCTCGGCTGCGAGGCCTACGTGTCCGACGGGCCGATGGGCGCGCGCACCGATCGCAAGAACTACCACCTGGTGCTGCTGGCCAAGAACCAGGTCGGGTTCAAGAACCTGCAGAAGCTCATCAGCATGGGCTACCTCGAGGGCTTCTACTACAGCCCGCGCATCGATCGCACGATCCTGCGCGCGCACTCCGAGGGACTCATCGGACTGTCGGCGTGCATGTCGGGCCATGTCTCGCGGCTCATCCTCGACGACAAGATGGACGAGGCCCGCGAGCGCGTGCTCGAGTACAAGGACATCTTCGAGCCCGGCAGCTACTTCCTCGAGCTGCAGCCCAACCGGCTGCCCAAGCAGGAGCAGCTGAACCCCATCCTCGCGCAGCTGGCCAAGGACTGCGGCGTGCCGATCGTCGCCACCAACGATTGCCACTACGTCAACCGCAGCGAGGCCCACGCGCACGAGGTGCTGATGTGCATGGGGCAGGGGCGGACCCTCGACGACCCCAAGCGGATGAAGCACGACTGCGACGAGTTCTTCATCAAGCGGCCCGACGAGATGGCGCCGTACTTCTCGCAGTACCCCGAGGCGCTCGAGAACGCCTGCCGCATCGCCAGGCTCTGCAATGTCGAGCTCGACCTCGGCCACCCCGAGCTGCCCGACTTCCAGCTGCCACCGGAGGTCGACGACGACCTGCCGGGCTACCTGCGGCGGGTCGCCCACGACGGCCTCTCGCAGCGCCTCGCCGAGCTGCGTGCCCGCGGCATGCGACCCCACGAGGACGAGTACCGCGCGCGGCTCGACTACGAGCTCGACGTCATCGTGCAGATGAAGTTCCCTGGCTACTTCCTCATCGTCTGGGACTTCATCCGCCACGCCAAGCACATCGGCGTGCCGGTCGGGCCCGGCCGGGGCTCGGGCGCGGGCTCGCTGGTGGCGTACTCGTTGCGCATCACCGATCTCGACCCGATCCGCTACGCATTGCTGTTCGAGCGCTTCTTGAACCCCGAGCGCATCAGCATGCCGGACTTCGACGTCGACTTCTGCATGGACCGGCGCGACGAGGTCATCCGCTACGTGATGGACCGCTACGGCGACGACCACGTAGGTCAGATCGCGACCTTCCACTCGCTCAAGGCCCGCGGGCTGGTGCGCGACGTGTGCCGCGTGATGGGCTGGAGCGTGGCCGACAGCAACGAGCTGGCCAAGCTGATCCCCGAGGGCCCCAAGGTCACGCTGTCGGCGACGGTGGCCGAGCCCGACGAACTCAAGGCCAAGATCAAGAAGGACCCCGGCGCGGCCGCCAAGCTCAAGGACGTGCTGCAGGTCGCCGAGGGCTCCGCGCGTCTGCGCGAGCGGCTGGCCGGTGACGCCCGCGCCAAGGAGGTGCTCGACGTCGGCTGCTCGCTCGAGGGCCTGAACCGCCACGCAGGCATGCACGCCGCCGGGGTGGTGATCGGCAACCGCCCGCTGTGGGAGCACGTGCCGTGCTTCCGCGCCGACGGCAAGCTGGTCACGCAGTACACCATGACCGACGTCGAGAAGGCCGGGCTGGTCAAGTTCGACTTCCTGGGCCTCAAGACCCTCACGGTGATCGCGATCGCGACCAAGCTGGTCGATCGCTCGTATGGACCCGCGGCCGGCGAGCCCAAGGTCGGTGACCCCGCGTGGGTGAGTGGTCGCTTCGACATCGATGCGATCGCGCTCGACGACGCCGGGGTCTACGAACTCATCGCGCGCGGCGACACCACGGGCGTGTTCCAGCTCGAATCCTCGGGCTTCCGCGAGCTGCTCATCCGCCTCAAGCCCGACTGCATCGAGGACATCATCGCCGCGGTCGCGCTCTACCGACCGGGTCCGCTCGAGGGCGGCATGGTCGATCAGTTCATCGAGTGCAAGCACGGCAAGCGGCAGATCGAGTACCCCCATGCGCTGCTGCAGGGGATCCTCGAGGAGACCTACGGCGTGTTCGTGTACCAGGAGCAGGTGATGCAGGCCGCGCAGATCCTCGCCGGCTTCTCGCTCGGTGGCGCCGATCTGATGCGCCGCGCGATGGGCAAGAAGAAGAAGGAGGAGATGGACCGCCAGCGCGATCTGTTCGTCAAGGGCTGCGCCGAGCACAGCCAGATCGACGCCAAGAAGGCCGGCGAGATCTTCGACTTGATCGACAAGTTCGCCGGCTACGGCTTCAACAAGTCGCACTCGGCCGCGTACGGGCTCATCACCTACCAGACGGCGTACCTCAAGCACCACTTCCGCGTCGCGTTCATGGCCGCGCTCATGACGTGCGACAAGGACAAGAACGAGAATGTCGTGAAGTTCATCGCCGAGGCGCGCGGCAGCGGCATCCACGTGCTGCCGCCGGATGTGAACGGCTCGGACCGCGACTTCAGCGTCGAGCTGATCCGGCGCGGCAGTGACGACGACGGCAGCGAGCGGGCGATCCGCTTCGGGATGGGCGCGGTGCGCAACGTCGGCGAGAACGCGGTCGAGTCGATCCTCGCGGCCCGCGGTGCCGACGGCGGCTTCGTGAGCCTGTTCGAGCTGTGTCGTCGCGTCGATCCGCGCAAGGTCAACAAGCGCACCCTGGAAGGCTTGGTGCGGGCCGGCGCGCTCGACTCGGTGGCGTGCGGCCACGCGCGCGCGCAGCTGTTCGCGGCCATCGACCGCGCGCTCACCCAGGGCCAGGACGCCGCGCGCGACCGCGAGAGCGGCCAGCGTGGGCTGTTCGAGATGGTCGAGGCGGTCGCGCCGGTCCACGTCGAGGAGTACCCCGACGTGCCCGAGTGGACCGCGAAGGAGCGCTTGGTCGGCGAGCGCGAGGCGCTGGGCTTCTACCTCACCGGCCATCCGCTCGACCGCTTCAGCCAGGATGTCGATCGCTTCGCAACCGTGAACATCGGCAACCTGCGCCGCGATCAGCACGGCTCGGAGATCATCGTCGGCGGTGTCATCTGCGACTTCCGCGAGGTGCAGACCAAGAGCGGCCGCGGCCCGATGGGGTTCTTCCAGCTCGAGGATCAGTACGGCCGCGTCGAGGTGGTCGCGTTCCCGAAGACCTACGCGAAGGTGGACGAGCAGACCGGGCTGTCGGTCGCGCAGCAGCTCGAGCGCTGCGGCGACGAGCCGGTGCTGGTCGGCGGCAAGGTCGAGGTCGAGGTGGTCGAGAGCGAGGAGGGCGGCACCGCCAAGTACAAGCTGCTGCTCGACACCATCCGGCCGATCGCCGAGGTCCGCGCGGCGCGGACCCGCAGCGTGCTGCTGCGCCTGCGCGCGGATCAGCTCGACGACCGCCGGCTGCTCGGGCTCAAGCAGGTCGTGAGCGACAACCAGGGGCCCTGCAAGATGGAGCTGCAGCTCACCGTCGACGACCGGTTCCAGTCGAAGGTGGTGTTCGGCGATCGCTTCGGCGTGAGCGCCGACGAGGGCCTCATGACCGCGCTCGAGCGGCTGTTCGGCCCTGGCTGCGCGCAGATGCTGTAGCCGCGCCAGCCGCCCGCAGCGGGCCTACGCCGGCACGCACGCCCAGCCGTCGCCCGCGGGCGGCTGCGCGCCGAAGCGGCTGGCGCAGTCGTTCTCGCTCGTGCACGTGAACACGCGGCACAGGCCCTCGCTGCACTCGAGCTGGGTGTTGCCGCAGTCGACGTCGGTGTTGCAGACCTGCCAGCACGCCCCCGCGTCGCAGGCGTGGGTCGGCAGGCACTCCGCGTCGCTGCTACACCCGGCGGTGCTGCAGTAGCCGCCCTCGCAGGTCTGGCCTGGCAGGCAGCCCTGCAGCGGACAGGGGTAGGCGCAGCTGGGCGCGCCGATCGAGGGATCATCGCGACACACGCCGCCGTCGCAGTCGGCGTCGGTGCTGCAGAGCGCGTAGCGGCAGGCGCCCACGCTGCAGGTCCAGCCGGTGGCATCTTGGCCGGCGGCCACACAGTCGGCCGAGACGCTGCAGCCGGGCTGGCACACACCCGGGGTCGGGGTGGCGTCGCCGACCTCGGCACCGCCGCTGTCGGCGTCGGGGTCGAGCGGGCTGAAGGTGAAGCAGCCCACCAGCACCAGCGGGCCGAGCAGCGTGACGCGTCCCTGCGGCATCTCCACCAGCATAGCAAGCGACGCCGCGAGTGCCCGGCTCACCACGACGTGAGGGATTAAGCGTCGGGACTGCGGCGGCGCGCTGTCGGCCCCGCGCGCCGTGGCGTATCCTCGAAATCCGTGGGCCACACGCTGCGCAGCTGGACCGCGAGGACGTTCCACCACGTGGTGGAGATCGAGCTGCTGGCGGGCGCGCGCGCAATCGATGGGGTCGCGCAGTCGCGGGCGCTGCTCGACGAGCTGCTCGCCGAGGCCTACGGCGGCGACGATCACGGTGTCCGCGACGTCATCGAGCGGGTCTATCGCGCGGTCGCACGCACGGAGCCGCCGGATCCCGCGCAGGGGCGCGCCGAGTCGATCGTGCGCGACGGGCTCGAGCATCACCTGCGCAACGGCCAGCTGCACCTCACCGCGCAGGAGCGCCCGCGGCTGTGGTCGCCACGGCTCGGCGATGGGCTCATCAGCCCGTTCGACGACGACCCGCCGCCGGAGCCGCCGCCGCCGACGACGACATGGTTCGAGCTGCGGGTGGTCGATGAGGTCGGCGATGCGATCGACGGCGTCGAGATCGAGTTCGAGGTGCTGGGCGAGACCCAGACCGTCACCACCGACGGCGACGGCGTGGCCCGACTCGACGGCATGGAGGGCGGGCAGGCGCTCGCGCGGGTCAAGAACCCCTCGCGCTTGCGCGACAAGCTGAAGCCGCGCTGGCAGCAGCCGCGCGAGCCAGTGCTGCCCGAGTCGACCGCGGAGGCACCCGCCGAGTTCGAGGTGCTCGACGATCACTTCGATCCGGTGCGCTGCAAGCGGGAGCTGCGGACCACGCTGGTGATCCTGCCGCGATTCTCGTGTCGCGAGATCGCAGCGGTGACCTTCGACTTCGGACGCAGCTTCGTGCGGCGCGAGGGCATCGTGCCGATGGCGGCGATCGCCCAGGAGCTCCACCAAGACGACGGCCAGCTGGCGTGGATCTTCGGCCACACCGACATCTCGGGCTCCGACAAGCTCAACAAGCGCCTCAGTGAACGGCGCGCCGAGGCGATCTTCGCGGTCTTCACCCACGACTTCGCGCGCTGGGACGCGCTGTGGAAGGGCGAACCCAAGGGCTCGCCGTGGTCGGAGTCGTGGGGCACGCGCGAGGTGCAGCACATGCTGAACGCACTCGGTTGCACCGACGACGCCGGCAACACCCTGGGCGAGGACGGCGACAACGGCAGCAAGACCAAGCAGGCGGTGCGCCGGTTCAAGCGCAAGGACTACCCGAGCGTGCCGGCCGAGCAGGCCGATCTGCCCGACGACAGCACGATCGACGCGGCCACGCGCGAGCAGCTGTTCTTCGCCTACGCCAAGCTCATCGGGCGTGAACCGGTCGATGTCGCGCGGATCGCCAAGGTCGGTGACGCGCCGTTCATGGGCTGCGGCGAGTACAACCCACTGTCGCTGTCGGTGAAGGACCGCGAGAGCCGGCGCGCAGTGGTGTTCGTGTTCGACCCCGCCGCACAGCCGCAGGCGCCGCCGTGCGTGCTCGGCAGCATCGACGCCTGCAAGGGCACGCTCGACCCGCCGCCGGCGGCCGACGCCGAGCCGCCGTTTTACCGCTGCTCGTTCTATCGCGAGGTCGCGTCGTGCTGTCAGTCGGCGGGCGGTGCCGACCTGGCCCACGACGTCATCGTGCGCTTCTTCTTCGATCTGAAAACCGCCGATGGGCTCGGCCACAGCTTCGTGCTCGAGGCGCAGGACATGCCCGACGACGATACCCCCGCGGTCGCGTTCTCGCAGACCCAGGCGCTCGCCGGCGACGCCCGCGAGGTCGTCGCCGAGGGCACTCCCAGCGACGATCCCGAGCAACCCGACACGCCGCCCGATCCCGCCGCGCCGGCGATGGTCGAGCTGCACTTCACCCACGTGCCCGACGCCGCCAAGTACCGCCTGCGCGTCGAGGGCGTGGCCGAGCCCTACGCGATCTTCGAGCACACCCCGTTCCACCTCATCTCGGAGCTGTCGCGTCCGCTCGACCTGCTCCGCATGCCGCGGCTGTGGGCGATCCTCCACGCACCACCGCCGGCGGCGCCCGATCCGAGCGATCCGGGTGCCACCCGATAGCGCACGCGATGGCCGACGACGTCTTCTCCGCGTTTCCCACCGAGCTCGGCGAGCGTGCGCCCGGCAGTGCCGAGCTCATCTACCTGCGCCGGGCATTGTTCGTGCTGGCCGGCAAGTTCTTCGATCCGATCGCGGGCAAGGACGCGCCGCTGCCCCCGCATCGCTTCGCGATCGCCCACGACGGCACGGTCTTCGCCGAGGGCACCAACGCCGACGCCGACGGCATCTCGACCATCTTCGAGCCCGACCTCACCGGTGTCGCGCCCGACGCGACCTGGGAGCTGTTCCTCATCCCGATCTTCGACGGCCTGCCGGACTCGGACAGCTACGCGCTGCGGGGCGAGGCGTGGATCGATCTCGAGACCAAGGCATGGGTGACGACCGACGCGGTCGAGCAGGACCACAGCTTGATGTTGGTGACGCCACGCAAGCTGTTGCGCATCCCGCTGTGGTCGAGCGTCCGCAAGGCCGCCACCGGTGGGTTCGCGCAGAGCCCACCGGCGGCCGCCGACTTCGCCTCGACCGGCCTGCTGAAGACCAGCGAGCTGCAGCCCCACGGCAGTCGCAGCAGCCCGTGGACGGTGCAGATCGATCACCAGTGGCTGCGCTCGTACGTGCAGCTGCACTGCTACGACCCGGTCGCGAAGGCCGACCGATGTGTGCCGCAGGGGCTGCTGCTGACCTCGCATCCCCGCTACGGCGAGCGCTGCGGCGGCAGCTCGGTGACGCTGGAGGGCGGCGCGATCTATGTCGTGCACGCCGGCCGCAAGGAAGACCTGCCTGAGCTCACCTTCGCGTTCGCGAGCCCCGAGACCACGCTGTTCGCCTACGCCGACGGCAAGCTCCGCACCGAGACCACGCTCGACACCGTGCTGCTCGCGAGTCACTACCCACTGCCGTCCACGTGGTCGTCGCTGGGGCACGATGCGTGGGTGGGGCCGGGCGAGGCGAGCGCCAAGACGCGCAAGACGTTCGCCGATCTTCGCCACGAAGGCGGCACCGCCGACAAGCCGCTGTGCTTCCATCTCGACGACCTCGTGGTGACCGGCAACGGCCTGCATGCCCTGGGGGTGGGCGCCGACGGCAAGTGGACGTTGACCTCCAAGCGCATGTGTGTGCTCGACTCGTTGCTGGCGGTCCGTTCGCCGGCGACGGTCGGCGGCGCGACGATGCCGTACTCGACCATCCCGTTCGAGCGTCAGCCGCTGCGCGCCGAGGAGGCGTTTCATGTCGCGGGCAAGGGCTTCGAGCAGCTCACGCGGGCGATCGAGTACGGCGGTCGCATCTTCAGCGTCGACCACCAGCGCATGCATGGGCTGCAGGGCCTGCAGCCGTTGGTTGGCGCTCGCGCGGCACGCGTGCAGATCGGCATCTCGAAGTGGCGCTGCGAGGTCCACGTGCTCGATACGCGCTGGCTCACCCACGCCTTTGGCGGCGTGACGGCGCGGCTGGCCCACGTGCTGTGCTACGTGCCCACCTTCGTGACGGCGGTCGACGCCGACGACGACAAGTCCGGCAGCAACCCCGCCAAGACGGTCGGCGTGCCCCGCACCGAGGGTCTGATGAGCGCGGCGGCAGCGGTCTGGAGTCAGGGCCATCCGGGCAACCCCGCGATGCCGAGCCCGCACAAGGACTACGCGATCGTGCCGGACGCCGGCCTCACCGCGGATACCACGGTGCTGCGGGTGCGCGCCCACTTCGGCACCCGTGAACAAGCCGACCGCGTCGAGCACGGCGGCGGCACCGACACCAAGATCGGCATCCACGTGCATCCCCAGCCCGGGCGCGCCACCGGCGGAGATCCGATGGAGCTGTTCATGCACAGCGGCCATGAGCTGCACGCCAAGCCGGTCGACCCCAATCCGCCGGCACCTGCGGTCATGGAGTTCGCGCCCCGCGGTGGGGCCACGAAGGACCGCTACGACAACGTCGAGGGCCAGCACTTCACGCTCGCGCACGAGCTCGGCCACTCGATGGACCTGCCCGACGAGTACATCGAGCACCTCACGCCGCCCGATGGCGTGTTCGGCCAGGTCGGCGCGTTCTCTGGCCGCGAGCGGCCGTTCGAGCTCGACCAGACCGCGATGATGAACTCCAACAAGGTGCCGCGGCTGCGGTACCTCTGGCCCCACGTGAACGATCTCGTGTCGCTCGCGGCGACCACTGCGTTCAAGTGGGTCAAGGCTCAGCTGCCGTTGCGGGCCGAGGCGGTGGTCGGTGGCACGCGGTTCAAGTACACGCTGCCCAGCGGCGCGACCGGCTTCGGCGATCACCCCACGCCGTGGACCTCGCTGGGCGGCAGCGTCGGTCGCGTGAGTACGTTCCTGTTCCTCGCGGGTGACGACGAGGACACCCGCGGCATGATCGTCACGCCGCCGGGTACCGCCATGCGAACGGCGCCCTTCGATGGCGTCTTGGTGGTGACCAGCAAGTACTGGTTCTCGTTCGACGACTCGATCGACGACGAGAAGGACCGCTGGGAGCTGATGTTCGACGAGTTCGCCGGCCCCTACGTCGATCGCGAGACCTGCCCGCACTTCATGATCGAGTCGAGCGGCCCGTGGCTGCAGCGGGTCGTGATCATCGTGCAGCCGCGCTGCGAGATCGAGTCGCGACCGACCAAGCTCGACAACGGCAAGGACGAGGTCATCGGCAACGCCGACATCGTCGTGCGGGTCCGCAAGGGCAACCGCGTCCGTGATGCCAGCAAGACGCCGCATGCGCTGACGATCCGCAAGGGCGATGTCGGGCACTTCTTGACCCGCTACGCGCTGTCACCGACGCAGGCGGTGTTCGACGCCCGCGACAACGGCAAGCTGAAGGCCGGCGACTTCGCGCCGGTGAACCAATGGTTCGCCAACACCTTCGGTCGCACCAGCAAGGTGGTGCCGCTGTGACGCTGCCGCCCTGCTCGAGCGAGCCGCTGGCGGGCGCCGGTCGGGCCTCGCAGGTCGCAGTGCTGCCCGCGCGCTACCAACACGTCGAGCCGCTGGTGCCGCCCGATCTGGCGCCGCTGCCGGTCGGCCCCGACGCGGTGGTGATCGCCGCGGGGCCGCGCTGGGGGCTGTGCTTCGGCGATGCGCTGACGCTGGTCGATGCCACCGGCACGCTCACGTTGCGGGCGCAGGGCGTCGCGTCGGCGGCGTTGCACGACGGCGACGGCGTGCGGCTGGGCAATCGCCTGCGCGCGCACCCACGCGACGAGCCGGAGATTCTGCGGCCGCTGGGCGCGTTCGGGCTGCACGCCGAGCAGCGCCTGGGCGCGCTCGAGGACGACCTGTGGATCTGCGCGGTGCAGCTGTCCACCTGGCAGCGCGGTCTCACCACCGCGGTGGTGGTGCGCCCGAATCGCTCGCGCAGCGACGACGAGCAAGCCCCACGGTGGAGCTTCGAGCGGCGTGGGCGGGCCAGCGTGGCGCGCTCGGGCCGGCGCATCCTGATGGCCGGCGACGATGGCCACGCGTTCGTGCTGGCGGACCCAAGCGATCCGCGTTCACGCACTCCGCAGATCATCGCGTCGCTCGAGCTGCCCCACACGCCCTACGCCGCAGCCGCGCTCGGCGATGGCTTCGTGCTGTGCAGCGCAATCGATCGCGTCGTGCCGTCGGGTGCGGCCGTGCAGGGGCGACTCGCGGGGCTGGGGGCGCGGGCGTTCGAGGCGACGTGGCACACCGAGGTGCGTGCGCTCGATGCCGACGGCGGGCTGCGCTGGTGCGTGGTGGTGGAGCTCGCGGTGCTGCAGCCACCGGTGTCGTGTGGCGTCGACCGCGTCGCGCTGCTGGGGCAGGGCATCGTGTGCGTCGAGGGTGGCCGCGTGCGCTGGCAGCGAGCGCCGACGCAGCAGGCGTACGGCACCGCGTTCGCCGACGGCACGCTCGCGCTCGGGCTCGGGCCGCACCTGGGCCTCGTCGATGCCGACGGTGCGATGCTGCAGCGGTTCGATCTGCCCGAGTCGGTCGTGACACCCCCGGCGATCGGACCCGATGGCGCGATGTGCCTGGCGACCGCGAGTCGCACGTGGATCGTGCCGGTGAGCCATGCGTGATCCGGGCCTGACATCGCGCCGCGTGGTGCTGCTGGCAGGCCTCGCGACGTTGCTGTCGTGTCGCCGCGGTGCGACGTCGCGGGCCTCGCCGTCGCTCGGTGCGCGCGCGTCGGCGCGGCGCATCGCGTTGCCCGCGGGCCTCGGCGTGCCGCAGCAGATCGTGCCGTCGGGCCCTGGCCGTGCGTGGGTGGTCGGCTCGGGCTTCGCGGTCGCCGTCGACGGCGACGACGTGCACACCCTCGGCGCCGACGTGCACGGCACCGCCCTCGGTGCGCGCCGCGATCACGCGTTGCTGCTGGGCGGTGGCCTCTACGATCGCGCCGGTCGGCTGCAGCGCAAGCTCGCCGGCGGTGGCCTCTACCACGACGCCGGCGTCGACGAGCAGGTGCTGCACGTCGACGACCACGGTTGGACCACGGTCGCCGCACTTGCGGGTCGAGCCCGACCGGCGACCATGTTCGTGCAGCGCCGCGCGTGGCGGGGTGACGGCGCCGCGGCCCGCCAGAGCGTCGCGGTCGACGGTCGCGGCGTCGGGGCCCGCCGCGACGACGGCGAGGTGGTGCTCGCGTTCGATGAAGGGCGCGTGGTCGGTTTGGCGTCGGCGCGTGCCGGCGTCGATCCGATTCCGGTGTCGTTCGAGACCACCGTCGCGCCGCGGCCCTACGCGATCACCGGCGACGACGAAGGCGTCACGCTGCTGTGCGCCGACGCGGGCCGCGGCCGCTGGGCGCGTGGCTACGACGATGGTCTGCCGACGCCGGCGTGGACGACGACGGTGGTGCAGCTCGATCGCCGCGGTCGCGAGCGAGCGAGGGTGGTGGTGCCGTTCGCCGCCGAGCACGTGCTCGTGTGGCCGCCCGGTGCGGTGCTCGTGGTCGGCCGCGGGCTGGCGTGCGTGGCCGCGGGCGCGTTGGCGTGGGTGCACGACGACGGCCGCGATCGCATGGCGGCGATCGCAGGCGACGCAGCCGCGATCGCGGCCGCCGATGCGCTCGAGCGCGTCGATCGCCGCGGCCGCACACTCGGGCGGGTCGCGCTGGCGCAGGCGCCGAGCTGTCCGCCGGCGCTCGACGGCCCGCGGGTGTGGCTCGCGGGCCCCGGCGCGCTGTGGTGCAGCTCGTGAGCGGCGCGCGTCAGATCGGCGGACCCGCGACGATCGCAACCGTGCGTCCGCCCGCGAGCTCGAGCGTGACGCGCTGGCCCTCGGGGATCCCGACGAGGGCAGGGTAGCGATAACCCTCGACGCCGCGCACGTCGTGGCCGTCGACCGCGACGATCTCGTCGCCGACGGCGAGCCCCGCCACCGCCGCCGGCCCACGCGGCCGCACCACCGCGACGGTCTTCGTGACCGCTTCGTCGACCTGATCGGGCGGCGACTCGGCCAGCTCGAAGCCGAGGTCGCCTGGGCGTTGGCCCCGCTTGGTCCGGCGCTTCGCGACCCGCAACGGGGGCAGCTCGTAGGACGCGGCGTCGCCGGGGATCTGCGCGGCGATGCGGGTCCAGCCGTACGGCGTGTCGCCGCCGAAGCTGCGCGGCACCACCATGATCGTGACCTTGCCCGACGGCGCGTGCTCGACCGTGAACGCGCCGCCGTCGTCGGTGACGTTCTCACGCTCGCCGTCTTGGCCGAACGAGAACGAGAACCCGCCCGCGCGGGCCGAGATGAGCACCTGGAGACCCGCGACGGGCTCGCCGGTCTCGAGGTCGACGACCGTGCCGCGGACGTCCACCAAGGGCGTGAGCTCGAGCTTCACGCCGGACTTCACCTCGCCAGCGGCGAGCGCAACCTCGGTCTGCGCCGAGCCATCGTCCGACTCGGCGCGGACCTGATACTTGCCCGGCGGTAGGTCGTCGATGCTCCAGGTGCCGCCGGCGTGGAAGAAGGTCTCGCTGCGGGCGATGCCCTGGGCATCGTCGCTGGCGTGGATGGTGAATCGCGTCGGGCTGGCGCCGCTGCTCGAGCCGACGGTGCCCGCAATGCGGCCACCCGCCGCGATCGTCACGACCACGCCGGTGCTGCCGACCTCGACGTGCTCGACGACACCTTCGCCGCCGCCTTTGCGCATCGCGACGATGGTGTGCTTGCCCGCCGCCAGCTGCTCGAGCGTGAACTCGCCATCGGCGTCGGTCAGCACCGGCGGTCGATCCCAGCCACCCCAGCGCGCGCGCTCGCGGTTGCCCGCAGCCGCAGTGGCGGCGCTGTCGCTCTCGCGTGTCGAGGTCAAGAACGCATCGTCGACGGGGCCGCCGGTGTCATCGACGACGCGTCCGCGGATGCGACCCGATTGCGACTCGACGCGGAGCTCGACGCGCGCGACCTCGCCATCGCGCACCGTCACACGCTCGCCCTGGACGTCGTCGTCGCTGCTGCCCGGCGCCCGCATCTGCGCCTGCCAGTCCTCGGTCGCGAACACCCGGTGTTCACCGGCCTCGACCGCGTCGATGCGGAAGTGGCCGTCGTCGCCGGTGCTGGCGCTGTTGCGCCACCGCAGACCCGATACCCGCACGGTCGCTCCCGCGACCGCTTGGCCGTGCTCGTCGACCACCCGGCCCTCGATCACGCCGCCGCGCTGCAGCGTGAGGGTGATGTCGCCGTCGCCGGTCTCGGGGATCGTCGCCTGCGGCGGCGGCACCGATTCGACGAAGCCATCCGCGCTGACGTGCAGGTCGTAGCGCCCCGGCAGCAGCCCGGCGAGCTCGAAGCTCCCGTCGGACGGATCGCTCACGGCCGCGGCGAAGGCCTGCTGGCCACGGCCGGCGTTGTCGGCCGGCGCGGCCCACAGCGAGGCGCCCGGGACCGCCGCGCCGCTGGCGTCCTGCACACGACCCCGCAGCGCCGCGCCGGCGTCGACCTCCCACACGTGGCCCTCGCTGTCGGCGTCGGCGAGCACGATGGGTTCGTACTTGGGTCGCGCGAGCTTGCCCTCGCAGCGCACCTGCACGCGGTAGGTGTCGGGCAACAGGCCGGGGATCTCGACCTCGCCGTCCGCGGTCGTGGCGGCGTCGCCGGCGTTGCCGGCGTGCTCACCCTGCAGCGACACCGACGCGAGGTCGCACGGCGTCGGCTGCTCGCCCGCGATGACGACGCGGCCGCGGACGCTGGCGGCCGGATGCACGGTGATCGCGAGCCCCTCGCGGGTCTCGCCGACGCCGAGGCGCACGCTGTTGCCGACCTGTCCGACGCCACGGGCGTGGCGGGCCATGGGCTTGTAGCGCCCGGGCTCGAGCCGCGTGAGGCGAAAGCGGCCCTCGGCGTCGGTGAGCGTGCGTGCGTCGCCCCAGACGTCCTCGCCCCCGGGCGTCACCTCGGCATCGGCGACGGCGGTGCCGTCGACGTCGATCACACGCCCGGCGAGCACCGACTCGGGCGACAGCCGCAGCTCGAACGTGAAGCCGGGTGCGACGCCGCCTTGATGGGCGTCGGCGTAGCCTTCGGCGGTTGCCCATAGCCGCTGCTCTCCCGGGGCCAGCCACAGCGAGAAGCGGCCCTCGTCATCGCTGCGGGCCCACGCCGCACCGCGGCTGCCACCGTTGCCCCACCACGCGCCGCGCGACGACACCAGTGCGCCTTCGATGACACCACCGGCGAGATCCTTCACGACGCCGTGGACCTCCACGCCGCCGCTGCGAAGCACGATGTCGATGCCACCGCGGGCCTGGCCGGGCGTGAGCTCGACGAAGTCCCGGCGTCGATCGGCGGGTTGATGTTGGCCCGGCTGGTAGGTCGGTGCCGATGCGCTGACCTCGACGCGCACCGGCGGCAGTGCGTCGAGGAGGTACGCGCCGGTCGAGCCCGAGCTCGTGCAGCGCGGCTCCGCGGTGACCTCCGAGGGCAGGCGTGGGCCCGAGGCCTTCGCGCAGACCTGCGCGCCGGCGATGCCGTGGCCGGCCTCGTCGCGCACGAAGCCCGCGATGCTGGCGGCCGTGCGCAGCCACGGGGGCGCACGCAGATCGATCGGCGCCGGTGCTTCGGTGGCGCCGGCCGGGCGCCATCCCGCCCGCCCGTCGCGCTCGGCGATCGCGGGTTCGCTGCCGTCGCCATCGTCCGGGGTTGCGATGCGCCCTCGCTGCCACCACCACAGCAGGGCGCCGACGATGGCGATCGCCAGCACGATCGCGGGTCCACGGTTTCGTCTCGGAGTGCTCGTCACGTCGCGGTCTCGTTCCTCGCCCCGCGGCGTTGCTCGCTCCCGCGGGCCAATGGTTCCCGCATTCCGCCGTCGAAGCTGCTAGTCCCTCGACACAGGGATAGTGATGGGTCAGAACGCCGTCATGGCCGCGACTCCGCAAGGCGCCGTGCCGCCGGAATACCGGGCGTATTTCAAGGTGCGGCAACGCAGCGAGGCGCGGTCAGGGCGGTGTCATGGCCCGTCACAATCCCTGTGTCGAGGGACTAGTCCTTGCGCTTGCGGGGCCCCTTGCGGCGCGGGGGCTTGCTCTCCACGAGCGTGTCGTCGGCGCGATCGGGCAGCGCGCGCATCGGCGCCTCGATGGGATCGAGGCCGAGGTTGCGCCGCGCACGGGTCGGCAGCGCGAAGAAGCCAGCCAGCTCCTCGAGCACGCACAGCCGCAGCTCGTCGTCGAACGCTTCGGTGTCGCGCACGAGGCGGGCGATGTTCTTGCGATACACCGCCAGCCCGGTGAGCTCGGGCGGCTCGGCCCCGGGACCGTCGGCGCCGCGCGAGGCGGTCGCGATGACGGTGACCCGCGGGCTCACGCCCTCGAGCACGAGCTCCGACGGCGGCAGGTCGCGCACGAGGATCGCCGGCGCGCCCGGGCCGTCCATCAGGCTCGCCAGCAGGGGATCGCCGCAGCTGCTGATGGTGCCGACCACGCGTCGGTGCACGACCGCGGTCGACGGGGTCCAGTCGGGCAGCGGCACCTCGGCGTCGAGCTCGACCGTGCGCAGCCCGGCGCGGGCGGCCTCGAGCGGCGCGCCGGTGCGGAACTCGACCTCGGCCAGCAGGCTCCACGCCTCGGCATCGCGCGGGAACCATCCGACGACGCGGCGCAGCAGCGTCCGCGCGGGCTCGACCAAGTCGGCGTCGATCCACAGCTGCGCGGCGCGCAGCGCCAGCGCGATGGCCCGCTGGCCCCGCTCGGCCCGCTCCTCGTCCTCGAGCGGCTCGCCCTCGGGATCAAAGGCGAGGAACTCCCACGCCGCGGCGCGGGTGGTGGCGTCGCCGAGCTTCGAGGCCGCGTCGTCGCCACCCGGCTCGGCGCCGCTGCTGCGCAGCTCGAGCGCCAGGTGCAGCACGTCCATGCCACCCAGCTCGCGCAGGCGATCGCGGGCGCCGATCACGTCGTCGCTGGCGAGCTCGCACTCGGCCGCCAGCAGGTTGAGGTCGAGCGCCTCGAGCGGCGCGAGCTCCTCGAGCTCGAGCGCGTCGCTGACGTAACGCAGGCCACGCAGTGGCTCGTCGAGGTCGTAGAGGCACACCGCGGCCGCCGCGGCGTACGGCTCGAGGTACTCGGGGTCGAGCTCGATGGCCCGCTCGTAGCAGCGCAGGGCCTCGTTGGCGTTGCCCTCACCCAGGGCGATCGCGCCGAGCAGGAGCGCGGCGTCGGGCTCGTCGGGTCGTACGTCCTGCGCGTGGGCGACGCTGGTGCGCGCGGCCGAGAGCTCGCCCTTGTCGAGCAGCGCCCAACCACGGTCGATGTGCGCCGCGTAGCGGCTCGCCTCGCCGAATCCTGCGTCGGGTGCGTCCTGCTCGTCGGGTGCGCTCATCGTCGTGCTTCATATACCATGGCGACGGGGTCGACCCCGGGGGCCCACGCTGACGCGCCGTTCTTTTCGTGCTCCGAGCCCGCACCGCCTAAACTGGCTGGCCATGCGGGTGTTGGTTGTTCTTCGCCGCCGCCGACTGCGACGCCTCGTCGCTGCGTGGGGCACCGCTGCGCTCGTGCTCGCCTGCCGACCGGGGCACGGCCAGGGCAGCACCACCACGCCGGTGTACCTGGGCGACTTCCGCGGCAACGGGCCCACCGAGGTCGCGCCGGCCTACGCGGACGACTGGCGCGCGCTGCAGGACGCGCTCGCGCGCGATCCCGCGGCCGACGAGGTCCGCGCGGCGGCCGACCGACTGCTCGCCGCCGGTCCGCCGCTCGAGCTGCGGATGTGGGCGATCCAAGCCCGTGCACGCCACGCCTACGCGCTCGGCCACGACACCGAAGCGATCCAGATGACCGATCAGATCCTCGCGGCCGCGGCCGCGGCCGGCGACGGCTCGCCCGACGCGATCTCGGCGCTGTCGCTGTCGCGCGTGCGCTCGATGATCCGCAGCGGTGATCCGGCGCGCGGGCTGGTGCTGCTCGAGGAGCCGGCGCTGGCCCGCGAGGGCGTCGTGGTGCCGCTCGAGCGCGCGGCATTGCAGGCGATCGGGCTCGACCGCGCCGGACGACACCCCGAGGCGCTGGTCCAGTACGCGCAGTGGCGCGCGATGATCGAGACCGAGGACGCGGCGGCGGCGTTCGCCGAGCGTCGCCTCGGGGCGCTCGCGACCTCGATCGGCCGCGCCGCGGTGGCCGAGCGCGCGGGCAGCCAGCGCGGTGCGGCGCGGCAGTGCCTCGATGCGCTCGCCGGCACCGCGCCCGCCGGCGAGGTCCCGCCGTGGGTGGAGCGCTGCCGGGCCGAGCCGCTGCGCATCGGCATGCTGCTGCCGCGCACCGGCCCGCTCGCGGCGCTCGCCGACACCCAGCTGGCCGCGGCCGAGGTCGCGCTCGATCAACTCTCGGCGCGTGCACCCGGGCTGGTCGACGTGCTGTGGCAGGACTCCGGCAGCGATGCCGATGGCGCCGCCGCGGGCGCGGCCGCGCTGGTGGCTGCGGGGGCCAACGTGATCGTCGGGCCGTTGGGGGCCGCCAACGTGCGCGCGGCCAAGGCCCGCATCGGCGATGCCGCCCGCCTGGTCACCCCAGGCGAGCCGGTCGCCGAGGTCGGCGGCGCGGCGCCGTCGCTCGAGCGTCGCGTGGCCGCGCTGATCGACGTCGCGCGCAGCCACGGGGCCCAGCGCGTGGTGGTGCTGGTGCCCGACAACGGCTACGGCCGACGGGTCACCGCGGCGGCGGCCGACCGCGCCACGCAGGTCGGCTTCGCGAAGCCGAAGTCGTTCACCTACGCCGAGACGACCACCAGCTTCGCGCCGACCACCGACCCTCTGCTCGGGTCGCTGTCGCCCAAGGTCGCGATCGTCATCGGCGATCAGATCGCGCGCACCGAGCTGCTGCTGCGGCAGCTCGCCCGCGACGGCAAGGGCCCGGGGGCCAAGGGCGGGCCGCTCGTGCTCGCCACCGCCGAGGGCATCAGCGAGTCGGCGGCCAGCGTCGGCCACGAGGTGCTGGGTGGGCTGTTCGTGGCCCCGACCGCGACCGCCAGCGGTGAGGGGCAGGCGTTCGCCGAGGCCTACGCCCGGCGACAGGGCGAGCCGGCGCCGGACCACGCGCTGCTCGTGTTCCGCGCGCTCGCGCTGGCGCTCGACGGCGGCGCGCAGGCCAGCGCGCAGCCGGTCGTCATCGTACGCGTGCAGGGGGGCAAGCTCGTTGTCGAAGACGCGCCGACCGGGTGATCGCGCGGGCGCAGGCGCGGGCACGCACGTGGTCGCGGGCGAGCGCGCGATCGCGGAGCTGCTCGCGATGGCGCCCGCGCGCGTGCGTCGACTGTTGGTCGCGCCCGCGCGCGCGGAGCTGGCCGTGGTCGCGCAGGCGCGCGCGGCCGGCATCGCGATCGAGCTGGCCGATCCCCAGCGACTCGCACGGCTGGCCGACGACGGCCCTGCCAAGGGCATGGTCGCGCTCGCCGATCCGCCGCCCGTGGTCGCGCTCGACGAGCTCGTGGCCGCCGCCCTGGCGCGGCCGCGCCCGCGCCTGGTCGCGCTCGACGGTGTGGTCGACCCCCACAACAAGGGCGCGATCCTCCGCAGCGCGGAGTTCTTCGGGGTCGCGGGTGCGCTGTGGTCGAAGGATGGCAGCGCGCCGCTCTCGCCCGCCGCCGTGCGTGCGTCGGCCGGCGCGACCGAGCGCCTCGCGATGGCCGAGGTCGGCAACCTCGCCCGGGCGCTGCGGGATTGCAAGGACGAAGGCCTGTGGATCGTCGGCACGGTCGCCGAGGGCGGGCAGCCGCTGGCCGAGGCCGCACGCCCTGGGGTCCTGCCAGAGGCCCTCGTGCTCGTCTTCGGTGGCGAACACGACGGCATGCGTCGGCTGACGCGCGAGCTCTGCGACTTCCAGGTGACGATCGAGCGCAGTGGCGCGATCGCTTCGCTCAACGTCTCGGCCGCGGCCGCGGTCGTGCTCGCGGCGCTGCGGTAGCGAGGTTCGCCCCGGTGCGACCCGAGCACCAAAGCCGTTGAACCGAAACACCGCCGCCATTACGCTTTCGACCCCTACCCGAAGGCCCGCACGGTCGACGGGGCAGGGATTCGAATCCCCATGAACCACGCCGGTGCGGCGGACCGCCCAGGTCCGCGACCCGCCCGGCCCAGGATCGACGAGCCATGGCCGACGCGCGCGCTGCCCTGCTGGATCACCTCCGTGCCGATGACGACACCACCCGCGAGGCGCTCGCGGCCGCGGTCGCCGATCACGACCTCGCCGCCGCCCGCATCGCGATGAAGGACGAGCCCGCGTCGGGGCTCGCGGCCGCGCGACTGCTCGGTCGCATGATCGTCGACGGCGTCGACACCACCGAGCTGCAGGACACCGCCAAGGCGATCGCGGCCCGAGCCCCCCGCGACGACGCGGGCAACGACGTCGCGCTGGTCGCCGGCGCGTTGCTGTGGCGACGCTCCGGGCAGCCCGCGCTCGCCGAGCCGTACTTCCGTCGCGTGCGTCGCTCTGAGCCGGCCCACACCGAGGTGTTGGCGTTCTATCGCGAGCAGTTCGCCGGCGAGTCGGGCGTGGCACAGCTGATCCAGGTGCTCGTGCAGGCCCGGCGGGCCAGCAAGGACCCCGAGGCCCGCTTCGCGCTGGCGCAGGAGGTCTCGGCGCTGGCCGAGTCGCAGCCGGGCGGGATCGATCGCGCGATCGAGACCTGGCGCTCGGTGCTGCGCGAGGACGGCTACGATCCGCGGGCCTCGGCCGCGCTCGAGCGGCTCTACCGTGACAGCGGCAAGTGGACCGCGTTGGTCGAGCTGCTCAAGGAAGAGAGCGAGCGCCTCGGCGAGGGTGCCACCGCCGACGCCGCGCGCATCGACAAGCTGCTCGAGATCGCCGCGCAGTACCGCGACCGCCTCAAGCTCGACACCATGGCGCTGGCGACCCTGCAGCGCATTCTCGACGTCGATCCGTGGCATGAGGCCAGCCTCGATGCGCTCGCGCAGACCTACGCGAAGGCGGGTCGCAACAATGACCTGCTCGGGGTCTACCAGCGGCGCATCGCGGCGGCCAAGGACGCCGGCGACGAGCCGCGGCAGATCGAGCTGCTGCGCAAGGTCGCCGAGATCTGGCTCGAGCAGCTGGGCAATCCCCAGCGCGCCCTCGAGCCGCTGCAGACGCTGCTGCAGCTGTCGCCGCGCGACCAGGGCGCGCGCGGCCTGCTGGCGCGCATCCACGAGCAGCGGCGCGATTTCCGGGCCCTCATCGCGCTGCGTCGGCAGGAACTCGACGAGCGCGAGGGTGAGGCCGCGCTCGCGCTGCGCCTCGAGCTCGCACACCTCGCCGAGGAGCGACTCGGTGACCGCCGCGAGGCGATCGCCGCGTGGGGCGAGGTGCTCGAGCACCACGGCGATGAGCCGACCGCGCTGGCGGGTCTGCTGCGACTGTACGAACGCGAGTCGCGCTGGAACGACGCCGCCGAGGTGTTGCATCGCCAGCTCGCGGGTGCGCCGGTCGAGGCCGCGCCCGCGCTCTTGGCCACGCTCGGCAGCATCTACAGCGACCGTCTGCAGAGCCGCGTCGACGCGGTGCCGGTGTGGTCCGAGCTGCTGCGCCTCGAGCCCGGACACGAGCGGGCGCTGCGGCGGCTCCGCGATGCGTTCGTGGCCGACGGCGCGTGGGATCGATTGCACGAGCTGTACGAAGCGCAGGGCCGGCTGGACGATCTGGTCGAGGTGCTGCAGAGCGCCGCCGATCGCCTGGCCGCGACCGAGCCCCGCGTCGCGCTGTACCGTCGCGTGGCCAAGCTGTGCCAGGGTCCGCTCGGCCAGCCCGAGCGGGCGGTCCGGGCGCTCGAGCGCACGCTCGCAATCCAGCCCGACAACATCGAGGTCGCGCGCGAGCTGGTGCCGATCTACCGCGAGCAACGCAACTGGGCCCGCCTGCTGGGGACCTACGAGGTGCTGCTGGGCGCCGCGTCCGACGACGACGAGCGGCTTGCACTGGTCGAGTCGCTGCGGCAGGTCGCGCACGACAAGCTGGCCTCGCCGACCCTCACGCTGCAGTGGGCCGCCGAGGCCTACCGCCTGCGGCCGACCGACGCCACGCTGCGCAGCGGGCTCGAGGCGGCGGCCGAGCGCGCCGACGGCTGGGACGAGCTGAGCCGCATCTTCGAGCAGCGCATCGCCGATGCGGCGGTCGCCGATGACGAGCGCCTGGTGCTGCTCGACAAGCTGGCGGTGATCGCCCGCGACAAGCTGTCCAAGCCCGACGACGCGCAGCGCTACTACCGTCGCATCATCGCGCTCGATCCCCACGACACCGCTGCGATCGGGGCGCTCGAGTCGATCTATACGGCGACCCACCGCTGGGACGACCTCGCCGAGGTCTACCGCCGCCGACTCGAGGTCGAGCCCGCGGGCGAGGGTCGCCTGCCGACCCTGCGTCAGCTCGCGCGGCTGCAGGAGGAACAGCTCGGTGACCTCGACGCGGCGGTCTCGACCTACCGCGACATCCTCGCGATCGCGGCGCAGGACGCCGCCGCGCTCGAGTCGCTCGCCCGCATCCACCGCAACCGTGGACAGTGGTCGTCGCTGGCCGAGGTGCTGCAGCAGCAGCTCGCCCACGAGGGCGGCCGCGCGGTGCCGCTGATGTTCGAGCTGGCCGAGATCCACGCCACCCGACTGGCCGATCCCGCGGCCGCGACCGCCGGCTTCCTGGCGGTGCTCGAGCTCGAGCCCGAGCACCGCGGCGCGGTCGCAGCGCTCGAGCAGCTGCGCACCGCCGACCCGACCAGCGCGCTGGCGATCATGCGCGGGCTGCTGCCGTACTACCGCCGCGTCGAGGATCGACCGCGCGAGGCCGAGGCGATGGAGATCATCGTCGCGGCCGAGACCGATCCCGAGGTCCGTCACGGCCTGCTCGAGCAGCTCGCGGGCATCTACGAGAAGATGCCCGAGCGCCGCGTCGACGCGCTGCGGATCCGCGGCGAGCTGTTCCGCATCGATCCCCGCGAGTGGAACACGCGTCAGGTGCTCGCGCGCCTGGGCAACGACCTCGGGCGCCCACAGGACGTCGCGGCCGCCTACGCCGACGTGCTGGCCGCACTGGCCGCCGAGGCCGAGGCCGCCGAGTCCGAGGGCCGCACGCTCCCACGCGAGCGCGCGACGCTGCGCCGCGACATGCTGCTCGAGTACGCCGCGATGCTGCGCGACAAGCTGCAGCGCCCGGCCGATGCCGAGGCCGCCTACGGCGAGGTGCTCGACGCCGACGAGACCCACCAGGGCGCCTACGAGGCCAAGGAGACGCTGCTGCGCGCGCGTGGGGCCGATGCCGAGCTGCGCGAGCTGTACCGCCGCCGCGCCGACGTCTCGTTCAACCCCCGCGAACAGAAGGATCTGCTGTCGCGCATCATCGACCTCTCGCGCCATCGGCTGGCCGATCCTGCACGCGCCATCGCGACCGCCGAGGAGCTGCTCGATCTGATCCCCGACGACGTTCCGACCATCGAGCTGCTCGCCGAGATGTACGAGCACAGCACCGAGCGCGGCGATCGCATCAAGCTCGAGGAGACCCTCGGGCGCTGGGCCGAGCTCGAGCGCGACTCGGCCCGCGCGCGCGCGCTGCAGGTGCGCCGCGCGACGCTGCGGATGCAGGACCTCGGCGATGCCTTCGGCGCCACCGATCTGCTGGGTCAGGTGCTGGGCGAGGATCCCGACGACGAGCGCGCACGCGGCCTGCTCGAGGAGCTGCTCGGGGTCGCCGAGGTGCAGCTGCAGGCGGCCGCGTTGCTCGAGCCGGTCTACGTGCGACGGCGCGATCACGCCGGCCGCATCCGCGTGCTCTCGGTGCGCCGCGAACATGCCGAGCAGCAGGGCAGCCTCGACCAAGCCATCACGCAGCTGGTCGAGATCGCCCGCGTGCGCGAGCACGACCTCGCCGACGCCGGCGGTGCGTTCGCGACGCTGCGCGAGGCCTACGCGATGGACGTGCGCCGCGCGGACACCCGCGCCGAGGTCGAACGCTTGGGGCTGTCGCTGTCGCGCCCACTCGAGCTGGTCGAGACCTGGCGGCAGGCGCTCGCCCAGGCCGGCGGCGACCGTGCGCTCGCCATCGATCTGACCCGACGGCTCGCCGAGCTCGCCGACGGCAAGCTCCACGACGCCGAGGCGGCCCGTGCCGCGTGGTCCGACCTGCTCGCCCTCGAGCCCGACGACGTTGCGCTGGCCAAGCGCGCCGTCGAGGCGTTGTGCCGGCTGCACCTCGAGGCCGGCGACGGCCCGGCGTTGGTCGAGGCCAAGCGCGCGCTCCTGCGGTTCTCGTCCGACACGGCGACCCACGTGGCGGTGCGACTCGAAATCGCCGAGATCCAGGAGCAGCTGGGCGACCGCGTCGGCGCGGCCATCACCTACTCCGAGGTGCTCGATCTGCAGCCCGGCAATCTCCCTGGCCTCGACGCACTCGAGCGGCTGTTCCTCGAGGAGCAGGAGTGGGAGCGACTGTGCGAGGTGCTCGAGCATCGCGTCGGCGTCATCACCGAGGTGAAGACCCGCGCGCAGATCTTCCGCCAGATCGGCGAGATCCAGCGCGACCAGCTGCAGGACCAGCAGCGCGCCCTGTGGGCATTCCAGTCGATCCTCGATCTGAAGCCCGGCCGCGAGGAGAACATCTTCGCGCTGTCGGCCCTGGTCGCGATCAACGAGCGGCTCGAGCGGTGGGCCGACGTCGACGACGGCCTGCGGCGGCTCATCACGCTGGCCGACAGCGATCCGGTGCGCGTCGAGCTGTTGACGCGCACGGCGGTGGTGGTGGGGCAGCGGCTCGGTCGCGGGCAGGACGCGCTCGATCTGCTCAAGCGCGTGCTCGATCTCTCGCCGACCCACGCGGCCGCCCGCCGCGAGGTCACGCGCTACCTCGAGGTCGACGACACCCGCGAACGCGCCATCCGCATCCTGCTGCCGCTGTACGAGGCCGAGCAGAACTGGCCGGAGCTGCTCGCGCTCGAGGAGCTGCAGGCCCGCAAGCAGCCCTCGGGCCGGCGGCGCCTGGCGGCGCTGCTGCGCGTGGCCAAGACCCAGCAGGAGCGCATCGGCGATCCCGATCGCGCGTTCGCGGTGCTGTGCGAGGCCATGGCGGAGGCCGCCGACCAGCCCGAGCTCACCGAGATCCTCGCCAAGGTCGAGGCGCTGGGGGCCGAGGCCGCACGCGCGCAAGGGCTGCTCGACGCCTACGCGGCGACGGTCGACCACATCCTCGAGGCCGAGCTGCAGCAGCGCGTGCTGCGGTCGATGGGGCAGGTCGCGCTCGATCGGCTCGGCAAGCTCGACGAGGCCCGCAGCGCCTACGAGCGCGTGCTCGCGCTGGCGCCGGGCGACGCCGAGGCCGCCGATGCGCTCGAGCGCATCTACCTGCATCAAGGCGAGCACGAGTCGCTCGCGAACCTGTTGGCCGCGCGGGCCGACCGCGCCAGCGACGTCGAGCTGCGCGACCGCTACCTCGTGCGCGCCGCCGAGCTCACCCGCGTGCAGCTCGAGCGCCCGGAGGACGCGATCGCCCTCTACGAGCGACTGTCGGCGGGTGGCCTCGCCGCGCCCGAGGTGCAGGCCGCCCTCGAGCCGTTGTACGAGGCCGCCGGTCGCTGGCGCGAGCTCGCCGCCCACCTCGGTCGCAAGCTCGCCGGCCAGAGCGGCCGCGCGGCGGTCGACACCCACCTGCGGTTGGGCCGCCTGCTCGGCGAGAAGCTCGACGACGCCGAGGCCGGCATCCGGCACCTGAGCACGGCCCTGCGACTCGACCCCGAGCACGCGCGCGCGACCGCGGAGCTCGGCCGCTACCTCGAAGACCCGAGCATGCGTGGGCGCGTGGCCGAGATGCTCGAGCCGGTGTTCGCCGCCGTCGCCGACTGGCCGCGGCTCATCCAGGTGCAGGAGATCCGACTGGCGGAGGCCCAGGACGACGCCGCGCGAAGCAAGCTGTTGCTGCGCATCGCGCAGATCGAAGAGGAGCAGCTCGAGGATCTCGATCGCGCGTTCGAGAGCTACACGCGGCTGTTCCGCGAGCAGCCCGAGAACCGCTACGTCCGTGATCAGCTGGCGCGCCTCGCCGGCGTGCTCGGCGAGACGCCCCGCTACGCCGAGCTGCTGACCGGGCACGTCGACGAGCACCGTGACGACGACGGTGACGACACCCTCGCGATCGTGCGCGAGGCCGCCGAGCTGTGGGCCGGGACCCTGCGCCAGCCGCTGCGCGCGGTGCCGCTGCTGCAGCGGCTGTTCGACGCGCGCCCCGAGCAGGGCCACGTGTTCGGCCAGCTCGAGGTCGCGCTCACCCAGGGCGAGGCCTGGCGTGATCTCGCCGACCTCTACTGGCGCGAGGTCGATCGCAACCCGCTCGAGGAGCGGCAGCTCGAGCTGCTGCGCAAGCTCGCGACCCTGGCCCAGGAGCTGCTCGAGGACCCCGCCGAGGCCGCGCGCGCGTACCAGCGCATGCTCGAGATCCGGCCCGACTACGAGCTCGGGCGCAGTCGCCTCGAGCAGATCCTCGGCGACACCGGCCGCCATGCCGAGCTGCTCGACGCCCTGAGGGACCGCATCGCGCGGACACCCGACGCCGAGGACCGCAACCGCGTCGCGCTGCGCATCGCGCAGCTGCAGGACGGACCGCTCGATGACGGCGACGGCGCGGTCGATACCCTGGAGAACATGCTCGCCGAGGTGCCGGGCGATCGCGACGCGGTCGCGATGCTCGAGCGCGTGGCCCAGGTCCGCAGTGCCACGCGCCCACGCGTGCTGGCGATCCTGCGCCCGATCTACGAGCAGGCCGGCAACACCCGTCGGCTGGTCGAGATCGACGAGTGGCAGCTGGCCCATACCGCCGATCCGCACGCGCGGCACGAGCTCTACTTCGAGCTCGCGGCGCTGCAGCAGCGCTCGCAGGACACCCACGACGCGGCGCTCGGGGCCCTGCTGCGCGCGCTCGCGGAGCCCGGTCCCAGCGAGTCGCTGGTGCGGCTCGATGCCGAGGCGCGTCGCCTGGCGGCCGCGCTCGAGCAGGAGTCGCGCCTTGCCGATGCGTTGGTCGCTGCGGCCGGGGCCGAGGCACTCGCGGCCGATCCCGACCGGCGGGTCTCGCTGCTGGTGTGGGCGGCACGGCTGCGCAATGGCCTCGCCGAGCCGGCCGCGGCGATCGAGCAGCTGCGCGCGGCGCTGGAGCTCGATCCCGAGGAGCCCGAGGCGCTCGCGCTGCTCGACGTCACCTCGACCCAGACCGGCGATCACGTCGGGTTGGTCGACGTGCTGGCGCGTCGCGTCGCGCTGGCGACCGACGATCACGAGCGCATCTCGCTGCTGCGCCGTCGCGCGCTGCTGCAGGACGACACCCTCGAGCGCAGCGACGACGCGCTGGCGAGCTGGGTGTCGTTGCTCGAGCTGGCGCCAGGCGACCGCGAGGCGCTCGGTCGACTCGCGCGGACCTACGCCCGCAGTGGTCGCACCGCCGAGCTGATCGACGTCATCGAGCGTCAGGTCGAGGTCGCCGACGTCGGCGTCGAGCGTCGCGCGCTGCGCCTCGAGCTGGCCGCGCTGCACCGCGGTCGCGGCGATCGCAGCGCGGAGATCGACGTGTTGCAGGCCCTGCTGGGGGAGACCGGCGACGACGTCGAGGCGCTGGCCCTGCTGGGCGAGGCGTTGCTCGCCGAGTCGCGACACGGCGAGGCGGTCGATGTGCTCGAGCGTCGCGCCGAGCTGGCCCGCAGCGAGGCCGAGCGGGCCGCGCTGCTGCTCGACGTCGCGCGCCTGCAGGCCGGCCCCATCGGCGACGTGCCGGCGGCGCTCTCCGCCTACGAGCAGGTCTTCGCGCTGCTGCCGGCCTCGAACGGTGCGCTGGTGGACGTCGCTGCGATCGCGGCCACGGAGGCCCACCACGACGCCGCCGCGGCGCTGGTGATCCCGAGGCTGGAGGCCGCGGCGCGGTGGACCGAGCTCGCGGTGGTGCGGACCCACCGCGTCGAGTTCGCCCACGACCCCGCCGAGAAGGCCGAGGCCCTGCGCGCGCTGGCGCGGCTGCGGCTCGAGCGGCTCGAGGACCCCCACGGTGCGCTGGCCGCCACGGTCGCGCAGCTCGACGTCGTCGACGACGACGCGCTGCCCGAGGTGCTCGAGCATGGCGGTCGCCTCGCGGTGCAGCTCGGGGCCGGCTCCGAGCACGTCGACATGCTGCAGGCCAAGGCCGCCGAGGCCGGGCGCTCGGCGTCGGTGGTGGCGGCGATGTCGATCTACGCCGCGCAGCTGTGCGAGGAGATCCTCGGCGAGGCCGGCCGCGCGTTGACGCTGCTGATGCCGCTGGTGGAGCAGGGCGCGGCCAGCTCGGCGGTGTGCGCCCGCACCGAGCGGTTGGCCCGCAAGGTCGGCGATGGCGACGCGCTGCGGCGCGTGCTCGTGGAGACCGCCCGTCAGGCCGCCGCCGATGGTGACCGTGCGGCGGCGTTGGTGCGGCTGGGCGACGTGCTGGTGGGCCAGGGCGATCGCGCCGGCGCGCTCGAGGCCTTCGGCGACGCGTTCGAGCTGCAGCGCGGCCGCGATGCGCTGGGTGGGCTCGAGCAGCTGTTCGCGAGCAGCGAGACCCCGGAGCCGGCGCTGCTGGACGCGCTCGAGGCGGCGTACACCGCCAACGCCGACACCGTCGGCATCACCCGCGTGGTGCAGTCACGCCTGCGCGGCGCCGAGGGCAGCGAGCGGGCGCGGCTGCTCGAGCAGCTGGCGACCGCCCACGAGCAGGCCGGCGACGGCGCCGGAGCGCTGGCCACGTGGGGCGAGCTGCTCGCGATCGATCCCGACTCGCAGACCGTCGCCGATCGGGTCTTCGCGCTCGGCCGCGGCGCGTTGGCGTCCCACGCCGGTGCGATGTTGGTGCAGGCGATCGCGGCCGGTCGTGGCCGTGGCGCGCTGCCGCTGCAGCTCGCGCTGCGCACGGCCGCGTTCCAGCTCGAGACCCTGCACGAGCCCGGGGTTGCACTGCAGCTCGCCGACGACCTCA